>NZ_CP014164.1:1533292-1866584 GCF_001543285.1 Aerococcus viridans
CTTCTCGTCCAGAATATAGTTCTTTACCAGTTATATCAAATGCGATCATATTTAACCTTTCAAAATTAGGTATAATATCAGAAGCATAAGGTACAATATATGTAATTAATCCGATAATCAATATAACTGAAATGAAATACATGTTAAATCTTAATTTTGACGCAGTGATTTTCTTCCAATAAAAAATTGTTACCAGTATAGCAACGATTGAGATTAAAGCTGTCCGGGAACCACTTAACAATACAATTAATAAGACTAATGAACACCATATTATTAGAGAACTTTTTTTAAAATTTTTCTTATAAAAAATAGTATACATTATAGAAAAGTATGACATGGTAAGAGACATCATCGCTACTCTATTAACATTTGCAATACCAAGTAAATTTATTTCTGTGGTCCCTGGTTGTACAACAAAATGAAACAATACTTCGCCAATTAGAACAATAAAAACAAATATATTAAAAAAATGCAAAATTTTTAAATTAGGCGCTCTCCAATAAAGATTTGAACATACGAAAAATAAAATAAACGCTAATAGTTGAAATAATAATACTTCGGGGCTATCATTTAGATTAAGTAGAAAAAGTATCAAATATAAGGCTATAGGAATTAGTAACTTTACATTACTAATATCAAATCTTGCAATCAATAGGTATATAAAAATGATTATAGCAATTGTACTTATAAACATTGTATATATAAATCCTGTTCCCAAAACTGGTGTTAATTCAATTAATGAAAAATATAAGATCAATATCCCAATTAAGGTAGTAAAAAATTTATCTAAGGAAACACGGTTCACACTTCTCATCCTAACTATTCATCCATAAATATTAACTATATTATGAATTTATTTTAATAATATAAGCCATTCTTCAACTATTTTATTAACTGAAAATTTTTTTGCCTTATCTGATGCATTACTACCCATAGTTTTTCTAAGGGTATAATCATTCATGATTAGCATTACTTTTTCTGTAAATTTCTGATAATCAAATTTTTCAATCAAAAATCCATCTGTTTTATCAGTAATTATTTCTGAAGGCCCTTCGGTTTTGTATGACACAACTGGTAACCCCATTTCTAACGCTTCAGTCACAACTAAACCAAATCCTTCAATAGTGGAAGGTAGCACTAACATAGAGTTCTGCAAGTAATGAGATTTGACATCGTCTGTTGACCCTAATACATTAACAGAATGTTCTAATTTATGATTTTTTAAATCTTGAACTAACCGTTCCATATCAGGACCATTTCCTACGATATTCAACTCAATTCTTGAACCACTTTGGGTAATAATTTTCATAGATTTAAGTAATAAATCTATTCCTTTAGTTAAATAGTAAATTCTTCCCACAAATAAAATACTTTTGTTAGTAAGTGGACTCTTCTCTATTGATTTAAAAGTCAAAGGATTATATATTCTTGTGGCTCTTATTTCGAAGGTATCTTCATAAATCTTTTTATCATGATCAGTTAATACAATTACTTCATCTAATTTAGGTAGTAATTGCCTATATGCATTTAATTCTCCCCAAAGCCATTCATTTTCAATTAAAAAATATCTCTCTACTGTATTATGCATCCACCCGATTTTTTTACTATTTAAATTTAATAAGCTAAGTATGCCAGATTCTCTTGGACTAACACCAATAATAACATCAAAATTGTACTTCATAAAAAAATTCTGATAATTCTTTATCTCATTTTTTGGAAATAACATCTTAATCAGTAAATTTTTATTTTGTACTAAATTTCTCTTTACGAATATTTTAGTTAATATCTTGTGAAAAATATAATCATTTTTTTTTCTTTTCAAAGACTTATCATATAGAAGATTTATGTCAGGATGTAAATTGTACAGTACTTTATCTGTATTTATTAACACTATAGATACATCTACTTCATCAATTTTAGCCAATTCATTGGCCAAAATTGAAACTATTTTCTGTTGACCCCCAATTTCAGCTAGGCTACTAGTTAGAAAGCATATTTTCATCTCAATAATGACCTCCAATTTTGGATTATTTTATTATATAATTTACTGCTTATAAACGTTGACAGGTAATTCAAAATGGATTCTGCGTTAAAGTCAAGTGATAAATTTTTACGATAATATTTTCTAGCAATCTTACGCTTTTCAAAGTATCTATTCAAAGACCCTAATAATCTATTTTGATGATAAATTAGTTTATTTGTTGTCAAAATTTGATGTTGTACATTGATTTCTTTTATTTTTTCAAAAATTTTTATGTGACCTGCAATCACTTTATCATAATTATTTGAAATACTATCTGTTTGAACATCATAATAAACCAGTTGTTCCGCAATTAAGATTCCATTGTATTTTGTTAATAATTTTAGATATAAATCCCAGTCCTGGCAACTTTCCATTTCAATATCTACGCCGCCAACATTGATATAAGCTTCCCGAGTAACTAATAAAGTGGAAAATCCACCAAGAATATTATTTATCATAATATCATTCAATGATAAAAATTTATTTTCAGTTATGTTTCGTTTTTGTTCAAACAAACAAGTAGAAAATTTTATATCTGCTGTGGAATCATCTAATAAAGCTTTCATTTGCTTTTCAATTTTAGTTTTATAAAAAGCATCATCACTATCTAAAAATGCTAAATATTTACCCGAAGCTTTAGCAACACCTAAATTTCTAGAATAATTTGCTCCATGATTTTTTTTTGAATAAATTCCAAAAACATTCTCATACTTAATTGCCAATTGTTCAATTTCTTCTACCGATCCGTCAGTAGAACAGTCATCAACAATTATTATTTCAATATTAGGATATGTTTGACTTAAAACACTGGCAATTGCCTGCTTTATTAGCGATTTTCTATTATAGTTTGGTATGATAACACTTACTAAATCCTTATTCATTTTAACCCTCTTTTGCACTATCTTTTATTCAGTTTTCTTTTATGTAGGTAATTATATAAACCATATGGTAAAAGAGCCACTAATAACGGTCTAATTGAATAAACATAATTCCATTTAGATAATTCTAGCTGATTTACAGCAAATAATTTAACTCTTACTTCATTTATTCGGTTTTTTATACTACGCCTTTTAAATGCTTCTTGGTCGTCTCTCATTTTGTACAATGGAACTTGAATGTTTGCTCCTTTATATCCGCTAGAATATAATTTTATCCATAGATGATAATCTTCTACTCTTAATAATTTATCATCTACTGTATATCCATCAACTTGATTATATGCCGATTTTTTTATAATTACAGGTGCATGGGCAAATGGTGAGCTTTTTACAAAGTCTGCCTTTTCAGGATATTCTTTTAAGTCACTTTGGCCCCAATCTCCTAGTTCATCAAAAAAGATCATATTGGAACTTACAAAATCAATATCTGAATGATTTTGCAAAAAAAGCAGCTGTGTTTCAAATCTATTTGGAAAAGAAATATCATCCGCATCCATTCTAGCTATTAGTTCACCTTGAGCAGCTTTTAAACATTTATTTAAAGTATAGTTTAACCCTTGGTTTTTTTCATTAAAAAGCAGTTTTACTTTATGACTATTACTTTTCTCTATTTTTTTTAATATTTCTAATGTGTTATCAGTGGAGCCATCATCGCAAATAACTACTTCAAAATCTTGAAAAGTTTGGTTCCACAGGGAATCTAGTGCTTCCGTTATTGTATTTTCACAATTAAAAGCCCCCATAATAACTGAAATTTTAACCATCTGGTATAACTCTCCTATCAACTATAATTTGAGACTTATCTTTTATACTCAGAACAATTCTGAATATATTTCATACATTTCTTTATTTACTAACTCGCTTGAATATTTTTCGGCAATTCTTTGATTATTTTTTGATATTTTTTTTAATTGTTTATTTTCTAAATTTAGTAGATTATTAATTTGCTTTGCAATTATTTCATAATCACCTGGATCATCAACCGTGAACCCTGTCTCCCCATTGTTCGTATAGTCTTTAATTCCTCCAATATTTGAGCTAATCAATGGTAGCCCTGCAGCCATTGCTTCCAAGCCTGCCAAACCCAAACCCTCTCTTTTGGAAAGAAACAGAGAAAAGTCTGAACCAGATAGGTACTCCTCTATATTATGTGTATAGCCAATAAAGTGGACATTATTCTCTAATTTATACTCACTAACTTTAGTTCGTAAGTAACTTTCCTGAGTACCTATACCGCATATTACATAATGCAGCGCATCATCTTGCATAATATTTAGTGCCTCGATACCTGCAATATGGTTCTTATTATTATTAAGTTCACCTACAGAAATCATTATTTTACTATCTGCTGAAATCTTTAATTTTTCTCTAAGTCTTTCTTTATTGTTTTTATTCAAAGATGCTTGGATTTTGTTAAAATCAATTCCTACTTATAGTGGACCCAAAAAGTTAGACTAAATTTTATGAGAGTTGACCGATTGGTCAGCTCTTTTTAATACATGCAATTTGGCTTAATTCCTGTTGTCGACAATACTTCTCATAAATTTCAATCTGTCAAGAGTAGTAGCGGAGCGACTCTTGATAGATTGAAACTTTATGTGAAACTATGAAAAGACAATGGAATTAGTATATTGGCTGCGATACTGGACGGGGCTTAGCCATCCTAGTTTCTCTTTAATTCGTTCTTTATTATAATAGTTAATATAGTTGGTAATTGATTCAGCCAATTCTTCAAAACTATGATAAGTTTGACCATAATACATTTCTTGTTTGAGTATACTAAAGAAATTTTCCATTGGTGAATTGTCATAACAATTCCCTTTTCTAGACATACTTTGGAAGATATCATTATCTTTTAAAGTTTTTGAATACCGTTTCATTTGATAAGCCCAGCCTTGGTCTGAATGAAAAGTTCTTCTGAATATGCAATCATTTGTACGTTCTATAGCTACCTTCAAAGCTTCCATCATACTTTCACCGTTAGGCCGTTTTGTTATTTGAAAACTGATGATTTCGCTATTGAATAAATCCATATAAGGATCTAAATAAAGTCTGCCTGTCTGAGTATTGCCTAACTGGTCCGTATAATAGTATTTGAATTCAGTTGTATCAGTCGTAATTTTTTGATGTGGAACTGATGTGTTAAAACGTCGTTTTAAACGATTTGATGCTACTTTCCCTACAGTTCCCTTATAAGACTTATACTTTCTGCTTTTGTGTGAGAAGGCAGTTACAAGAATGCCTAATTCACGCATTAAGCGTAATACTTTCTTCCGATTTATATGATAACCTAATTTTTTTAACTCGGGAGTCAGTCTTTTATACCCATAATCCTTATTTTTCTCTCTTAGTTCTAGTAAAGCATCTTTGTAAACTTTATCCTTGTCTGGTCGTTTAGATTGCTTCCTAATATAGTGATAAGTTGCCTTTGGAAAGCCAGTTACTCTCAAAATATCAACTAATTTGAATTTATTAATAGTATGGAGATTGTAGATTGCTTGAGCTATTTGTTTCTTTGTTGCTGTTTCTCTGCTTCCTGCAATCTCCCTAATTCCTTTAAAAATTCATTCTCGATTCTCAAATCACGATTTTCATTTTCAAGTTGTCTCAGACGCTCAACGTCTACATCTTCTCTAGTTATATTCTTTGGATCCTGAAATACTTTCTTATCAGCTTTCTTCCGTTTACCCATTTTCGGTGGCCTACCTCTCTGTTCTGATAAGCCATCGACACCTTTCTTGAGGATAGTAGTGCGCCAATTACAAATTAGACTAGGGTTATTCATCCCTAATGAATTGGCTACTTCTCGATAACTCATCTCTGTTGTTTCATATAATTTTACAGCACTAAGCTTAAAATCAACAGAGTAATGAGTTTGATTCTTACTACGTTTCAGTCCTTCGATTCCAAATTGTTGATAGCTATTAACCCATCTTCTTACAATAGAATCTTGTATATTATATTTCTTTGCTACCGCTAGGTAGCCACCATAGTTCCCCAGATAATGTTTTACAATTTCCAATTTAAATTCTAGTGAATATTTTGCCATAAAAATAAACCCCCAAAAGTTAGATTTTTGGTCTAACTTTTGGGGGCCTCTACAACTCCAGGGATTTTTCTTACCTTCACTTTAAAATCTTTTCTTGCTATATTTGTATCATCCTCATTTATTGTTAACAATAAATCTGTATATTTTGCAAAATATCGCTCTATTGGATAATAGAATATCCAATTTTTTTTAGGTCCCCCTTTATAAAAGTGAAACCCATGGGCAGTATAAATGATTTTTGTCTGTGTTTTTTTAAAAACTATCCTACTTAAAACACTACCTATTGGTGAATGACAATGTAATAAATCAAAGTTTTTCTCTTTCAACATTTTTAACTGCTTAATTACTTTTATATTTTTTTTATAAGTTCCACTACCTCTAGGAAAATCTATCTGGTAACATTTCACGTTATTTAAAGTTAAACTTTCTTTTAGTTTTTGAGCATCATCTCTAGAAATAGTGCCAGCGTCAATAAAATTAGTTCCAACAGATACTTCATAACCTAAGCTTTGAAGTATTAAAATATTATCCAAATTAAATTGTTCAATCATAGATGCTACTGAACTGATTATCAATGCTTGTTTTATAATTTTCACATCCTTATATCGTTCATTTTTCAGTTATAAGTATTGATTCTTCTAATGTAAATTTTTGATAATTCAAATGACTTGTATTACTCAACATTTGGTCATAATATAAACTTCCAAATACTTTTTTCACTAAACTTGTATTTTTTAATAAAAAAATTAACCAATTAAATATTTTTGTGATCCAAATAGGATGATGTTGTATTTTAGCAATGGTTTCAACCAATTTACTAGTTTTTACATACTCCTTATTTTGCGGATGGAAGTACCCTTCATCATGTGAATCTATAATTAATCGAAGTAATTCCACTAAGTTACTAATAAATAACATACTTCTCCTATTTTCATAATTTGGAAAGATAGGTGTTTTTTGTGCTAGTTTAGAGAGTCTCGGGTAATTGCCTTTTGATTCTTTACCATAAATCATAGGAGGTCTAATAATGGCTACCTTAAAACTTTCATCATTCAATTTCTCAAGTCTTTGTTCAGCTTGAAGTTTACTATCACCGTAGAAATTATCTGGATCTGGTATAGTATTCTCATCAATACATTCTTTTTTAGTACCGAATACAATTATGCTGCTTAGAAAAATGAAGTGATTGACTCCATCATTTTTTGCCTTTAGCGCAACTTCCTCTGTTAAATCTCTATTTACAGAATAGTATAAGTCTTCTAAGGATTTATCTGATGAATTGTGAGCTATTCCAGCAACATGTAAAATTGAATCATATTGAGACCAATCGTCTGATTTCCAACGATTGTCTCTAAGTGAAATTTTATCTACTTTATAATCCTCAGGCCATTGAGCGACCCACTCTTCAAAGGAAGTCCCAATATAACTATTTTGACCCGTAATCAAAATTCGTTTCATTTAGATTCCTCCTTTATATCTCTTCTGGCCTTTTCAATGGTTCCAGTACCACCTTCAACGACGCCTTCACTCTTGAATACACTTACCACAGTTCCAATAAAGCACTTTACATCAAATAAAAAGCTAATATTTTCTACATAGTCACCATCTAAACGCGCCTTAACAGGTATTTCCAACTCATCACGTCCATTTATTTGTGCCCAACCTGTTAAACCTGGACGCACATTATTTGCTCCATATTTGTCGCGTTCTTCAATTAAGTCATCTTGATTCCACAAAGCTGGACGAGGACCAATAATCGCCATCTCCCCTTTTACAATGTTTATTAATTGTGGGAGTTCATCTAAGCTAGTTTTTCGTAAAAAATGGCCTGAATTAGTAATAAATGCTGCTGGATCGTTTAGCTGATGGGTCGGCATATCTGCCGGAGTATCTGTTCTCATTGAACGGAACTTGTAAATCTGGAAGAATTCCTTATTTTTCCCAACTCGTTTTTGTTTAAAGAAGACGGGACCTGGAGAATCCAATTTGATCCATAACGCAAGTATAAGAAAAAGGGGACTTAGTATAATTAGGCCCCCTAACGATAATATAAAATCTATAAATCTTTTTAAATATTGATACATAATAGAATCCTCCCAAAATTCTGAAACTTATACTAATGTATACCTGAATAATTCATAGCTCTAAATTTAAGCTATTTTTTTGAACAAAGTGCCTATATTTAAATTAGGCAGATACATTCTTCCAAAATAATGTGTTTTCGAACAGGATATATACGGAAGAAGGCTGTAATAAAAATTATTTGTCTATTTAAGGGCAGACTGACCCCTTGGAAAAATAGGTTAAAAATTTTTACGATAACTAGCCTAAATCCATTGCCTAGATCGCCGTAGGCGTTCAAAAACCTTATAAAATTCAGTTTGATACACATGATAACTCGACAGTTTGAGATAGACTTGTCTACCTGTTTTAACGAGTTTTCCGGCAACTTTAAGCAATGTCAATCGTATAGAATGAATCGTCATCCCCCGATTGACTTGTTCAAATCCAATGGTCTTTAAAAAATTGACGAGGTTGTAAGCCAGGACACTGATCATCATTCTGACATGATTTTCCAGGAAACGCGGACTATCTGTTTTGTCAAAATAAAAGCCTGATTTCGCTTCTTTGATGAAATTTTCCATTGTTCCACGCTTGCCGTAAAGAGAGAATATGACTTCAGGCGAGACATTATCGGATAGATTCGTCACAATGAATGCGTGGTGAAAAAGAAGCTCTCCTGCTTCACGGATTGATCGAATACAAACGCGACGGGGTTTTGACCAGGATTGTGCTTGATAAGGGAGTGAAAAATACTGTATTTCTCGGTCTTCCCATTTTTTATTATCCCCATAAAGAACAGAGTGTTCAGCTAACTGACTTAACCTCCGATTGCTCTTTAATCGGATAACGTACTGGCTTTCAGTTGCTTCACAAGATTCATACACCTCTGGTGTGGCGAAGCCGCTGTCACCCCGAACCAATATCTCGGTATGAGGTAACGTGCTCTTGTAGTGGTGTAACAGCGGGTCGATAAAGGCTTTTACCCCTTTAGACGTGTACTGATTGCCTGAACGCAGTTCAGCTTTTAGGAAATCTCCGGTCAATCCGTCAAATGCAACTAATGGGTGATAGCCGTAGGTTTGATAATGGGCATTATAATCTGTTTGTTCTTGGCGTCCAAAGGTATCCGAATGTGTGGAATCGACATCAATGATTAACTCGGTGTCATTGCGAATCAAACGCGCTTTATCAATCAGCGACTGATTTAATGCTTGGAGTTGATCCATGTTCTCCTCGGTGAAACGATCTAAAAACCGAGAGATTGACGATTGTGAGGCCAACTCTTTTTTACCGAGTACAGCTTGAAAGACTGGATCCTGTCTTAATAGATTAGCTGATGAGTCTGCCGAGTACCCAGCAATTAACTGCATAATGAGTTGTTCTAATATCGCTAAGTTATCATGTGTGAAGTAAACACGTTTGTCTTTAATATGGAGCCACTGTTTAGCTACGTGTGAAAAGTCGAAGGTATTCATCACCTCTTTAACTAAGACCAAACCCGAATCACTCGATAAGCGACCACCTGTATGTGAAATAGTCAAATTTGAATTGAATTTTACCTGGTTTTTGTGTAAGCTAGTCATGAGAAGAACTCCTTTCTTTTGGTTGGTTTCGACACCTTTACCATATCAGAATGGGGTTCTTTTTGCATCACTTAACAGGTGAAAATGAAAAAGTAAATGAAGACTGCCGTTAGGCAGTTTCAGACGGTTTGAAGTCAAAGTATGAATTATTCAGGGTATATTAAGCATTATAACTTTACCATAACTTTTGTGCCAATTCACTAGATTATTGTGCTTTCAATGTATTAAAGTATCGCTACATTCATAATTTTACAATCTTTACATTCGATAAATAATTTAGTGTGTAGTAATAGAAATTTTGTTCTCTAAGTTTTTGTACCGTATTTCCATAAAGAAAAACGCTTAGAGTTCATTGTTAGTATTTTCATTTACTAAAAGTTTCCCATACAAAAAGCACTCAACATTTTGGGTTAAGTGCTTGATGGGTTTATATTATTTCTTTCGTTTTCTCAGAACTATTAATAAAATAATTATGATAATCACGAGTACTACGATAATTCCAATAAAAACTTGTGGTGTGAACCATCGATTTTCTAATTCTACAGCGTCGTCAGATATTTCTGCTTGCTCGTCTGTAATAGTAAATGGTTCATCCCATGTCCACTCGTCATCATTGTTTGATGCGGTCATTTTTAGACGATACTCCCCTGGTTCTAGATATTGATTTTCCCAGTCAATGACGAAGTTTATCGTAGAGTTAGGCGCGAAATTCGTTGCTTCTAGTGTTGCTGTTTTAATCGCTTCTTGGGCGTCAGCATCATAAACTTCGGCTTCAATATCGATATTGCCAAGTATAAAAGGCTGATCATTTTGCAATTTAGTGACAACAGCTGTTTGGTAGTTTACTAATGAAGGTTCAATGCCCGTTAAGTTTAAATTTGAATTTGCTTCGTGATCTTCATCTTCCGTTACCTGTAAGCCAATAACGTATGCATACTGATTATTAATCTGCACGCTCTCTTCATTCTAGTCACTTTCATCATCGTGATTAAATATCTCCGCTTGCAACACTTCTGTATAACCAGGTTCAAGAAATAAATCAAATTACGATACACCAGTGTCAAACTGACTCTCAGGTAGGATAGCTTGCACAGAGTAACGTACCGAATCCTCAGTTTCTGGAGCCTCTACACTACCTAGTTGCCCTCGCTCATGCGGGGAATACCGTTTCGGGTAAATCATTTTTAGTTGTAAATAGGGATCACCCCCGCTCATGCGGAGAACACGAATCTAAGTGTAGGTATCTTGTTAGAATATTAGTATCACCCCCGCTGGTGCGGGGAATACGTTACTTTTGGTGGCGAAGGTGCAGTTACAGCAGGATCACCCCCGCTGACGCGGGGAATACTCCATCGCTTTGCGAATTGATGATGATACGCGGGGATACACTAAAAAGATCCCTTGAAATCAGCCTTTACATTTGTCCAACTTCTAAAATCCATTCATTTTAGGCCTTATACTTAATATCATAATATGCTTTAAGAAAAAATCACAGTCCAATATAATAAAAATGTGGATGTAATCTTTTAAATTCTGTTTTATCGAAACGAATTATATTTTCCACCAACTCATGTACGTTTTTCCCCGCAAAAAAAGAGCAGACACTCATCTGCTCCTGAAATTTGAATTCAGTATCAAATAAATAAGCAAATAATCTTCTTGCATAGGTATCGGCGATAAATGCTACTTGGTCAAAGACAAATACTAATAGAACGTCCGCGGTTTCTTGCCCTATCCCGTGAATTTTTAAGAGTTCTGATCTAAGATGTTGACCATAGTTTAGTGCAATTTCAGCGAATTACCAATTTTGATTTTGAAACCAACGAAATGTTTCCTGAATAGCACGTGATTTATTTTTATAAAAGCCTGATGGTTGAATGAGGAATTGTAAGTCTTCGTCACTTAGTCCTAATATTTGATCTGGTATAAAGTCCGTAGTTTGTTTCAACCGTTCCAGTGATTTTTCAACATTTCGCCAATTGGTATTTTGAACTAAGATTGCACCTAGGATAATTTCAGCTTTTGTATCTGGTGGCCATTTACCGACATCTGGGAATGTAGTTTTTAACTTTTCATAAATGGCTTGTGTTTGATTAGCTGATACCTTGAAATCATTTGTCATCAGTTAAATAACCTTCTAATTTAAGCAAAGCTATTTTACGGTCGATACCACCTGCATAGCCAGTTAGATCACCATTTGTGCCTACTACACGATGGCAAGGGACAATAATCGAAATGGGGTTACGCCCAACTGCGCCACCTACAGCTCTTGCAGAACCTCTGCCCTTACTTTGACGAGTAGCGACATTCTCAGCTAACTCTTGATAGGTAATCGTTTGGCCGTAGGGTACTTTCTGTAATTCAGACCAGACTTCTTGCTGGTAAGCTGTACCTTGAAGGTTTAATGGTAACTTTGATGGTTGTGGGTTTTCTCCATTAAAGTAGGCAGTCAACCAAGCTTTAGTCTGTTGAATGATTGGATGTTGATGATCAACTGCTACCTGGCCTAAATCAAAGCCCGCACCAAAATGTGCCTGGTCTTCAAACCATACGCCAATAAGACCATGGTCATTTGCTAATATAGTGATGTCCCCTAATTTAGATTGAAAAATGCTTTTTAGCATATCTTTCACTTCCCTTTTTTCAATATATCTTGTGGTCATCATTATACTAGGAAAACTTGCCAGAGAACATCAAGAATATTTATTTAGCAAAAATCGCGTGTACTGTATCAATTAATAATTTCTTGATATAGTAGCCTGATTGAACTAATGTACTGAATCTTTGCGCATTATCTCGTGATTGGACATAGCGATTTGCATCCATATCCGCAATCACTTGTTTTGCTTCATCTAAATCACGAACGACTATCCCGAGGTCATTCTCTTCAATAATGGCACGATTGGATAGATTTTCTGGGATGATCACTGGAATACCAGCAGCCAAATAAGTCCCTAATTTATAGCTATTGCATAGTGCAAAATATTCTTTAATCGGAATCCATCTTGCTTGAGCTCGAATGCCCATTGGGCTTGTACTTTTCGTGGAGTTTTTTCTGGTTTTCCCGAAAAGTTCTCAACTTTTTTAGGTGGATAGGTTACACTGAGTTGGACAGAAAAGATAAGGTGTGTATACTAAAAGAAACACACTGGAGGAATCTATCATGTCAACGCGCAGAAAGAGACGCAGTTACTCAGATGAATTTAAACATCAAATCGTAGACCTACACAAAGCAGGAAAACCAAGAAATGAAATCATTTCAGAATATGAACTAACCCCTTCCACTTTCGACCGCTGGGTCCGCGAGAATACTGAATCGGGTTCTTTCAAAGTTCAGGACAATCTGACCCCTGAACAAAAAGAACTGAGAGCTTTAAAGAAGCGAAATGCTCAATTGGAAATGGAAAATGATATTTTAAAGCAAGCGGCGCTGATATTCGGGCGAAGGTCGAAGTAATCAAAGCAAACAAACATAAGTATTCTATATCAGCGATGTGCCGTGCCCTCAAAATTAACAGAGGATCTTATTATTATGAAGCCAAAAAGAAAGAAAGTGAATCAGAACTCGAACAAGCAATCATTGAAGAATTCGCAAGAAGTAATAATGCGTTCGGCACGCGGAAATTGAAACCTGTACTTGAAAAGAGAGGTTTTACTGTCTCTCGCCGTCGTATCGGTCGTATAATGAAAAAATTCCATCTCGTCTCAAAATATAACCGGCCGTCTTACAAACCCCAGAGAACCGGTGTTAATCAAGCTAGAATCGAAAACATCCTGAACCGTGAGTTCTCACAAGAAGAGCCGATGAAAGTGATCGTCACGGATTTGACTTACGTCAAAGTAGCTACTAAGTGGTTTTATGTATGTTTTATCCTTGATTTATTTAATCGTGAAATCATTGGTTATTCCGCTGGACCGCATAAGACCGCTGACTTAGTCATGCAGGCCCTGGCGACAGTTAAGGGCGATCTACATATGGTGAACACTTTTCATACCGATCGAGGAAAAGAATTTGATAACCATACGATCGATGAATTATTGGATACCTTTGACATTGAACGCTCGTTAAGTAGAAAAGGAAATCCGTATGACAATGCCGTAGCGGAATCGACATATAAATCGTTTAAGTTTGAATTTGTCTACGACAATCGATTCGATACACTCTATGAACTGCAGGTCCAACTTATGGACTACGTCCATTGGTGGAATAATTTCCGTCCGCATGGCGCACTAAACTACGAATCTCCCATAGACTATCGTAAAACTTGGGAAGAAGAACAGTCTGAAAATGGAAGAGATAAGTCATTCGTCTATCGGTCGGCCACTGAGTCAAAACAGTATGAGGCCAGGACGGAAAGGGTGGTCTTGCCCTTGTAGTCGTGGACACAGACTGTTACATTAATTAGCCGATCGATTGAACGAAAGGCTTCCGCCATTCGGTTGAGAGAGGCAAAAAGAACGTGAACTTAATTATCTTTTACACTTTATATTTTCTGTTCAATAATGTGTTGACATTCCAAGGTAAGCTACCTCAAGTCTAAGTAGTTCGTTCTCTCGCTCTAATGCTTTTTCACGTGTTAAATCTTTTTCTTCACTCTTTTTAGATTTTCGAGGTTTCTTTGTCATTGAAGGTCTCCTCTTTAACTTTAGTTTTAGGCCTTCTATTCCTTGTTCATTAAATGCTTTCCTCCAACTATAAATTAATGCAGGATTATTCATTTTAAATTGATTTGCAGTTTCTTGAAAAGAAGCCCCTGTTTCTAACATGAATTTTACAGTATCTAATTTAAATTGAACAGTGTATGTTTCCTTACCGCTCTTTCGTTTTAAACCCTCTATCCCTAAGGATTTATAGGTTCTAACCCATTGTTTTAACGGTGATGAAGAGGGCATACCATATTTGCTTGCTAGTAATTTGTATCCTAGATTAGTATTTAAATACTCAGTAACGAGGATAAAGTCCATATAATTGTGTAAAAGATAAAAGGCCATGTAACAGCCCTTTTACGGTACAATGTTTTTAACCACAAAAACATACCCAGGAGGACGTTACATGACCCAAGTACATTTTACACTGAACAACGAAGAGGTTCAAAGTATTATTGAACATTCGGTAAAAGATGAAGTTTCTAAAAATATTTTGACCACTGTTTTCAACCAATTGATGGAAAATCAACGAACAGAATATATTCAAGCCGATGACTATGAACGTTCAGAAAGTCGTCAGAGTCAAAGAAATGGCTATTATGAGCGAGACTTTACGACTCGTGTGGGCACACTCGAGTTAAAAGTGCCTAGAACACGTGATGGTGAATTTTCACCGACGGTGTTTGAGCGTTATCAGCGAAATGAAAAGGCACTGCTCGCTTCAATGCTTGAGATGTATGTTTCAGGCGTTTCGACACGTAAAGTTTCAAAGATTGTTGAAGAGCTATGTGGAAAATCGGTATCGAAATCTTTTGTTTCTAGCCTGACTGAGCAGTTAGACCCGATGGTCAACGAATGGCAGAACCGTTCACTCTCAGGTACGAGTTATCCTTATCTGATGACTGATGTTCTCTACATAAAAGTCCGTGAGGACCATCGAGTGCTTTCTAAAAGCTGCCATATTGCGATCGGGATAACAGAAGGTGGTGATCGTGAAATCATTGGCTTCATGATCCAAAATGAAGAAAGTGATGACACATGGTCCATCTTCTTTGAATACTTAAAAGAACGCGGTCTACAGGGGACAGAACTCATCATTTCTGATGCCCATAAAGGCCTAGTGTCTGCAATTCGTAAGTCATTTACCAACGCGAGTTGGCAGAGATGCCAGGTCCATTTTTTAAGAAACATCTTCAGTTCCATTCCAAAAAAGAATTCAAAACCGTTTAGAGAAGCAGTAAAAGCGATCTTTAAGTTTACGGATATTGAACTCGCTCGAACAGCTAAGAATGCCTTAGTCGGTGAATATATCGACCAGTCTAAATATACAAAAGCTTGCGAAACATTGGATAATGGCTTCGAAGATGCCTTTCAATACACGGTTATCGGAAATGGTCACAATCGGCTAAAAAGCACCAACCTTCTTGAACGACTGAACCAGGAAGTCCGCAGAAGAGAAAAGATTATTCGGATTTTTCCCAACCGAACGTCTGCCAATCGATTAATTGGAGCTGTCCTTATAGACCTTCATGACGAATGGCTCAGTTCTACAAGAAAATATATTAAGTTTGATCAATGAGAGACCGGTAAAACATTGTATAGTATTTTACACAGGATTATGGACTTGACTGTAACGAGCTTAATTTTAAATTTTTCAGTATATTTAGACATAAAAACACCCCCAAAAGTTAGTTTTATAACTCTAACTTTTGGGGGTAATGTCCAAACAAGGTCTAGGAAATGTTCTTTTACCACTACTGATCTATCGTCTTGCCCTTTATCTATCTAATCATGCTTTCATTTCAAACCATCCGTACATCCTTAGTCGTATCAGGATTTTCTCTTAAGGTTAAGACCCCATCATTCATTTCATAGACTTTATCGCATTGGTCTATTAAACGAAGATCGTGTGTAACCATGATAGTTGTTTTATTTTGTTGTTTGGTCATTTTGGCCAAGACATCCACCACATCCATCGCACGTTTAGAGTCTAGGCTTGCTGTTGGTTCGTCGGCAAATATAATTGAAGGATTATTATATAAGGCGCGCGCAATTGCTACACGCTGCTTTTCCCCCCCAGATATTTGCTCTGGAAATTTATTTTTTAATTTTTCAATACCTAGTAGTTCCAATAAATCTAATGGGCTTTTCTCTTTTTTAGATAGTTTATCGACTAATTTCAATTGATCAGATACTTTTAGGAATGGAATAAGATTTGACGCTTGCAAGATAAAACCTACTTCTTCAAAACGAATGCGCGCCCGCTCTTTTTCTTTCTTTTCACTAAAAGGTTTATCGTTAATCATTACCCTACCTTGTGTTGGTTCCTGTAAGCCGGCAGCAATACTTAAAAAGGTACTTTTTCCTGAACCGGATGGCCCGATAATAGCAATAAATTCACCTTTCTCTGCTGTAAATGACGTTTCTTCAAGGGCCACAATTTCGGTATCCCCATCTTTAAATTTTTTCTGTACATTTTCAATTGTTAATACACTCATAATGACCTCCTAGGCGATTGCTCTTGCTGGATCAACGTTCACTATTGTTTTCACTGAGAATAAGGCACCAATTAATGAACAAAGTAAAATCAAGCCACCGACTGCTATAAAGAACAGCCAATTGATTTGGGTTGGCACTTGAGCTGGTAGGAAATAGATGCTCAAAATGGTCACCGCAACACCTAGTACTAGACCAATTAATGTAAGGATAATGGTTTGTACAACCACAGAACGACCAATTGTGCCTGTTGAAATACCTTGAGCTTTCATCACACCGAATACGTCAATTTTTTGAATAGTAAGTACGTAAATAAAAATACCAATCACAACTGCTGCAATTAAAATTAAAAAGCCAATCATGAAAATAAATGTGAGTAACTGTGCGCTATATCCTGGTAAATTATTGATAAAATCTGCCGTTGACCATATTTCCAGATTATCAGGTAAATCTGTTGCTTCACCACGTACGACAATAGCATTAATTATTTGATTATCCGCTTCTTGCCCTAATTCACCTTCAGGCATTTGGCTATTATCTGATGTATTCGATGTATTCAACGAAGCGTCTTGGATGTTTCTAAAAGCATTTTGTGTGATATGAACCATCGGCGCAATACTATATTTCGTATTTGTCGTTAATCCCACAACTTCAAACGCTTGTCCTTCAATCGTTACAGTAGCCCCTATTCCTAGGCCATATTGTTTAGTTAGACTATCGTCGATTAAAGCTTCATTATCAGCGTTCACCTGACGACCTTCAGTCACTTTAGGTGCAATAAAGTCATCAAATTGGATACCAAATAGGGAAATAGATAGTTGTTCATCACTTTCGATATCATCTGAATGCATATTGGTTGGCATTTGTAGTAATGAAGCTTTATTATCTGAATCAACCGCATCATAATCTTCTTCATCTATATTAGAGCGACTCATTGTCCCATCTGCTTCTTCTGTCAAAATGATTTGGTCAGCTTGCCATTGGTCAATCCCCACTCGACTCTCCATCGCTAGGCCATAAGCCAAACTAATTAAGAAAAAAACCAAAAAGGCAATCAAAAACATTACCCCAACAACCAAACTATACTTCTTCTTTGCATATAATATTTCTTTAATGGCTAAAAACATTCTTACTTGCTTCCTCTCTCTATCTGTTGAATCTAATTTTTCATCGTCAAAAATCCAACTATTAAGAATCCCCTTTAAAATATACGTCATACATCGGGACTAGCTTCTACGTAGGAGAATAGTCTTCTGGGCCCCGTCCAGTTATTGTAAGCAACTCTCTATACGCTTGTAGCCACATGACAATCGTTGGACCTAGATCAAAGGTATAGACATCTAGCTTTCCGGAAAGATTCTTTCCAAAAATTTCAACTTGGTATCCTGCATGCTGCAAGCGGATAGCTGCAGATAAACCACCTATCCCTGCCCCAATGATTGCGATTCTTTCTTTAGCTGTCATGTTATTGGTCCCCTTTTTATAGATCCATTTTATTATTTTATCACTTGATAAGTTTATTAATAACAGATTACCATTTAAGGTATGACTTATCAAGTATAGGAGATTTATGCATGGCTTTTTTGTGGAATCAAGCTATAATATTAAATAGAGAGGAGTTCATCTCATCATGTCCTTAAAAGATTCTTCAAGCAGAAGTCGTATTATTGAAGTTGCACGAAATATGTTTATGTCAAGTGGTTATAAGGCTACCTCTACTAGAATGATTGCGAAAGAAGTTGGGATTACACAACCAAACTTATATTATCATTTTAAAAACAAGGAAAGTCTTTATCTTGGGGTTTTAGATGAAATAGGTGGAGAAGTATACACTGACCTATTGGCGATTGTTGAAAATGACCAACTTGATCTAACTGGTAAACTATTACAAATGTCTTATTATCTACAAGATAACCAAGACATGGATATCTATACTATGATGCAAGATATGCAAGCAGACATTTCCATTGAAAGTAGACGCATCCTATACCAAATCTTTCAAGAAAGTTATAAACGGCCATTCATTTTATTATTTGATGATTACGAAAAGCAATTAAAACATCAGCTTACTGGAGAGAAAATTGCTACATATTTCTTTGTGACACTGGCCCCTTATATTTCTTCTAAACAAACAATCAGCAAAACGATTGCTTTAGAGGAAATGATTGATTTATTTCTGCACGGGATTATCTAATAGAATAAGTTGTTTCTTCCGAGAAATCCTCCCGACTACCGGGTCAAAAAAAGCGTTGATTGAAATGTATATCAATCAACGCTTTCGCTTTTACTTGTTTAAAGATTTTAATACTCTTTGTGCTCGTTGACGTGTTTTACGGTTTGGACTTTTCATCCGGCGTCGTACACTCGCTGCGTCCATTTTTTCTGCCATGATACTTCCTCCTTGACTTTTTAATAGTAAGTGGTTAAAATCGTAATGATTACGATTTACATTTTAGGATTTTATATTAACTCTTTTTATAACATTTGACAACACATGGTACAGAAAGGATTTATTCATGGCTAAGAAATCAAAGATAGCGAAAGCACAAAAACAACTAGCAACCGTAGAAAAATATAGAGAAAAACTCGAAGCATTAAAAGCAGCCCGTGACTATAAAGGTTGAAGCAAATTACCACGTAATGACTCACCTACTTGTATCCACAATCGAGACAGAATTGATGGTCGTCCACATGGTTATATGCGTAAATTTGGCGTGAGTCGTATTCGATTTAGAGAATTAGCCCACCAAGGAAAAATCCCTGGTGTAAAAAAACATCATTCTAAATATATCTTCAAATTCTATTATTTATAAAGTGAATTAGTTTTCCTTAGATAAGTAGTAAAAAATCCCCTTAGTAGGCTTATTTCTAAACACCTACTTGAGGGGATTTTTTTATTTAATACTTTATTTGTAGTGTCTTACTCGCTATTAGCTATAAATCTATTGTTTTCTACGTTTAGATTTAATAAAACCACTTACAAACAGTCCCAATCCTGTCACAAATATAGTAAGGCCTATCCAAGCTCTTGACTCATAACCAGTCGCTGGTAAACTATCGCTTTCTTCTGTTTCCGAAGATACTGATTGTTTACTTGGCATATTAGACGCTTTCGAAGATTCAGATTTTCCTGGTGTTTCAGGAGATTCCGGTGTTTCGATTTCTTCTGGTTCTTCCGGCTCCACCGGTACTTCAGGTTCTACTGGCTCTTCCGGTTCCACCGGTACTTCGGGTTCTACTGGCTCTTCCGGCTCCACCGGTACTTCAGGTTCCACTGGTTTTTCCGGTTCCACTGGCTCTTCTGGTTCCTCAACCTTACGTACAAAACCAAAGTCTAAGGTTGGATCTCGGTCACCATCTTCAACTAAATGTCTTGATGTAGCGGTCCAAGTTGAAGAGTCAATGGCCTTATCATTTCCTACACCTTCACTTGTTGGTTCTAGCCCTTCTAGGGCTTTCGCAGATGCCTCGCGGTCTATGCGAACCACATATGTCTTATCTGCTGGTAAGTTATCGAATGAGTAGTAACCTTTGCCATCTGTGGTTTGTGGTCCCACTAGGTTACCATCCACATCTGTCACTGGGTTGCCTGCTTCATCTTCGATTGTTAAGACAATACCTGCTAGTGGTATATCTGTACTATCTTGAAGGCCGTCTTTATTCTCATCAATCCAGATATAGTCTCCTACGCTGACGCGTTTATATGGCGTATGCGTATTTTTAACTGTAATTATCTTATCTTTTGCTTCACTGATAGTTGCTTCGTAGCCCTTGGCAACATCCACTTCTACAATATCATAGTTAATTGACTTCCCAGCTTGGTTAACTGGTAATCCAGTCCAGGTGTAACGCCAATCGCTATCTGCCGAAACTTTTACTGGTTTTCCTTGTGGCTCACCATTCGCTAATAACTGTACAGAAACTTCTTCGGGTCTAATACCATCTTTATTGTCAGCATCATCCCACACTTTATTCACTGTGATTGCTTTTTCTGCTGGTGTGTAATTATTGGTCAATATGATATTTCCATGGTTTGAATCATCAACGGTTACTTGATAAATTTCATCAGCGTTATTTTCGACTACTGAATACTCAATATTTTGACCATTATTTTTCAATGATAAATTATCCCAAGTGTATGTCCAATCATTCTTAGCATCTAATGTCGCTACTTGTTTTGTTGGCTGTCCATCAGCTAACAACGTTACTTCAATATTTTCTGGTCGGTTACCATCTTGGTTATTACTATCATTCCAGCTCTTAGTTACCGTTACTGATGTTTTCCCTGGTGTATAGCTGTTTGTCACAGTTTTTCCAGAGATGGTCGTTGAATAATTTTCAACAGTGTTCTCAGTAAAGGTATAGGTAATATCATTACCATTATCTTTAAGTGGTAATCTAGTAAATTCATGTTGCCAATTATTTGCTTCAGATAGTGTGGTTGAATCTACTACATGCCCATCTGCAAGCAGGTTGATTGTAACTTCATCTGGTCTAACGCCATCTTGGTTATTCGCGTCATCCCATACCTTATTTACTGATACGCTAGTTTCAGCAGGTTCATAACTATTTGTCAGGATGAATTCGCTAGGGTTAGATTTATCAAGGCTAACTTCGTATTCATCAGCTTTATCTATTTCCACAACGGAATATTCAACTTTCACTCCTGCTGCATTCACAGGCAAGTTATGCCATTCACCTACCCAATTAGTAGCTTCACTTAAAGTAAGTTCTTGTCCAGTTGCTTTTCCATTAGCTAACAATGCTACTTGAATACTGTCTGGTCGGTTGCCATCTTGGTTATCACCATCCACCCATTTCTTACTGATTGATAAGTCTTTAACTAATGGCGTGTGCTTATTCGTAACCACTGCATTTCCATTCAAATATTCAACTGTTTGTACATAACCATTTACAGGTGTCTCAACTACTTCATAAGTTACTGGTTGTCCAGACTGGAATACTGGTAGGTTTGACCAGTTATATGACCAATCATTATCAGCAGATAGCGTAACTGCTTCACCAATATTTTCACCATTTGCTTGCAATTGAACTGAAATATTATCAGGACGAAGACCATCCTGGTTATCGAAATCATCCCATTCTTTATTCACTTTAAATTCTTTCACAGCTGGTATATGACTATTTGTAATAGTGAATTGGTTATTAGCTTCTTCACTGATTACATGATCATATCCAACTACAGGTTCTTCCGTAACAGTATAGTCAATCTCTTGGCCATTTGCATTTACTGGTAAATTAGTCCATGTATATGTCCAATTGTTCGTTTGCTCAATTTCAACAATAGTACCTTGAGGCTCGCCATTTGCATACAATTGTACTTTTACCCTATCAGGTCTGATGCCATCTTGATTATTACTATCATTCCATACTTTATTGACAGTTACATCCTTAACGGCCGGTGTATGCGTGTTGGTTAAGACAATCTGACCGTCTTTCAACTCACCGACGGCAGAAGTATATCCTTTGGCCTCACTGGTTTCAACTACAGTATATTCAATCATTTGACCTTTATCATTTAAAGCCAATCCATCCCAGGTTGCAGTCCAGTTGTTTGCTTCATTTAAGGTTACTATTTCTCCTGTTTCCTTACCGTTCGCTAATAATGCTACTTGAACGTCTACTGGACGTAAACCATCTTGGTTGTTCACATCATCCCACTCTTTTGAAACTGTAATAGCAGTTTCTTTCGGTAAGTAGACGTTAGTAATGACACCATCTTTGATTGAGGTTTCATAATGCTCAACTGGTTCTTCTGTAAAGCTATAGACAATTTCTTGTCCGTTATCATAAACAGGTAAGCCAGTAAATTGATGTGTCCAATCATTCTCTGCAGATAAGTCTACATGTTCTATGATTTCATCATTAGCAAGTAAATTCACTGAAACAATATCAGGACGAATGCCGTCTTGATTGTCACTATCATCCCATTTTTTAGTTACTGTTTTTTCAGTTACTGCTGGTGTGTGACTATTTGTAATCGTAATTTGTCCGTCTTTCACTTCACTTATATCAGTTTGATATCCTTCGATATTATTTAGCTCAACAACTTCATAAGTTATTGCTTCACCAGCATGATTAACCGCCAAATCAGTCCATGTGTATGTCCAGTTATTTTCTACGGATAGTGGCACAATATTTCCTATTGGTTCGTTATTTGCTAATAATTGAACCTCAATCGCGTCTGGTCGTAGACCATCTTGGTTATCGCCATCTTCCCACACTTTATTGACTGATAAAGTTGTTACTGCTGGTGAATGCTGATTGATTAATGAAATATGTTCTGTACCTTGGTTATCTACTGTCTGTGTATAACCATCTTGTGAACCGATTTCTTTTACTTCGTAAACAATACTTTCACCTGATTCATTTACTAATAAATCGGTCCATTGGTGCGTCCAATTGTTGTCTTGATTTAATGTAACTGGCTCTCCATAATCTTTACCATTAGCTGTTAACTGTACCTCAATGTCTTCTGGACGTAGACCATCTTGGTTGTCGCTATCGTCCCAAACTTTATTCACAGCTATATCTCGAGTCGCTACTTCATGATTATTTGTTAAAGTTACCTCACCGTTAGAAATATCACTTGTAGTTGCTTGATATCCTTCAGGAACATTTATTTCAACAACTTCATATGCTATCGGATTTCCTTTTGCATTTACTGGTAACTTGTTCCAAGTATAAGTCCAATCATTTTCTTTATTTAAAGTAATTGGATCACCAATATTTTGGTTTCCATCTGTTAATTGAACTTCTACGCTATCTTTTCGTAAACCATCACGGTTGTCATCATCGTTCCATACTTTATTTACCGTCAGAGAAGTTTCTTTAGGTTGATAAGTATTCGTAATAATCACATTACCATGATTTTCATCGTTTACTGTTGTTTCATAACCTTCTGGTAGGGATAATTCTTTTACAGAATAAGTAATCTCTTTTCCAGATTCCTTCAATGGTAAACCAGACCAGGTTGCAGTCCAATTACCTTCTTGACTAAGTGTTGCGGTATGTTCCGTTTCTTTACCGTTTGCTGTCAATACAACTTCGATACTTTCTGGACGAATTCCATCTTGGTTTTCAGCATCGTCCCATTCTTTAGTTACAGTCACAGAAGTTTCAGCTGGTGTATAACTATTTGTAATAACGCCTTCTTTTATAGAAGTAGAATAGTCTAATACTGTATCTTCAGTCAGTGTATAAGTAATTTCCTGTCCATTATTAAATACAGGTTTATTTTCAAAATGATGTTGCCAATTATTCTCTTCGGATAATTTTACAGAATCAACTACTGTACCATTAGCTAGTAAATGAATAGTAACTTCTTCTGGGCGTTTACCATCTTGATTATTTGCGTCATTCCATACTTTACTTACCGGGATATTCATCACTTGTGGAGAACGACTATTCGTTATTATTATGCGGTCACCATCTTCTGCAATGGTTGTTTCATAATCGGCTACTGATTTTTCTTCTACTTGATAATGGATCTCCTTACCAGCAGATTTAGCCGGTAGATTATCCCAGGTATAAGTCCAACCATTCTCAGCTGAAAGTTTAACTGGTTCACCTTTAGCTACACCATCTGCTAATAACTGTACGACAACTTCATTTGGACGTTTACCATCTTGATTATTGGCATCATCCCATTTCTTATCTACTGTTACAAATGTTTTTTCTGGTTGGTAACTATTTGTTAAAATAAGGTCTTTCCTATTTTCAGCTTTTGTAACTGTAGGTTGATAACCATCAGTTGGATTCACCTCTACAACAGAATAATCAATTGGTTGACCATTTTCATGGGTTGGTAAACCTGTAAAAGTATATGACCAATTATCTTTATTTAAAGTAACAGGTTCTCCTATATTCTTACCATTGGCGATTAATTGGACTTGAACTTTATTTGGTCTTATACCATCTTGGTTTTCAGCATCATCCCATTTTTTGCTTACTGTAATATCTGTTGGTTTTGCTGTATTGGTAACAGTTAATCCATCTTCAGCCTTTTCATAATTTTCTAGATTTAGCGCTTGACCATTTTGATCTACTTCTTTAACACTAAACTTATACTCATTACCTTGACTATCTTTAGCGGCCATCTTCTCCCAAGTAACTGAGGTTACAGCGTTAGGAAGTTCTTTCAGCGCTGCACCTGGTACCTTTTCAACATCGCCGTTTCCGACTTGACGATAAAGTTCAAAATAAACAGTTGGATGGTCATTTGCGCCACCTATCCAATTTTTATTTGCTTGAACATCAACTTTTTGTTTTTCATTATTGATGATCAAACCATCTGTATTTTGTTCTTTGAATTTATCTGGGTTCCAACTACTATCAGCAATGTTGATTGTAATATTACCTTTTTCTCCATAACCATAGATGAGATAAATAGGTTCCGTCTTCGTGTAATCAGGTAATGCCGTAGTTTCTTCTAAAATATATCTACCAGCTCTTTGAGATTGTAATTCTTTTGAACCATTTTCATCCGTTTTAAAAGTAGTTACTTTCTCTCTACTACCATCATTCTTCACACGATATAGGGTAAACTCTACCCCTTCTAAAGGCTTACCACTATCTACATCTAATTTTTGGAAGTGCATGTCTAAGGTACGACCAGAACCACCACCACCGAAGAACCATTGCTGTGTTCTTGTCGTAACGGTTGACTCAGATATTTGTTTTTGCTCTTGGCCTCCGACTAATTTAACAGCATTCTTAACATTATAAATACCGATTAAATTAGGGTTTAATCTAGTAGCATAAGTTACTGTATAGCTATCATTAATATAGCCCAGATTAATCGTAAAGCTACGCTTATCTTCAGCTAAATTAACTGTATAGTCAGTAACTTCATTCCCTTTACTATCATATAATTTAATTGAATCTTGAACATAAGTTTGCAAACCATCTAATTGATCTGAGATTACTGCGTCATGTATTGGTAATTTATTAGGGTTAACCGTTAATCGCCAATCAATATTTTCAGTATCCTCATTTTGCTCTCCTACTTTATCCGTATTTACAATTGCCTTACCACCGAAGTAATCAATGTGGGCTGCCGCTTTATCCGTAATAGGATCACTATTTTCTGGTCTAGATGTTAATGTGGCCTCATTTGTGTATCGGTCAATTTTCTCTTTATTCACAGATGGGAACATCAATATTTTAGTTTGATAAATAATCTTGTATTGATATGGACCATCAGGAAGGTTGATTTTAAATTGATTATTTCCAGAAACATCTATTGTCACGTCTTGTGTAACATCTTTATTGTCCTTTACTCTAATAATTTTAAAACTACCACTTACTAATTCTTGATCTTCAGGAATGACATCATCAATCGTTGCATTATGTAAATTCACAAAATATTTTTCATTGTCTGTATTGGCATTTAATTCCCAAGTGATCAATTTATCAGCGTCATTCTCACCATTTGTAATCCCAACAGCTTTCTTATCTATATTCAATGTTGGTTTAGCAATAGACTTATCTCTAGATTCTGTATTACCGGTGTATTCTATCTTAGCTGTATTTTTAACCTCTTGTTGTTCTTCAGTTGGTGAAAGCGTTGTTGAGTAGGTCAATTGATAAGATTGCGCGTTTAGCTTATCTTTACTAATAGCAAATTGACCATTACTTGGTGTACTTACATTAAATTCACCTGTTACATCTTTACCACCGCTTTTAATTTGAATATCTTTTACTGTACTAGTAGTTGGTGTGAAGGTATCCGTTAATTTAAAATTATTTAAAATATTTTTATTGGTATTAAAATTAATGGTCCAATTTACTTGCTTAGTACCATCCTCATTAATGACTACCTGACCATTCTTATTACTTCCCGCTACACGTTTATTCACACTTGCATCTGCTGTTTCTTTACCACCTTGCCACTCCAAAGTAGCTTTATTAGTTTGTGTTTTGTTGCCAGCATCATCTGCAGTTGTACGATATATAATCGTATATACAGCGTTAGTTTCTGCTCTATTAATTTCTAATTCAAAACCTGAAGCGGCTTTCATATCTAGACTATAATCTGTGAAATTCGTATCATTTTCTTTTACTTGTAGGCTACCACTTATATAACTATAGTTTGTAGATTCAAATAAATCTTTAATGATTGGATTTTTTAACTTAATCTTGCTTGTATTAAATGTAATCGTCCATTCAATTTCTTGCTTGCTCTGATCACTATTTAACACATATTTCCCGGATTTTTTAATACCTGCTTTAGGTCCAGTTAATGTTGCTCCTGAATGAATAGTTTCACCAATTCCAGTGCCTTGACCATCACCAAATACCAACTCAGCATTATTTGCAAGTTCAGGTTGCTGCATACCTAATTCTGTATAGTAGGTACGGTAAATAAATTTATAAGTGTGTGGTCCAGCCTCAGTTATATTTAATTCGAAACCAGTTCTACCATCAGCATGTGTATACGGTGTTATGTCGAAGTTGGTCACTTCTTTATCATCTTGCAGTAATTTATATAAATCAGTGTCCTCAGTATCAAATTCTAAATGATCACTACTAAAAACATCTTTTACATTAATAGATGGTACATTTAATTTCTCAGAGTT
This sequence comes from Aerococcus viridans, assembly GCF_001543285.1. Classification (NCBI taxonomy): domain Bacteria; kingdom Bacillati; phylum Bacillota; class Bacilli; order Lactobacillales; family Aerococcaceae; genus Aerococcus; species Aerococcus viridans. The sequence goes on from NZ_CP014164.1 coordinate 1,560,694, forward strand.
CATCGTAATCGTCCAGTCAACGTAAGGATTACCTTCATCATCAACACCTTGATTACCAACTTTACCACCAGAAGGTATTGTATTTACTTGGACAGTTGCTTCAGCACGATTAGGTTGAGGCAAGTCATCATGAACCTCATTTTTAATATCTACATTATTTAAACCAACTGGAACATCTGATGCAAATTGAATTTTATATGCCTTACCCTCTGCATCAAGATTTGAAAATACGGTATTACCCGCTAAATCTTTTGAAAGCTGAACAGGTATATTTTTAACACTCAATTCATTACCATCTAGATCTGTATCAACTTCAAAAATTTGCACGCTATCTTCGATTAGCGAACCTTGGCTCAAAATATCTGTTAAATTAACAATCCCTAAGTTTTCGCGTCCATAATTATACTTAACTTCCCAAGCAATTTTATCTGGTGCATTGAAATTACCAGTTTTCGTGATGATAGGTAGGTCCTTAGACCATACACCAGTAAAATTATCACTCACATTATTTTCATTACCATCTAAGAGGATACGCGCCTTATTATTGATAGTGTGTACGCCACCACCACCTGGACGTGTTATCGCTGTTGTATAGGTGATATCATAAGCATCATTAATATCCCCAATATTTAATTCAAATCCTGCACCAGTAATCGTCGCTTCTAGACCTTCAACTTCTTCTCTACCAATTTCTTCATTTTTAAAATTACGAACAATTCGCTCGATTTTAAAGCTATTTGGTTCGATTGATAGATACTCGCCTAGGTCGTCTATCACTTTAGCTTGCGATATTTCCGCCATTGAGTCATTCACGCGTACAGTCCAATCAATATGTGTTGGATTTCGTTGGACTTCAATCTTTTCGCCATTATCGCCTAGGATATATTGGAAACCTGCTGTTTTCTTATCGGTTCCTTCGTAATCTTCTTTATCAGCACGAATGATTACAGTATACGAAGTATCATCTTGATAAGGTACTTCTACAGTAATTTCTTCTTTTTCATTAAAAATTTCAGTATTAAACTCTCCTGAAATATTGACATACATATCAACATTATCATAATCATTAACAGCCTCAGTAAATGTCAAGACTAATTGGTTAGATTCAGCATTGAATGTGGCAACTGTCACACCTTCAATTTCAATTTTCCCACTTCCCGTTACACCATGCGCTATTTCCGGTAATGCATAGGTAAATGTTTGCCCGTCTTGAATATCTAGAGTATCTGGCTTTTGGAAAGTATACTTCAATAAAACTGCATTCAATTCTGAAGGGTCTAAAGTAAGTTCATCACCATTTTCAACTTGTATAGTATTGCCAGCAGTAGTCGTAAATGAAAATTCAAATCCTGTGATTAAATTAACCTCTTCATTATTGATTGCTTGTCGTTGGACTAGCTTTGTATTTTCTGTTTGAATTTGTTGGTCCAGGGTTATTGGTGTTTGTACTGATTTTTCATCTTGATCACCATTGTCATAATTAATGGAAAGTGTAGTATAAATATCTTCAGAAACTTGTTCTTTTTGATCTATTGGTAATAAAACTAAGTTATCAGCACTTTTATAGGGTGATGTATAAACGCTATACGGTAGTGAACCAGAATATGTAGCAATTCTACTTGCCTCATCATATTTCCAGCCTTTACTATTCTCTGCATCAAATTTTAAATTTTCTGGTACTTTTGTAGATATTACATAAGTTTCGATAGTTGATTGACCGGTACCATTCCCAATACCCGTATCTTCATATGAGATTTCATAGCTTAATGCTACTTGCTGGGCAGGACCATCTTCATCATCAGCTGAGCCTTTTGTTTCGCTTGTTTTTGCTTGAGCAGTCACTTTAGGTTGACGACTAACAAAATTGTACTGACGATAATTTGTTGCCATGATAACTTGTGCATTTTGAACTACTTCAGCCTTTACAGAAACTTGTGCCCCATTTGGCATAAATCCGTTATCCTTTGTTTGTAGGTTAAGCGTAGTAGCATTTGCATAATCACTAGCAAGGTCACCTAGCTTATATTCAATAATCAGCTGATGAAGCACTACAGAGCACCTTCATTTGCATTCTGGAAATGTGATTCATTCTTCAGATGTCGTTTTCACTTCTGTTTCATTCAATTGGCTTAGTTTCCTGACTACTTGATGAAACTTCCAAACTATCGTCCTCTAAAACATCTACCTCAGGTGTAAGATTACTCTCAATATCTTCACTCACTTCTGAGCTTGTTTCTAGACTTGAATCTCCCTGACCATAGACAGATGCTAATGCTATTGCAGGTTCAATAAAAATGTTTGCCGTGAACAACATGACGATAAATACTCTAAAATACTTTGCTATTTTACCCATTTTAGTTCCCTCCATAAAACGCCCAATACCCAATAATAAGAAACACAATAAAACGTCTTCATACTTACCGTGAACAAATATTATTCAATCTATGAAAATGCTATGAATATTTTTTCTAATTCGATATTTATCTGATACTGGAAGTATATCAAATTTATCTTATATTGTATATCAAGGGAAATTTTTATATCCTTTTTTATCAAAATTATGTATAGATGATGCATATTTTGATAAAAAAGGATATAAATGTAAACAATATATGGATTTTATGGTGTATTATAATTTTATTGCTAATATTTCTAAATTGAAATTTGATATATTTCTCATTATAATGAGTTTTTAATTATGCTTATTTAATCTGGAGGGAATTAAGTGGAAATCTTTTTAAAATCTGTTGATTAAAGACGTTTAAAAATACTAGAGTATTTAGCTTTCAGCGATGACTGGGTACCCTTACCCCAACCAGCCACTAATCTAAACACCTCTATCAGAATCATAACCACTGATATTGCCTTTCTAAAGGATCATTATCCTGAATTAGGTATACAATCTATGCATAAAGGTATTCAAATCAATTTGAAGTATAATTACTCTTTAGGCACGATTTATAGAGAAATACTACAAGACACTTTAGCTTTTCAAATTTTGCAAGAAATCTTTTTTGATAAAGCATTAAATATTCAAGATTTAGCATATAAATTTCATGCAAGTATATCCTCTGTATATCGAACCATCGTTGAATTAAATCAATATTTTAAGGCTTTCAATGTGATCATCTAAACCAATACTTCGATTCTTACGGATGTCGCATTGAGTCAAATCCATGTCGTCTAATTGGTGATGAACGTTATATTCGTATTTTATATCGAACATATTTAAAGAGATAGGTTCACCAGTTGATTGGTCTTTTAAGACTTTAGATGAAAAAGACGTTGACGATGCTTTAAAGTTATTACTAAATGTAATTGAACAATTGGCAGGGGATTATTTTAGTAACTTTGATTTTGCCCATTTCTGGACAATTAAATTAATTATATGTGTAAATCTTATTCGCTATCTAAATGGACATATGGTTAAAAAATGTAAAGAACATAATCATTTTGTCACTTTACTAAGTCAAGTTTTATATTTAGTACCTACTTCCAATATATTTAAATCTATTGGTATTCAAAATATTACACCTAAGTTAATGTATCAATTACTATACCCTTACTACAAAAAGAACTTTGCTTTTAGTTGGGGAGATTTAGTTAAAGTTAGAAGCCACGAAGAATATATCGATCAAGCATTGACTCATTTAGAAGAGTTTTTACAATCATTGGCAACTACTATTTATATTGGTATAGATATTCAAAAGCTTTTAGTAATGAGCTATGGGACAATCTATTTAGAAGATGATGATCCCAATGCTCATTATATTTTAAATAATACCAACAATTCATTTGCTTTGATGTTAAAGAGTAATTATCCTAGTTTATATAAAAAGTTTTATCAGGCCATCAAGCATTTTAGAGAATTATTAAAAGTTTCCGCTGATGATAATAAAATTCATTTTATTATTTATACCTTGATGACTCATTGGAATAATTTATTTATTGATATTCATACAAAACATCAACAGTTATCAGTCTTGATTTTAAGTGAGGCCCATTTTTCACATGCCAAAGCGATTCAGGAGGTATTAGCTGCAAAGATAAACTTTAATGTTATATTTGAAACTTATAATCAACGGGAATTATCAATTGATACATTACAAAATATAAAACACGATATAATTGTATCAACTTTTACGTTTCCTGATGAGGTTGACAAACCAACTATTATAATTGATCAATATCCAAATAATCTTGATATTTCGAGAGTACTTCGCCTAGTTGAACAAATGATAGACAAAAAAGTTTTAGAATTCCAAGAAAAATTAAACATTTAAATTAATAAGCACAGAAGCTTCAGGAATCCATTCCATTAGCTTCTGTGCTTATTTGTGTTCTAATATAGAGTTCTTATTCTACCGATGCTAAGAAGTGGTAAACTGGTTGACCACCGTCTACAATTTCAACTTCAATATCTTCGTTGGCTTCTTCGACAGCTTCAGCAATCAATTCAGCTGTTGCTTGGTCAGTTTCTTCACCAAAGATTAACGTCACTAATTCTTTGTCTTCATCAATCATTTGATTAATCATGTTGATGGTTTCTTTGACTAAGTCAGCATCTTCAGAAACGATTTTGCCGTCTATGATGCCCATAAAGTGATCTTTATGGATTTCTAAGCCGTCAACTGTTGTATCACGAACAGCTACTGTGACTTGACCACTATTTACGTTGGCCATTTCAGCAACCATTGCTGCTTTATTGTCTTCTAATGTCCCATCAGGATTGTAACCTAACATAGCTGTTAAACCTTGAGAGATATATTTAGTTTCAACGACGGCAGCTGGAATTTCTGAAACTTCAACAGCTTGGTTAGCAGCCATAATGATATTCTTATTATTTGGTAAGATGATCACATTATCTGCATTCGCTTTATTGATAGCATCTAAGATGTCATTTGTTGATGGGTTCATCGTTTGACCACCAGAGATGATTGATTTAACGCCCAAATCTTTAAATAGGTTTTCAATTCCTTCACCGGCTGCAACAGCGATAATCGCTAAATTCGTACGCTCAACTGCTGGCGCTGATTCTGTTTGGGTTGATCCTTTGCCATCTAAGATATCGTCATGTTGTAGACGCATGTTATCTACTTTAATTTTCACTAATGAACCAAATTTTTGGCCATAGTTCATGACTTCACCAGGTGTTTCTGTATGTACATGAACTTTTACAATCTCATCATCGGATACAACCAATAATGAGTCACCAATACCATCTAAATGGTTACGGAATGTATCATAATCAAATTCATCAGTAACGGTTTCACCTTCACCAATTTTGACCATGATTTCAGTACAGTAACCAAATTGAATATCTTCTGATGCTACTGAATGAGATGTATTAAAGAAGTTTTCTTGGTGAGCTAGTTCTGTGACATTCGCTTTGTTTGGATCAGCTGATTTAACTGGAATAGATTCACCTGTTAATGATTCTAAGAAGCCATGATAGATATATACTAATCCTTGACCACCTGAATCGACAACACCTACTTCTTTTAACACGGGTAGTAAGTTAGGTGTGTTTTCTAGTGATGTTTGTGCTTCTTCTAGTACAGCTGTCATCACTTCAATGATGTCATCTGTTTGTTCAGCTTTTTGCATACCTGCTGCTGCTGAATCACGTGCTACTGTTAAAATAGTACCTTCTACGGGTTTCATAACAGCTTTTACAGCTGTATCAATACCGCGTTGGAAAGCATTTGCTAAATCTTGGGCTTCAATGGTTGTTTTACCTTCGATTACTTTAGCGAAACCACGGAATAATTGGGATAAGATAACGCCTGAGTTACCGCGTGCCCCCATCAATAATCCCTTAGCTAAATCTTCTCCAACCTCACCAACGGTATCGGAATGTTGTTTAATTACTCGTTCGATACCTGATGTGTATGTTAAATTCATATTTGTTCCGGTATCACCGTCTGGCACCGGGAAAACATTTAATGAATTCACGTATTCAGCATTCTCTGAAAGTCGGTTACCCCCAACTTCAAGCATAGATATGAACGCTTCAACGTCTAATACTGTTCTTTTCACCTAAAAATCCTCCTTGATTACCGCAACTAGTCTTCAATCACACGGACGCCTTGTACGTACACATTCACTACGTTTGCAGCAATACCTAATTGACGACCTAATTCGTATTTCACAGAACTTTGTACATTGCGACAAATTTCAGAAATTTTCGTACCGTAGTTGACGATAATGTATACATCCACTACTACTAAATCGTTGTTATCTACTGAAACAAGTACCCCTTTGGTATAGTTTTCTTGTTTAAGAATTTCTTGGATACCATCACGGATTTGATGCTTGCTTGCCATACCAACGACACCGTAGTTTTGTGTTGTTGCCATACCTACGACTGTTGCGATAGATTCATTTGTAATATCAATTTCACCGAAGTCTGTTTGCATTTTTAATGCCATAAAAAATGTCCTCCTTTTGAAGGGTTGTCTTGCTAGATTAATCTAAAACTTTATCGTTCTAAACAAATATAACTTCATTTATAACACTCATTTTACCACATACTAGGTTATTATACCTAAATATTTCACAAGTCGCAAACCCCTATAAAAGGCACAAAAAAAGCCGTGGTCTTCCCTCACTGGAAAACTACGACCTTATTTGGTATTAATCATAAATGGATTAAGCGCGGGTAACTAAACCAGCTTTGATTGCGCGTGCAGAAACCCATACACGCTTTTTGTTACCATTTTCGTCGATGATACGAACTTTTTGTAAGTTTGCTTTAAATGTACGTTTTGTAGCATTCAATGCGTGTGAGCGGTTGTTACCTGAAGTCGTTTTACGTCCTGTGTAATAACATTCTTTAGCCATTGTCATAATCCTCCTCTACAAATTTTCATACCATAACATATTACTATACTTAACGTCATAAATCAAACTTATTTATGATAAAAATGATGATTAGACTTAATCTCGGGCTTGAATAGCGAGGATAAGACCATTACTAAAGGCAATTTTCATGGTATTTTGACCTGGTAGAAACTCATTTGAAATTAAAGCTAGTGGCGTTGACATTTGATAGTTATCTAATGGGTAGACCACATTTTTAAGGGTTAAATCTGTGATTGGGGTCATAGCCACAAATGACAGGTATTTCATCTCTTTTAGGCGGTCAACTTGATGTTGCCCTGGTCTTAAGAATGAAACAGCATTGTTTTCTTCAACTAAGTGAACACGATCAATCATCGACGCAAACCGTTCTTGATAGATGAGCCATAAGTTAGATAATAAATGGTCTACCCTACCCCCTAGCATACCAAATAGATGGTATCTTGCGTTCGGGTATAAGTCAGCGACTGATCCCAAGGCGTGTTCTGTGTCGGTTTCATCTTTCATGGGTTCTAGCTTTTCGATTGATGCTGCCTTTTTGGCTACTTGTTGATAGACCTTATCCTCGATTGAATCAAAGTCTCCTACAGCCAAATCAATTGGAAAATTCATGTCTAAGAGTTGTTTGGCGCCTAAATCGACACCTACAAAGGCTGTTTCTGAATCGTTGTGGGCGACTTTCTGCCGCTCGACATAGCCTTTAAAGAATTCGGGGTCAAAGGGGCCTGATCCGATGAGATAAACTTGCATGTATCCACTTCCTTCTAGTGACTAACAGTTAAAAAAAATTCAAGTCCTAAAGTTTACTTAATGGCCATTTTTAATGCATCAATTGGTTGTTTCACGTCGTCTTTATTGAATATGTATGAACCTGCTACAAAGGCGTCTGCGCCGTTTTCTGCACAGATTCTAGCAGTCTCAGCGTTGATGCCACCGTCTACTTCGATTAAGAATGTTGCGTCATTTTCCGCCCTAAAGGCACTTAATTCAGCTATCTTATTAACAGTTGATTCAATAAATGATTGGCCGCCGAATCCAGGGTTTACGGTCATGACTAAAATCATGTCGACGTCTTTTAGGATCGGTGCAATGGCTGATACGGGCGTCGCTGGATTAATGGCCACACCAGCTTTCATACCGTGTTTGTGAATGGTTTGGATTAAGCCGTGTAAGTGGCTAGTCGCCTCGTAATGCACCGTAAAGTAGTCTGCCCCGGCATTGGCGAAGGTTTCCACGTGGGCTTCTGGGTTAGCTACCATTAAATGGCAGTCTAAGGTCATCTTGGTGTTTGGACGCAAGGCTTCAACAACGCCAGCGCCAAAAGTTAGATTTGGCACAAAATGGCCGTCCATGACATCAATGTGAACCCAGTCAGCGCCAGCTTTTTCGATTCGATTTACTTCGTCAATAAATTTACCAAAATTTGCAGATAAAATAGATGGTGCAATATACATGTACATTCCTACTTTCTAATATTTGGGTTTTGCATCGTCAATTTCTTGGAAGATTTGTAGGTAAGAGTCATAGCGACTTTGTGCGATCTCACCAGCTTCTAAGGCGGCTTTCACTGCACATTTAGGTTCTTGAATATGGGTGCAACCACGGAACTTACATTGGTCTTGAATGGCCCGCATTTCAGGGAAATAATTTGACAGTAAGACCTTATCCAACTGGTCGATATCTATACTAGAGAAACCTGGTGTATCTGCTACTTTCCCTCCAAATATATCATGTAATTCGGTATGACGGGTAGTATGACGACCGCGTCCTAGTGATGTTGAGATTTCCCCTGTTTTAATCGCTAAATCTGGTAATAATCGGTTAAGCAAAGTAGATTTTCCAACCCCTGACTGGCCTACAACCACCATGGTCCGATTGGCCACGATGTCCTTCAATTGATCAAAATTTCCATCTAGGTCTGTTGATAAAATGACCTGGTAGCCGACTTCCTTATAGACCTTGATGAATTGGTCGATCCGGTCTTTATCCGCTTGACTAGCTTGGTCAGTTAAGTCCATTTTGGAAAAGTAAAGAATCGGTTCAATATTCTCTGACTCTAAATAAACTAAAAAACGGTCTAATAATTTTGGCTGAATTTGGGGTTCCGTAACAGATGCTACCAATAAGGCCACGTCCACATTAGCTACTGCCGGTCGAATCATTTGGCTATAGCGTGGTAAGATTTTCATTACATAGCCTTCTTTGGTATTGTTGGCTTGAAATTCCACAAAATCGCCCACCAATGGTGTTGTTTGCGTATTTCTAAATTGGCCACGTGCCCGTGTAGTATAAATCACTCGGCTTTCTTTTTCTTCTACATAATAAAAACCAGATAGGGCTTTAATAATTTGGCCGGTGTAAGTTGGTGCATTTGGTTGAATATAATCATCTTTTCTCTTCATATTTTTGAAAAATACCTCCTTATTGGTTCAATTGTATATATCCTCAATAGATATGAACTACAACACCATTAAAATGGCATGTTTCTAGGAACACTCATGACTTGTTCCACTTATTTCAAAGCAAAACAGCGGTCTAAGCTATTTAACTAAGGCCTGTTCCAGGCCAATATTTAATATATTTTTAGCTGCGTTGATATCTCTATCGTGATGCATATTACACTTCATACAAGTCCAATGACGTATATTTAACGCTTTTTTACCGTTATCATACCCGCAATTAGAACATTTCTGGGATGTCTTGTACGGATTAATAGCCACAAATGTCTTATCGTACATTTCGCACTTTGACTCTAGGATTGTTCTAAACATCCGCCAGGATTGGCCAGCGATTGAACGGGCTAATTGATGATTTTTCATCATATTAGTCGTCTTTAAATCCTCTAGAACGATAACGTCATAACTTTTAACCATATCGGTTGTGATTTTATGCATGTAATCCTTGCGGATGTTTTTGATACGTTGATGAATACGGGCCACTTGGCGTTTGGCTTGCTGGTAGTTTTTCGCATCCACTAAATTCACACCGTTCTTTTTGGCTTGTAAACGTCTACGGGCCATTCGCTTTTCCCAATAATGTAATTGCTTCTTATAAGACAAATGTAGTCGCTGACTTTGATATTTTTGACCATCAGACGTAATAGCTAAATCACTTACACCTAAATCGACACCGACTACATTTCCTGTTTTGGGCATTGCTTGATTATCGCTTGTGACCAAAAGGGAGATATAGTAGTCGCCACTAGGTGTATATTTTACGGTGACAGATTTTATGCGTGCATTCTCAATATGAAGCACACTTGACTTACATTTTATCCAACCTAATTTGGGTAATTTGATATACCGCTGATTATCATTAAAACGAATGTTGTTGCCACGTATGGTACTTAAATACGACTGTCTGGTGTTCTTCTTTGATTTGAATTTTGGGTATTTTGAATAACCTTTAAAAAAACGAACAAAAGTTTCGGATAAGCGTTTAACACTACATTGAACAGCTACGCTATCAACTTCACGCAACCAGGGATATTCCTTCTTCATTTGTGGAATAAGAGAGGATAACACATTATAAGATAGCATTTGAAGGTCAGGATTGTTTTCGTACCGCGCATTCAACATGGCCAACATTTCGTTCCAGATGAATCGGGTATGACCAAAGGTCATATGAATTAACTGACGCTGTTTTTCGTTAGGATAGATTTTACACTCAATTCCTTGATACATGTTTTCACCCCCTTGCGTTTATAGATATATTATACCATACGTATGACTGTTGTTTATAGCGATAACAATTGCTATAATGTAGTCAAAGAGGTGTTTACATATGATAGTGAAAACAAGGACAAATGTCTATGATTTTAATTTCCATTTGGTTTGGGTAACAAAGTATCGTAAAGAAATATTTACGACCATTGAAAAAAACGCCATGCAAGATATATTGACGCATATTTGTGATGAGCACGATATTGTCATCCAATCGCTCCAAGTAATGCCTGACCATATCCATATGTTGATTTCGTTCAAGCCTAAACATGCCGCAAGTAGTATCGTCAAAACACTTAAAGGGAAATCTGCACGTCTATGGTTCAAAGCATATCCAGAAACAAAAGCAATGTTATGGGGTGGCCATTTATGGACACCTAGTTATTTCATGGCAACAGTAGGCAGTATGTCTAAAGAAACTGTTAAAGAATATATAGAAAATCAATTAACGGAATACAATGACGGTCGCCCTAGAACTTGATTCATCCATGTAATGAATTACACGGTTTTCTCAAGGGGCGACTTTAAATAAAAATTTGTGTCTGCATACTTATGCTCTATTTTAACCTAAATTCTATATAAAAAACACTCCGACAATTTTTATTCATTAGAAAGGTCTTTAAACTGGCAAAAAAGGCGTAAACAATAATGTCTACGCCTTGTGCTGATTGGTCCTTCTTTTGCTAATCTTCTACATTTGAACTTTCACGTTGGCTAGATGATGAACTAGCACTCGATGATGAGCTTGACGATGATGAGCTTGACGATGAAGAACTTGAGCTTGAACTACTATTAGATGATGAACTTGATGATGAGCTATCATCGTCTTCGTCGTCATCATCGTCATTGGATGATGAGCTTGAGGATGAGGATGAAGATGAAGATGAAGAGCTTGAACTTGATGAACTAGATACTGGTTCCGGTCCATCAGACATCACAATATATAATTCATCTCCAGCTACAAATTCCGTACCTGGTGTAATTGATTGAGAAATCATAACGCCATCCGGTACCCAACCTGAATATTGAGAATCGAATGAAGCAACTAAACCATTTGAATCAGCATATTGTTGAATTGACGCTCTATTCCAACCAGATAAATCAGCCATCGTAAAGGTTTCAACACCCGCAGAAACAACAAAGTTAATAGTTGTCTCACCAGGTATGACTGCTTCGCCTTGTTCGATAGATTGACTCAAGATGTCGCCTGCTTCAACTGAATCAGAGTAGTCTTCTTCTTGGGTGACGGTAAAGCCTAACGCCGTTAATTCTTCTTCAATTTTCGTAAATGGTTGACCAGTGTAATCCTTTAATTCATATGGCTCAGGACCTTGCGAAATATTGACGTCAACTTCCGTATCATGTTTTACTTCTGTGTTTGCTGATGGACTTGAGTTGATCACACGACCAGCTTCAACTTCTTCATCGTATACTGCTGTTACATCTCCTAGAACTAAATCTAAGCTTTCTAAAGTTAAGGACGCCTCTTGCTCTGTCATACCCGCTAGGTCAGGTACAGTAATATTGCGACCTGCCATATAGTTATAACCTAGGAAAGCAATCAATAGGAGTCCAACGATGATTCCTGTAATAATGGCAAGTGGTTTACGACTTTTCGGCTGTTTATTACTCGGATTCCCAGAATTTTTATTAGGTTTACTTGTTGGCTTGTTACCACCGTTCTTACCGGTACCATTACCACTAGGACTTGGGGATGGGTCTGCTTGTAAGCCACTAACACCAGCTACATCCGCAGCGCCTGCGCTTCCACCACCTGCAGCCGTTCCCGTACCCGCTAAGGCGGCTCCAGCTAGACCAGCGCCTGCAGCCAAAACAGCCTTATCTGCAATATCATGTTCATCTGAATCATCTAAAACAGCCTCTTCTGCATTTTCATCGGTTGTATCCGGTGCTGTATCGTCATCAACTGCTTTTTCGCCAGCTGCCATTAACTTTACTTCATCGGACTCTCCTAGACGCATTTGATTTTCGATATCTTCCTTAGCCATGACAATCGTTTCATTGGCCATGTTAGCTGGGATAAATACAGGCTCATTTTTCCGGTTATCAGAAAAGACCGTTTCTAAGTCATCGATCATTTCTTGTATAGTTTGATAACGAGCAGATGGTTCTTTAGCTGTTGCTTTGGCCACCACATTAATTAAACTTTGTGGGGCGTCTTCCCGGTAAGCTTCGATTGGTGGTAGGGGTTCTTGGAAGTGTTTCAGGGCGATTGAGACAGCTGATTCACCGTCAAATGGTACCCGACCTGTCAGCATTTCAAATAGGACTACACCTAATGAGTAAATATCTGAAAGACTTGTGGCCATTGAACCACGTGCTTGTTCTGGTGATAGATAATGGACTGAACCGATAATGGAATTGGTTTGGGTGATACTTGTTTCAGAAGTCACCATAGCAATCCCAAAATCCATAATTTTAATTGTACCATCGTGGTTGACCATAATATTTTGTGGTTTTAAATCACGGTGCACAATACCGATATTATGGGCAGCTTGAACACCTGATAAGATTTGAATCATCAAGTTTTGGATAATATCTACTGGAATTGGGTGGTTTTCACGGATATAGGCTTTTAAGTCCATACCGTCCACATATTCCATCACGATAAACTTGCCTTCCTCATCTTCACCCACGTCAAATAAATTGACTACGTTTGGATGGTTCAATTCTGATACGGATAGGGCTTCACGCTCAAATCGTTTGGTGGCATCCATGGCATCTGTTTTCCCTACACGCAAGAATTTAATGGCAACATCACGCTCTAAGATAGGATCATAAGCAAGGTATACATCCGCCATACCACCTGAACCGATATGGTTCACAATTTTATAGCGTTCATCAATGATTTGACCAGATTTCATTAGAATTCACCCCTTTCATTTTCAATTTCATGTTCGAATGTTTCTTCCTTTTTTAAATTTGCTGGTGTTCTATGTGCGACAACCACCGAAACATTGTCTCGGCCTCCACGGTCGTTAGCAGCAGCAATTAATTGTTCAGCTTTCGCTTCAATAGTGAGTCTTTCATCACTCAAAATGGCCAAGGCTTCTGTTTCCTCAACCATATCGGTTAATCCGTCTGAACATAATAGTAATGTTTCACCTTCTAAAAAGTCTACAACATCAATATCTACATCTACGTTAGCAGCAATACCCACTGCCCGAGTCACGATATTCTTTTGTGGGTGAACCTGAGCTTCTTCTTTAGTAATCATATCCATATCCAATAATTCTTGGACAAAAGAATGGTCTTTAGTAATCTGTTTAAGCGCATCCGCTTGATGAATATAGATACGTGAATCCCCTACATGGGCTAAAACCACTTGTGCCAAATCTTCTAATGGTACAGCTGCGACGATTGTTGTACCCATACCTGACAAATCATGGTATTGGTTGGCTTTTTCAAATATATGTTCATTGGCAGCTTGGATTTGATCAGTCAACCATTCAGAAATGATATTGGCGTCCGTCATGTTTTCAGTGCTTTCCCAAGCATTTCCTACATGATAAATAGCCATTTCTGAAGCAACATCTCCAGCGTTGTGGCCACCCATCCCGTCACAAAGCAATAAGATTGCTGCTTGGTCTTGGTTGTAAAAAACGCCTACTTGGTCTTGGTTTTGTTTTCTTTGGACACCGACATCAGTTTTGCTTGCGATTTCCATGTATGCTCACTTTCCTTCGCTAGTTTTTTTCAAAGCTGGCGATAAAGAAACCGTCAGACATATAGGTATGCGGTAGGATTTCAATTGTTCCATCTGCTCCTATTGACTGATCAAGATTATCTCGCCAATGTTTAAATGACTTCAATGTTAGGTCTGGATGTTGGTCTAAAATGGCTTTGACCACATCTTCATTTTCTTCTCTTGTAATTGTACATGTAGAGTAGGTAATCACGCCACCCTTTTTCAATAATGGTAATGCTTGGTTCATAATTGTTACTTGAATGTCATGTAAGGCATCCAAATCTTGCAACGTTTTGTGGTATTTAGTATCTGGTTTACGGCGGAATAGGCCCACCCCTGAACATGGTGCGTCGACTAAAATCTTATCAAAGCTTGTCGGTTCACTGCCATTTTCCCCAAAACGGTCTAACAAGGCAGTTGCATCTTGATGGAGAATTTCCACGTGGTCAGCTACCTGCATCCGGTCTACATTTTCTTGAATTAAAGGCAATTTATTTTCTGCTATATCACAGGCAATGACATGCCCAGTTCGGCCAACTGCTTCAGCGATTTGCACAGTTTTTCCACCCGGTGCGGCACAAGCGTCAAGAACCGTTTCCCCTGGTTTCGGGTTTAAAGCTTCTACAGCTAGAAGTGCTGATTCATCTTGAATGGTTATTTCCCCGTTCATAAATAAGGATGAATGGGCTGGATTCCCCTTAGTTACCCGTAAGGCAAATGGGGACAAAGGACTAGGCGCTACGGAAAAACCTTCTGCCTCAAGAATTTCTTGATATTCAGTCATCTTGTCGTTATCTAAATTATTAAATTTATTGTTGGCACGTACTGTAATAAAAGGCGTTTGATTGAGTGAATTAGCCAATTTTTCGGCTTCATCTAAGCCAAAACGGTCCACAAAATAATCTACCCATACAGGCGGTAATGAGGCCTCTAGGGTTAACTTCTCTCTTGGATCTTCTTTGGTTTGGATAAAATCAGCCATTGTTTCATAACGTCTGGTGAAATTCCGTAAGACCCCATTCGCAAATTTAGCCAAGGTCTGATTGCCTCGTTTGCGGACAATTCTAACCGCTTCGTCAACTACCGCATAATTTGGAATATTGTCTAAATAATACATTTGATAAGCCGAAACAATGAGTAAAGACCAAACCCATGATTTCACTTTATTGGGTTTGGCTACAAAATCACGGACAAAAGCATCCAATGTATAGTAGTTTTGAACAGACCCATAAACCAAGTTCGTATAGAGATTACGGTCTGCTTCGGCCACAGCTTCTTCAGTTAACACCCGATTTACTTCTTGGTTGATGAAATGGTTGTGGCGGATAATTTGATTAACTGACTCCATCGCTTGAAAACGTGCAGACAATTTTAAAGGCGTTTGGTAGCCCCCACTATGGCCGCCGTTACGGGCATTTGACCCTGGTTCTACTTGATTATTCTCCATCTATATCGTCCTCCACTTGGTCAAAGCTATCGCCGACCGCTAAGTTGCCGGCCCCACCGTTAATGAAGGCTGCAACGTCCATTTTTTTCTTACCAGCTGGTTGTAATTGTTCAATAGCTAGAACGGTTTTGTTTCCTGTTGCTACCCATAATTGAGCCGGTTTCTTTTGAATTTTAATAATTGTGCCTGGTTTTTCGTCAGTCGATTCTTCTTTGACTGGTGCTACCTGCCAAATTTTCCATCGCTGCCCGTCCACTTTTGTATGGGCTACTGGCCAAGCATTAAAGGCCCGCACTTGGTTGTCAATTTGCTGCGCTTCTTTACGCCAATCAATTTGTTCCTGTTGGCTCGTAATATTTGGGGAAAATGTCGCCTCTTCCTCAACTTGGGCTTGCGGTTCAATTTCACCGGCAAATAATTTCGGTAATGTTTCTATTAATAGGTCCGTCCCTGCAACCGATAATTTATCGAACATAGTCGCAACGGTATCGTCACTTTCAATTGGGACGACCACTTGGGTTAAAATGTCCCCTGCATCCATTTTTTTCACCATCCGCATAATCGTCACGCCTGTTTCCTTGTCACCATTCCAAATGGCATAGTGAACTGGTGCGCCCCCGCGGTATTTAGGTAGTAATGACGCATGTACATTTACCGCGCCGTATTTTGGCGCCTCTAATATGCTCGTCGGTAAGAATTGACCAAAGGCTGCTGTGACGATTAAATCGATGTCCTCAGCTAATAAGTCTTTGATTTCTTGGTCCCGGCCGATTTTTTCCGGTTGGTAAACTGGAATGTCGTGTTTTAAAGCCGCTTCTTTCACTGGTGATGGTGTTAATTTCCGTTTGCGCCCTACTGGACGGTCGGGCTGCGTCACAACTGCAACCACTTCATACTGGTCATCTTGCGCAACTAATGCGTCTAATATATTCACTGAAAATGCGGGTGTCCCCATAAATACAATTCTTTTCAAATGTGTCTCCTTTAAATAAATCCTGTGCTTGCTTCCTATTATACCATTATTTCAATCTGAGATTTACGCCGATCGTGTCAGATTTAGCTTGAAATGACTAGCCTTTTTACATGAAGGATTGTGGGTCTACGTCAATGGATACGTAAATTTTGTCTTTTGACCAATCTTGGGCCTTTTCTTGAATTTCTTGTAATACAGCTTGGATGGCCTGGTTGCCTCGGTGCTGGTACAAGAGTTGGTAATAGTATTGATTATTAATTCTTGAAATGGTCGACTGAGCGGGACCAATCACCTTAGTTGCTTGAATATCGGCCCGCTGTAAAATTGCAGCCACCTTAGCAGCCGTTGCTTGCGTTGTATGATCGTCAAAATTAGAAATGGTAAACCGAACGGTAAAATAATACGGTGAATACTGGTTAAGTTTCCGGTATTGCATTTCGGTTTGATAGAAACGGTCATAATCATGATTTTTAGCCAAGGTTAAGGCATAATGGTCAGGATTATAAGTTTGAATCAAGACTTGCCCGTCCAGGTCCCCGCGGCCTGCCCGTCCTGACATTTGGGTCAAGAGCTGGAAAGTCCGCTCAGCTGCTCTAAAATCTGGCAGATAGAGTGTGGTATCTGCATTGATAATCCCTACTAAAGTGATATTTGGAAAATCCAGCCCCTTGGCAATCATCTGGGTACCTAGTAAAATATCTGCTTTTTTATCAGCAATTTGCTTTAATATCCGTTCATGACTCCCTTTACGACGGGTGGTATCCATATCCATCCGAGCCACGGTTTTATTCGGAAACAGCTCATTAATTTCTTGTTCCACCTTTTCCGTCCCCGTACCAAATTCACGTAAGTGGGTTTGACCACAATCTGGACAACGTTGCGGTCTGGCCTCGTTATAGCCACAATAGTGACACTGCAACTGTTTGTCATGATAATGGTAAGTCAGTGATACATCACAATTTGGACATTGAAAGGTATAACCGCAGTCTCGGCATTGCATGAAATTGGCGAAACCACGACGGTTTAACATCAAAGCAACCTGTTCGCCCCGGTCCATTGTAGCCTGCATTCGGTCACGTAATTGCCGTGAGAATTGATAGTAATTTTTATGTTTAAATTCTTCACGCATATCAATAATTTCAACAGGCGGTAGTGGCCTTTGATTGGATCTTTCTGGCATTTCAAGTAGTTGATAAACCCCATTTTGGGCTCGTGCTCTAGATTCTAGACTAGGGGTTGCTGACCCTAGGATAACGGGCGAATGGTGGTAAGCTGCCCGCCATTTGGCCACTTCCCTTGCATGGTAGCGAGGATTATCTGATTGTTTGTAGGTGGATTCATGTTCTTCATCTAAAATAATCAAACCGATATTGTCTAATGGTGCAAATATAGATGACCGGGCCCCTACAGCGATTTTAGCTTGACCTTTTTTTAATTTGCGCCACTCATCAAAGTGTTCCCCTGTTGATAATTGACTATGCAAGACCGCTACTTGGTTCCCAAAGCGACTTTTCAACCGGTTGACCATTTGCGGGGTTAAGGAAATTTCTGGCACTAGTAAAATGGCCTCTTTATCTTTATCTAAGGCCTCTTGAATCAGTTGCAGGTAGACCTCAGTCTTCCCTGACCCTGTTACCCCTTGTAGTAAGAATACCCGGTCTTCTTGGTTATCCATGGCTTCTTTTACAGCAATAAAGGCAGCTTCTTGTTGAGCTTGTAAGGGTAACTTTTCTGATTTTTCAATCGCAATATCTGCATAGGGATCACGGTTAACTTGTTGGTCGTAAAGTTTTAACCAGCCCTTTTCAGCCCCTGCTTTAAGCGTAGCTGTGTGCAAGTCAAACTCGTCCCGTAAGTATTTAGCTGGTACTTTCTTACCGTCCAGCTCCATTAACACTTCCACCAAGGCAAGTTGCTTTTTAGCTGTTTTTCGAATGCTGGTGACTTCTTCCTCTAGTTGGTCAAAGGCCATCAGTGGTTGTACCCATTTTTCCGTTTTATAGCGTTTACGGTCTTCTACCCGATAGTCTATAGACAGGTGACCTTTATTTTTAAGTGCTATCAACTCGGTGAGAATTCCCCTTTTTTCGGCTTCAGACCAGGCGATTTCACTGAGGTCATCAAAGTATTGCTGATGGTCCAGATAGGAAATTTCAGGGGTTGGCAGGAAGAACTTTTCATAATTTACCTTGAGCAAGTTAGGCAGCATGGTATGGTAGGCTTCAACTAAGAAACAAAAGTTTTGCTTGGCCATATCCTTACCTAATTGCAACATTTCCGCGTTTAAAACCGGTTCGTCGTCTAAAAGTGCGGTAATCGGCTTCAATTCGCCTTCAAAATCAGCCTCTGTTTTAGCTGGTGAAATGACATAACCCAAGAGGTTACGACTGCCAAATGGGACTTGTACCCGCATGCCTGGTTGAATAATATTCACCATTTCTTCAGGGATTTGGTATTCAAAAGGATGGTCCGTCTGCATGGTGGGAACGTCCACAATCACTTCTATAACATTTGCCTCAACCATTCCAGTCGCCTCCTTCATCGTATTGATCTACCTATTGTATAGTAATTGGTTGGCATTTAACATTAATTGCCTGTGGCATACATTTTCGCTTTTCCTTTGTATATTCGTTCGTTAATTTATCCTTTTTGTAACTAAAATCTAATTAATTTGAGATATTAGAGTTTATTTACGAACATTTAACTTTAATTCTATTTACTTGTTCGTTAATTTATCTTAAAATGAGAGAGAAGGAAATATTTTTATTTAAAGGGAGCACAACATGATTGGATTAGAAAAAGCCATTGTCGCAACTTATTTTCACACACCAACTCACGGCCAACTTGAATACCAAGAACAGGCACTGATAACCATCAACCAAGATGGGGTAATCGATAGAATTGTACCGGCTGATGATGGTGATTACCAACCGCTAATCGCCTTATTTGAAGAACGTGGCACTTTAATTCGTCTAACAGACGGCCAATATTTATTACCAGGTTTCATTGATACCCATATCCATGCCCCTCAATGGCCTCAAGCAGGGATTGCTTTAGACGCTCCCTTGGATGTTTGGTTAAATGAACACACTTTTCCACTAGAGGCTAAATATAAAGACATTGACTTCGCGAAAGCAGTTTACACAGACTTAGTGGCGACCTTACTCGCTCGTGGCACCACTACTGCCCTTTATTTCGGGACTATTCACAAAGAATCGTCATTTGAATTGGTTAAGATTGCTGCAGAAAAAGGTCAACGCGCCTTAGTTGGTAAAGTAGTTATGGATGACCCACAAGGTAACCCTGACTTTTACCGAGATGCGTCAACTGAGATTGCCCTACAAGAAACTGAAGAATTTATCCAAGAAGTGCGTGCCTATGGTAAGGACGTCATTCAAGGCGTCTACCCTGTTGTCATGCCCCGGTTTGCGCCCTCTTGTACTGACGAGGCCTTGGCAGGTTTAGGTGCACTAGCGCAAAAATACGACACCCACGTCCACACGCATTGTAGTGAAGGGCAATGGGAACATGATTTTACTTATGAACGCTTTGGTAAAACTGACACTGAAGCCCTTAGAGACTTTGGTTTATTCGGCAAAAAATCAGTTATGGCCCACTCTAACTTTATCAATGACGATGATGCTGCGATTTTTGCAGAAAACCAAACAGCGGTTGCCCACTGCCCTATTTCTAACGTTTATTTTGCTAATAGTATCATTCCCATTAAACACCTAAAAGAATTAAATGTACAAGTTGGCTTAGGAACAGATATTTCCGGTGGTTTTTCACCATCTCTATATGACGGGATTAAACAAGCTGTGATGAGCTCACGTCAATTAGAAGACGGTGTTGATACCCGGTTACCGCAAGCCAAACGCGGTGTGCCCGATTCTCGCATTTCTGTTGTAGAAGCCTTTTCGCTCGCTACACTTGGTGGTGGTGAAGCCCTAGACTTACCAATTGGTTTAATTAAAGAAGGCTATGCTGCTGATTTCCAAGTAATTGATACAAAAGCCAAAGAAAACCGTATCCAAGGATTTGGTGTCTTTGAAGATCTAGGACAAACATTTGAAAAGATCCTATACTTAGCTAACCAAGCCAATATCCAACAAGTATATGTTCAAGGTAAATTAGTTTCTGAAAAATAATATACAATTGATGATAAGAGGTATGGCCGTTTTGATGGTACACCTCTTTTTTTGCGTATTTCAATAGCTAAGTCACTTCACATAGCTTGATTGAATAATCAAAAAAACCAAGCACCGGAAAGCTACTTGGCTTAATGAAGTTTATATGTTTTCAAAACTTATAATTAGCTTTGTGTTAATGAGTCTGGATCAATCACTAAGTCATTAGAAGCGATTTCTTCTAACGCTTGACCTACAAATTTAGGTGATTGGTATTCAGTTAACATTGGGTTCTTCTCAACTTGTAATTCAGTTGCGCGTTTTGCTGCAATTGATACTAATGAGTATTTTGAGTCGATGCGGTCTAATAATTTGTCAATTGATGGATAGATAATCATTATTTTTCGTCGCCTTCCTTTAAGTAATTTTCTACAATATCGTCGACAAAGCGGTCAGTCTTTAAATGCTCAGCATTTATGATGGTTTGAATTCGTTCAACTGCTGAGTCTACATTGTCATTTTCAACAACATAGTCGTATTGCGTAACCAATTGTAACTCTTCACGTGCTTGATGCATCCGTTTTTCAATGACTTCTGGCGCGTCGGTACCACGGTTAACTATTCTAGATTCTAACTCATGCATAGTAGGCGGTGCAAGAAAAATGAATACCGCATCTGGCATACGTCTTTTAACCTGCAATGCACCTTGAACCTCTATTTCAAGGAAAACATCCTTACCTTGGTCAGTCATTTCTTCAACGTATTGAAGGGGTGTTCCATAGTAGTTGCCTACATATTCAGCATACTCCAACAAACGTTCGTCTTCAATCATACCTTCGAATTCGTCGCGCGATACAAAGAAGTAGTCTTTTCCATCTACTTCGCCCGGGCGCGGTTGTCGGGTTGTTGCAGAAACTGAATAATAAAACTGATCATGATTTGTATCAGTCTCGAACAGCGCTTGTCGCACTGTTCCCTTCCCCACTCCAGAGGGACCGGATAATACAACTAATAGTCCTTTCGATTTCATAGAACACCTTTCACCCTTCACATTTTGATATAGCATTAATAGTACCACAAATTTAAATATTTTTCTCAAAGACCTGAAGATTTTCTTTAATGTTCGGATTAATTTTCAATTAGAATCATACCATAATTAAGCTTCTGAGTAAAAAGTGAACAGATGTTCGTAAAAAGACTTGCATACCGAACGGACGTTCTTTATAATATAAAATGTAAAGCGAACAAATGTTTGCTAAATCAAGTTACGTTACTACGTACCCATCTTTCTGACCACTGTTCAATATAAGGAGGCTTATCATGCAAAACCCATTATCTTATCAATCAATCCGTAATCTATTCATCCCAGTTGATCCAATGTTGCTTGAAGCTGAACAATCTAGCCAGTCAAATATCCTTTCTTTCAATAGTGAAGAGCGCAAAGCGAAAAAGGAAAGCAACGTATTGACAACTATTATGCCAATCAAAGACATAATCAAACATATTAACTATTCAAACGAATTAGGTGACCCCCTATATATTACCGTTACTCGTCAAATCGGTTCTATGAACACCAAAGATATTTTATTTGGTATCTTTCGGTCAAAATATACCGATAAAGACATTGTCCTATTTGAAGATGTTGATAATGATGTTATGCGCATCATTAAAGTCGATGAAATCATGGCTGTTCGTTCAGTTTATGCCGATTAAATTAATCATCCTTATCACCAACAATTCCATAACACCGCAAAAACCAGCTAATCAGATAGCTGGTTTTTGCTTTTACCTATTATAGAACTGGAGAGAACAATCTCGAGAACCCTTGACGGAATTTCTTCCATTTTGTTTGGTTTTCAAAATGATTGATATCTACTTGAGTCGATTCTTTCAAGTCGTTTTTGAAGATTTCCTCTAATTGGGCAACGAGTTTGCGGTCGTAAACAAAGGCATTGATCTCAAAATTCAAAGCAAAGCTTCGGATATCAAAGTTAGCAGTCCCAACGCTGGCAACATGACCGTCTACGCATACTGTTTTGGCATGTAAGAACCCATCTTCACGGTATTTATGTACGTGAACACCAGCTGGCAGTAAGGATTTTACATAGTATTCAGTTGCTCGATATACTAATGGGTGGTCAGGTTTTGATGGAATCATGATATGGACTTCCACACCTGATAAGGCTGCCATCTCAACTGCTTCAAAGATGGCTTCGTCTGGAATAAAGTAAGGTGTTTGAATATAAATATACTCTTCTGCAATATTAATCATCTGCAGGTAACCCATTTTAATTTGGTCAGATTCTTCGTCTGGACCTGATGAAACAATCTGCATGGCTGTTTCACCATTTACTTCTGGGTCTGGGAAATATTCATGGTCAAAGTCACTTGGTTTGGCTTTTTTAGAAGCGAACCAGTCTACCATAAAACGGCTTTGTAAAGTTTTGACGGCATCTCCTGTAATCCGAAAATGGGTATCACGCCAATAACCTAAAGGTCCTTTACCAATATATTCTTTGGCTACATTAAAGCCTCCTACATAACCGACTAAACCGTCAATCACCACAATTTTACGGTGGTTACGCCAGTTTAGACGAAAATTAAAAATAAAGAAGGGACTTTTTGAGAAGAAACTTTCAAACTGTATCCCTGCTTCTTCCATGCGTTTCACTGATTTCTTACTTAGCCGACGACTACCCACTGCGTCAGCCATCAATTTGACCTCTAATCCCGCTTCGGCCCGGTCAATTAAGGCGTCTACTACCCGCATACCCACTTCATCATCAGTAAAAATGTAGTATTGTACATGCACCGAATCTGTTGCGGCATAGATATCCGCAACTAGTCGGTCCATTTTTTCTTGGCCTGAAATAAAGATTTCGACATGATTGTTTTCAGTCAAGATTGAATAGTCACTCTTAAACAAGACACGCATCATTTTTTGAATACCTCGTGGATAGTGGTTGACATTTTTCTGTTTACCCTTGTCATTTAGGTACTTATCTTTTAATCCGTTCAATCCATAAACTTCTTGGTTTCGGATCCTAAAGATATTTTGGTCGGAAAGTTTCCGGCCTACAAAATAGTAAATGATAAATCCAATACCCGGTAGTAATATAAGGACCAGTAGCCAAGCCCAAATAGCCGCCACAGGACGGTCTTGTCTAAGGACGGTAATAACTGCGGCGATGGTATTTAACACTAAAAAAATTAAAATCCCATAAAAAATATATAAACCCATGTTTTCCCCTTTTTAAAAGTAAAAGAGCAAACAAGGTGGCCAATTGAAAATGCCAAGGACTTGTTGTTTGCTCTTACTTACTATTTATTGTTACAAGATATGATGGACGAGTTAGTCATTCAATAAACGTGAACGTTCTTTGCGCGAAATATATGGCGTATTCTTTGGAATCCAAAATTTCGATGATACGTTCAAGATGATTACTAGGATGATTAAAGCTAAGGCTAAGTTAGCCAAGAATGACCATAACATACTCATCGCATATGTACCGTCAGCCACTTGACCAACATTTAGCACATATTGATTAAAGATAAATTTTAGGATGAAGAATGCGGCAAAAGTCATAACTGTCCCGGTAATTAGGTTTAGGTATACACTAGACATACGGCGGTTGAATAACGTCCGCTGTAAGTTTCGGGCAAATTTACCCGATAACCCAACCATAGCTGTTTGGATTGCACTAGCTACTAGCACCATCCACTCTGTTTGTACATTCTCTACTTGTAAATACCCCACTACTGCTCCAAGTACTGCACCAGCGATAAAGCCTGCTGTTGATCCTCTTCTATATGAATAGAAAACCAATAGGGTTAATGAAATCGCTACGGTAATATTGTAACTTGTAATGGTTTCTGGGAAGATACTTTCAATTAATAAAGCCAGGATGACAAATAATAAGCCTTCAACCCAGACTACTAATTTTTGTGACGCGTTCATGCCGGACCCCCTTAGTTTTGTTTCCCTTTTTTCTTATCTTTTTTGTCAGGATGGTAGTTTGAAGCTTCCATAATGACTGGTAAAATCATCGGACGGCGTTGAGTTTCACTATATAATTTCTTACTTAGCGCATCCCGGATGTCACCTTTTAATTTAGACCATTCAAAGTTCTTGTCTTTAAGATTTTCCTCAGTCACTTCAACGACAAGGTCTTTTGATTCATCTAATAGGGTTTCAGAAGCCTTCATATAGATGAAACCACGAGAAATAATTTCTGGACCAGATAAGATTTTACCTAGACGGCGCGAAATCGTTAGGACAACTAAGAAAATACCATCTTCAGATAAGATACGGCGGTCGCGAAGAACAATATTACCAATATCTCCAACACCTGATCCATCAATCAATACATTTGAAGCTGGTACGGCACCACCGATATGGATATTGCCATCTTTATAGGTCAAGATATCCCCTTTATCTAATAAGAAGACACTCTCTTCTGGAATACCTACCTCTGTTGCCAAGTGTTTGTGGGCAGACATTAGACGGTATTCACCTGAAATTGGGACCACATATTTTGGCTTCAATAAGCTGATCATTAATTGTAAGTCTTTTGGACTCGCATGACCACTTGACGCATACGCCTGAGCTAATTCAACCACTTCACCGCCTGCACGGTAAACATCGTTTTTAGTTTCTGCTACCACTTTTTCCATATCATAAGAAGGTGTTGTCACAATAATGACCTTATCACCGTCTTTAATAGATACAGTTGTGTGACGGCTTGAGGCCATTTTTTGTAAGGTTGTTAATGGCTCACCAGATTTTCCAGTTTCTAGGAAAATAATTTCATGATCTTCAAAACGGCCAAGGTCCTTCAAGTTGGTAATCAAGTCTTTTGACGGAATCGATAGTTTGCCTAAGCGAATAGCTACGTCAATAATTTCTTCCAATTCAGTATCATCTAAGAAAACACGACGACCTAGTTTACTTGCAACATCTAAAACTTGTTGAATACGCATTAAGTTTGAAGCCACCGCCGCAACGATAACACGACCTTTAGCATTGCGCACTTCCTTCAACAAACCTTGTTCAATTTCAATTTCAGTGGCGTTGGGTTTCATATTTTCTGCTGCATTGGAATCTGATAGTAAGGCGAATACACCGTCACGACCGATTTCAACAATACGAGAAAAGTCTGTTTTATATGCATCTGAAACTGTCATATCAAACTTGAAGTCACCTGTATAAACGATTGAGCCTTCTGGTGTAGAGACTTCAATCCCTACTGATTCAGGTACAGAGTGAGTGGTTTTAAAGAATTTAATCACGACATTCCCAAAATCAATTTCATTATCTTCCGAAATAATATGGAAGTCTTGATAATTCTTCAAGCCAATTTTCTTGGTTTGAATTTTCGCTAATTCAATTGTTAATTCAGTACCAAATACGGGTACTTGAATATCTTTTAATAAATACGGTAAAGCACCAATAGCATCCGCATGGCCGTGGGTTAAAAATACCCCTGCTACACGGTCTTGGTTTTCTTTTAAGTATGTAAAGTCTGGAATCATCATATCGATTCCTAATAATTCATCTGGTGGGTATACAAGACCACAGTCTAAGACATAGATTGCTTCATCAACTTCGACTAGGTACATGTTTTTCCCGTTTTCACGGACACCACCCAGAGCGATGATATTAATATCACTCATATTATTGCCTCCTAATATATTGGGTTTATTTTTATAAAGTCTGGATGCACGCTAAATAGTTAGTGCAGCCTGTACCCAAGCTGACGCAAATTGTTAGTCAGCTTGGATATATTTTTTACTCAAAAAAAGTGCGGTGCAATGACGCTTCGCCACATTGCCCGCACATCGCTAGCTTAAGTATAACATAAACTAGATTAATTTATCAGCTACCATTTGTTCTGCAATCTGAATTGAATTCAATGCAGCACCCTTCCATAAGTTGTCAGAAACAACCCACATATGGAATCCACGTGGGAAGTCTAAGTCTTTACGGATACGGCCAACAAATGTTTCCGTTTTCTTCTCAGCATTCACTGCTTGAGGATATAATTGTTGGTTGATATCATCTTCCAATACAACACCAGGTGCGTCTCGTAAAACATTTTGAATATCTTCAAGTGTCACGTCATCTTTATCCACTTCAAAGTAAACAGACTCTGAATGGCCATAAACAACCGGTACACGCACACATGTCGCAGATACGCCAATCGTATCATCACCTAAGATTTTTTTGGTTTCATTGGTCATTTTCATTTCTTCAAATGTATAATGGTTGTCTTGGAACTTATCAATTTGCGGCAATACGTTATAAGCCATTTGATAATGTTTCTCGTCTCCACCAACTGGCAAGATGCCAGGTGTTTGAATATCATTACCTGCTTCAATATCCCGATATTGTTGACGCATTTCTTCAATAGCTGTCGCCCCTGCACCTGATACCGCTTGGTAGGTAGACACAATCACACGGTCTAACCCAAAGGCATCACGGATTGGATTTAAAGCCACAACCATTTGGATTGTTGAACAGTTAGGGTTAGCAATCAAGCCATTATGATTTTTCAATGCTTGTGGGTTTACCTCTGGCACTACTAAAGGCGTATTTTCATCCATACGGAAGGCAGAAGTATTATCAATGACAACTGCACCAGCATCAATGGCTGCTTGGCTAAATTCGATTGAACGGTCTCCACCAGCTGAGAAAAAGGCAATATCCACACCTTCAAAAGCATCTTTTGTCAATTCTTCAACAACATAATTTTTATCGCCCACCGGTAATGCTGTACCCGCTGAACGCGCTGATGCTAATAGTTTCACATTTTTTACTGGGAAATTTGCTTTTGCAACCAAGTGACGTAATTGTTCCCCAACTGCACCTGTTGCCCCGACAATTGCTACATTATACTCTTTTGCCATAATTGATTCATCCTTTTATTTATATTCGATATTATTCGCACTCGCTGTTTCATTTTATCAGAGCTTAGCCTTTTTCTCAATGAAAATGACAGTATTATGAAATAAAAATGAGAAAACACTCAATTAATATAAAAAAGCACCCAGCTGATTCACTGAGTGCCCTTTTTTAAAAAATTATCTGAATATTATTCGGCGTCTAAGCCTTTCATTGTCAAGTTGATACGACCACGGTTATCGATTTCTGTCACTTTTACGCGGACTTTTTCGTCCATTGACACTACGTCTTCCACATTATTGGTTCGTTCTTCTTGCAGTTGAGAAATATGCACTAAACCATCTTTACCTTTAGCGATCTCAACAAAGGCACCAAATTTTTCAATGCGTTTGACAGTTCCTACATACACTTCACCTGCTTGAACTTTCAAGGTCAATTCAGCAATAATTTCTTTCGCGCGTTTGATCATTGCCGCATTATCTGAAGCGATATTCACGCCACCTTCTTGATCGATATCAATTTTAACACCTGTTTCATCGATAATTTTGTTGATGGTATCCCCACCTTTACCGATAACCACTTTAATGTCATCTGGATCAATTTGCATTTGCTCAATTTTTGGTGCATATGGACTTAATTCAGCACGTGGTGCGTCAATTGCAGTTGCTAAGTGACCCAAGATTTCAACCCGCGCTTTATGGGCTTGGTCTAAAGCTTCACGTAGAATTTGTTCCGTGATCCCTTTAATCTTGATATCCATTTGTAAAGCAGTAATACCGTTTTCTGTACCGGCTACTTTAAAGTCCATGTCACCCAAGTGGTCTTCTAGACCTTGGATATCAGTTAAGACTGTATAGTTTTCTTCGTCTTCATCCATGATTAGACCCATTGCGATACCAGCAACTGGGGCTTTAATTGGCACACCTGCGTCCATAAGCGCTAAAGTACCCGCACAAATAGATGCTTGTGATGATGAACCGTTAGATTCTAATACTTCAGCAACTAAACGAATTGCATACGGGAAGTCTTCTTCACTTGGCAATACTTCATTTAAGGCGCGGTAACCTAAAGCACCGTGACCAATTTCACGACGACCAGGAGAACCGTAACGGCCGGTTGAACCTACTGAGTATTGAGGGAAGTTGTAGTGGTGCATGAAACGTTGGGTAACATCACCAGCTAAACCATCAATACGTTGTTCTTCAGATAAGGGTGCTAATGTCGCTACTGATAAGGCTTGAGTTTGTCCACGAGTGAATAAACCAGAACCGTGTGTACGTGGTAATAAGCCAACTTCTGAAGCTAATGGACGGATTTCATCAATTTTACGACCATCAGGACGAACTTTATCATCAGTAATTAAACGACGAACTTCTTTATATTCTAATTGGTTCGCAATTTGACGCACTTGGTCCATTAAGGTCACAACATCTTCATGTTCTGCATATAATTCGCTGTAGTGGTCGATAATCGCTGCTTTAACCGCTTCGATATTTTCTTCACGTTCCAACTTGTCAAACGTTTGGATTGCTTCAACCATTTGTTGATTGTATTGTGCTGTTACTTCAGCAACCAACACGTTGTCCGGTGTATTTAATTGGACGTCCATTTTTTCTTGGCCAATTTTTTCCCGGATTTCATCTTGGAAGTAGCACAATTCACGAATTGATGTGTGACCAAACATTAGGGCTTCAAGCATTTCTGTTTCAGATAATTCAGCAGCTGATGATTCTACCATGTTGATGGCATCTTTAGAACCAGCAACAATTAACTCTAAATCAGATTGCGCTTGTTGTTCTACAGTTGGGTTGATCACGAAATCACCATTCACACGACCCACATTAACCCCTGCAATTGGACCGTCAAAAGGAATATCAGAGATCGTTAAGGCTGCTGATGAACCAAACATTGCGGCCATTTCTGGTGAACAGTCTGGGTCTACTGATAAAACAGTATTAATCACTTGCACTTCATTGGTAAACCCTTCGTCAAACATTGGACGGATTGGACGATCAATTAAACGTGCAGTTAATGTTGCATGTTCGCTTGGGCGACCTTCACGTTTAATGTAACCACCAGGAATTTTCCCTACTGAGTACATTTTTTCTTCATAGTTTACTTGTAATGGGAAGAAGTCTTGCCCTGGCTTAGCTTCTTTTGCCCCTACTACGGCAGTTAATACGACAGTATCTCCGTAACGAACCAATACCGCTGCATTGGCTTGTTTAGCTACCTGACCGTATTCGATCGATAATGGGCGGCCGGCCCAATTCATTTTAAACACTTGCTTTTCTTCCATGTTCTAACATGCTCCTTTATTTGCATACTGCCAACAAGTTTGCTACTAAACAAATTTCTAAGATCAAGACTTGATACTCACAAATTTGCATAGTAGTGAACAACTGTTGGCGCTTTTATTCCATACTAGTTTATTTTCCTATAAAAAGGGTTAAAAATCAACAAAAGCGAGACACAAAAGTATCCCGCTTTAAGATCATATTTATAAGAATTAACGACGTAAGCCTAATGCTTTGATTAATTCACGGTAACGTTGAACATCTTTGTTACGTAAGTAAGCTAACAAGTTACGACGGTGACCAACTTTTTTCATTAAACCACGGTAAGAATGGTGGTCTTTTTTGTGCGTACGTGCATGTTCGTTAAGAGAGTTGATATCTTCAGTTAAGATAGCGATTTGTACCTCTGGGCTACCAGTATCTCCTTCGTGACGTGCAAATTGTTGGATTAATTCGTTTTTACGTTCTTTTGAAATTGCCATGTGACAACACCTCTTTCATCATATTCGCCGTAAACTGCGACAAGCGTTGGTGATTCAACTCGCGAAGTAAACGGTCATCTGACATTATACACATAATCAACTTATAATGCAAATGGAATTTTGGGGAAATTAGCAAGCATAGATGTACTGTATTGATTAATCTAAGGTGTATTGAAATTTTTAGGCATTTCGGCCTGCACTTACCCATCATCGCCTTCCATGCGGTGGGATCGTCCAGAGCCTTGGTCTCTGGACTTGGCTGACTATTCATTCTGTATGGGCTAAAGCCCACAGACTGATATACGTCACCACATCCTCTTTCACCGCTAAGGCATGCTAGGTAGTTGTGGCCTCAGCTAAAACTCGTCAAAATATTTTCCACCTTACCTATCTAACCCCTAATCTGACCGCTAGTTCTATTAATGTGCTAAAAACATGAGCTTATTGAATAAACGATAGCTATTGCAAAACTCCCTGTCATTATCACACTAAAAAATAAATTTAATACTAGTTTTGATAAAGAAGGAATCGTGACATATTCAAAGACACAAAACTTTCCCAATACGCCAACCCGTGGACAACCAGCCTTTAGTCCCTTGCGAAATGTTCATACAATATATACAATAAAGCTTAATATCGACATGGAGGCAAGCAATGAAAAAAGATCCAATTCTACCTTATTTAATAGCATCCGCCATCACCGCAATACCCTTTATTTTAATCTGTTTAACAGCAATGATTGACGTTGATTTTTTGACGGTAGTCGACCAAAATATTGGCCAACATCTCTATCAATGGGGCCCACCGCCTTTTACAACTTTTGTACAATCTTTCACCCTCATCGGTAATGCCCAAGGAATCATTCCGCTCACGATGATTATAGCCGGTATTTTTTACTATATCAGCCGAAAATGGCAAGTATTCCTTTGGATAGTTTTCACTATTCTAGTTGGCGTTGGGCCTGTAGTTGACCTAATTAAAAACATTATTCGAAGGACGCGCCCTTCCTACTTGACGCACCTTGTTGACCAAGGGGGCTATTCCTTCCCTTCTGGACATGCAACTGGCGCAGTACTAGCATGGGGAACCCTAGCTTTCTTAATTTGGTATTATTTTAAGGATAAGTACCCAAAGATGATGCCCTACTTAATTGGCTTTACCATCTTCATGGTGGTTGCCATCAGTGCATCTCGCTTATACCTTGGCGTCCACTATCTATCTGATATTATCGCCGGTTGGTCTATAGGCGCTACTTGGTTAATCCTTTGCTTGAATTACTTTAACCTTTTCATAGCAGATAAAATTGCATTGGAAAATGAAGTAAAGGATACTAGCTTAAAAGAAGAATAAGCAAAGAAAAAGGCACCGCCGACAAAGCGATGCCTTTTTTGTTACTAAAAATTTTATGAAATATCAAACGCAAGCTACGCTTACTTGATAGCTAAGACAAGTAAGCGCTATTTCTTCATTTCCGCTTTCAATTCCATGATAATGTCACGAAGTTCTGCGGCTTTTTCAAAGTTCAAGTCCTTAGCAGCTTGTTTCATTTCTAATTCCACATTCCGTAAAGCTTGTTCTCTATCATCGCGTTTCAAAGCTCGGAGTTGTTCTGTTAGAGAATTACTCATTTCTTCAGAATTCACATGGGTAATTCGAATAGCATCACGAATTTCTTTCTTGATTGTTTGCGGTACAATCCCATGTTCCTTGTTATAAGCTTGTTGGATAGCACGACGACGGGCCGTTTCATCCATTGCCCGGCGCATAGAATCGGTGATTCCATCAGCATACATAATTACATGCCCATTTTGATTACGAGCTGCCCGTCCAATGGTCTGGATAAGTGACCGCTCATTACGCAGGAAGCCTTCTTTGTCTGCATCTAAAATCGTGACTAAAGATACTTCTGGCACATCAATCCCCTCACGCAGCAAGTTGATCCCAATTAATACATCAAAAACACCTAAACGCAAGTCACGGATGATTTCCGTCCGTTCTAACGTCTTGATATCAGAATGCAGATATTTCACCTTGATGCCCACTTCTTCTAAGTAGTCAGTCAAGTCTTCTGCCATTCGTTTGGTTAATGTGGTGATAAATACCCGCTCTTCCCGTTCGATCCGGTCATTGATTTCACTAATAATGTCGTCAATTTGACCTTCAATTGGACGCACTTCCACAGTAGGATCAAGTAAGCCAGTTGGTCGAATGATTTGTTCGACAATATCATCTTCGCCAGCTTTCTCAACTTCATAATCCGCTGGTGTTGCAGATACGTATAGGGTCTGGTTTAATTTTTCTTCAAACTCTTCTAATTTTAATGGTCGGTTATCCAAGGCGGAGGGTAAACGGAAACCGTGGTCAATTAAAACTTGTTTTCTAGCCTTATCGCCATTATACATGCCGCGCACCTGTGGCATGGTCATATGTGACTCATCCACCATTAATAAGAAATCTTCTGGGAAGAAATCGAGCAAGGTATAGGGTGCTTCCCCTGGTTGACGGCCGTCCATGTGACGAGAGTAGTTCTCAATTCCGTTACAGTAACCCATCTCAAGAAGCATTTCAATGTCATAGCGGGTACGTTGTTCTAGACGTTGCGCTTCAAGCAACTTCCCTTCATCATTCAACTCTTTCAAACGTTCTTCTAATTCAGCCTCAATTGATTTAACTGATTTCTCTACTTGTTCATGGTCCACCACAAAGTGCGTCGCTGGATAAATGGGAAAATGTTCTACTTCAGACTGGACTTCACCTGTTAAAGCATCCACTTCTCGAATTCGATCAATTTCATCACCAAAAAACTCCACTCGAATCGATGAAGAATCATGAGATGATAAGAAAACGTCCACAATATCCCCACGCACACGGAAAGTCCCACGCTGGAAGTCGATATCATTTCGTTCATACTGATTTTCAACTAAACGACGCATAAAGGCATCTCTAGATAATTCCTGTCCTTGTCTGATTGATATCACATGGTCTCGGTACTCGGCTGGATTCACCAACCCATAAATACAAGAAACAGAAGCTACTACAATCGTATCCCGACGCTCCAAAATAGAAGACGTCGCCGAATGACGCAACTTATCTATCTCATCATTCACTGAAGCTGATTTTTCAATATATGAATCACTTGACGGCACATAGGCCTCCGGTTGGTAGTAGTCGTAGTAAGATACGAAATACTCCACCGCATTATTCGGGAAGAATTCCTTTAATTCCCCGTATAATTGCCCAGCAAGTGTCTTATTATGGGCTAGAACCAAAGTTGGTCGGTTGGTTTGGGCGATCACATTGGCCATGGTAAAAGTCTTCCCAGTCCCCGTACCACCTAGTAAGACTTGCGCCTTATCGCCAGCCTCCACTTGTTCTACAATTCTTCTGATGGCTTCCGGTTGGTCCCCACTCGGTTCATATTCCGAAACTAAATCAAATTGGTTTATCATCATGAACCTCTCTTCCTTTTAAAATACACCATTACATACCCTAATATTATACCACCTAAGTGATTAAAGCCGAAACCTTAGCCCTTGGAAAAAGGGGGTTCGCGACTTGGTTAACGGTTCAGTGGAAACTGCTATCAGTTTTCAAAAATCACCAGCCTTTTTTCCTTCCCAATGCCAATAAATTTTTGAACAAAATCCTTTTACAAGATACAAGTCATATTCTTGATGGTCTCTATTAGCTCGCTATTTCCACCAAGTTTGATCTGCCCAAGACATTTTTCCTTATGAATACATAAGACATTATCACTTGTTTATTTAAAGTCGCCCCTTGAGAAAACCGTGTAATTCATTACATGGATGAATCAAGTCCTAGGGTGACCGTCATTGTATTCCGTTAATTGATTTTCTATATACTTTTTGACCGTTTCTTTAGACATACTGCCTACTGTTGCCATGAAATAACTAGGTGTCCATAAATGGCCACCCCATAACATTGTCTTTGTTTCTGGATAAGATTTGAACCATAGACGTGCAGATTTCCCTTTAAGTGTCTTGACGATACTACTTACGGCATGTTTAGGGTTGAACGAAATCAACATATGGATATGGTCAGGCATAACTTGCAGCGATTGGATCACAATATCATGTTCATCACAAATGTGCGTCAACATATCTTGCATGGCGTTTTGCTTTTCAATGGTTGTAAATATTTCCTTACGATACTTTGTTACCCAAACCAAATGGAAATTAAAATCATAGACATTTGTCCTTGTTTTCACAATCATATGTAAACACCTCTTCAACTACATTATAGCAATTGTTATCGCTATAAATAATATTCATATGTATGGTATAATATATCTATAAACGCAAGGGGGTGAAAACTTGTATCAAGGAATTGAATGTAAGATCTATCCTAACGAAAAACAGCGTCAGTTAATTCATATGACCTTTGGTCATACCCGATTCATCTGGAACGAAATGTTGGCCATGTTGAATGCGCGGTACGAAAACAATCCTGACCTTCAAATGCTATCTTATAATGTGTTATCCTCTCTTATTCCACAAATGAAGAAGGAATATCCCTGGTTGCGTGAAGTTGATAGCGTAGCTGTTCAATGTAGTGTTAAACGCTTATCCGAAACTTTTGTTCGTTTTTTTAAAGGTTATTCAAAATACCCAAAATTCAAATCAAAGAAGAACACCAGACAGTCGTATTTAAGTACCATACGTGGCAACAACATTCGTTTTAATGATAATCAGCGGTATATCAAATTACCCAAATTAGGTTGGATAAAATGTAAGTCAAGTGTGCTTCATATTGAGAATGAACGCATAAAATCTGTCACCGTAAAATATACACCTAGTGGCGACTACTATATCTCCCTTTTGGTCACAAGCGATAATCAAGCAATGCCCAAAACAGGAAATGTAGTCGGTGTCGATTTAGGTGTAAGTGATTTAGCTATTACGTCTGATGGTCAAAAATATCAAAGTCAGCGACTACATTTGTCTTATCAGAAGCAATTACATTATTGGGAAAAGCGAATGGCCCGTAGACGTTTAAAAGCCAAAAAGAACGGTGTGGATTTAGCGGATGCGAAAAACTACCAGCAAGCCAAACGCCAAGTGGCCCGTATTCATCAACGTATCAAAAACATCCGCAAGGATTACATGCATAAAATCACAACCGATATGGTTAAAAGTTATGACGTTATCGTTCTAGAGGATTTAAAGACGACTAATATGATGAAAAATCATCAATTAGCCCGTTCAATCGCTGGCCAATCCTGGCGGATGTTTAGAACAATCCTAGAGGCAAAGTGCGAAATGTACGATAAGACTTTTGTAGCTATTAATCCGTACAAGACGTCCCAAAAATGTTCCAATTGCGGGTATGATAGCGGTAAAAAAGCGTTAAATATACGTCATTGGACTTGTATGAAGTGTAATATGCATCACGATAGAGATATCAACGCAGCTAAAAATATATTAAATATTGGCCTGGAACAGGCCTTAGTTAAATAGCTTAGACCGCTGTTTTGCTTTGAAATAAGTGGAACAAGTCATGAGTGTTCCTAGAAACACGCCATTTTAATGGCGTTGTAGTTCATAGCAGGTTAGATAAGACTCATTAAATTTACCTTGACTTATCTCTTATTATTTCTGTATAATATTGTCTGTTAGTGACAAGTTCACTTTTATAATTTTGACAGGAAAGTGGGTGTTTTTAATGCCAAATATTGAATCAGCAATCAAACGTGCTCGTCAAAACGAAACTGCTAACGCTCGTAACAGTGCGAAAATCGCTTCTGTACGTACAGCTGTTAAACGTTTTGAACAAGCTGCTGCAGAAAACGCAGACAACAAGGATGAATTATTCCGTAACGCTTCTAAAATGTTAGATCAAGCTGCTAGCAAAGGATTAATCCACGCTAACAAAGCTGCTCGTGAAAAAGCTCGCTTAGCTAAAAAAGCATAATCGACCTTGGTAAATGGTGTTACCAAAACCAATCATTATAAAAAGCAGGAAAATGACGTACGCATTTTCCTGCTTTTTTTGTTGCCTGTTTTTTCTCACATATATGTCTTAACTAGCTGCCCTACCTGAACAAAAGTCTAAAATAAACCACTCAATCCCAAGATGTTGGTCTACTTTTCCCTGTTTAATATCAAAGTCTAATTCAATCAACTTCATATAACCCACCATGAGTAAATTCGGCGAATAAGGATGAATCGATTGGCCAGCCATTTTAATCCGGTATGGATGAACGCCAATCGTTTCAGCCATTGATCCTTGGTCATAACCCGCTTTCTTCAATTGGATAATTTGCGTATACAAGCGGAAGTTAGACTGGAGTAAACCAAGAATGGCGATGGGTTGATTTTTCTGTGCGATTAGTTCGCGGTATAACCTTAAAGCAGCGGCTGAATCTTGACGCATAATATGGTCCGTCAGATGGAAGATATTGTCATCCAATGACGGTGTCACCAACAAGTCTACATCTCGCTGGTTGATCCTTTTCTCATCCCCTACATATAAAATCAACTTGTCCATCTCACGAATGGACTGGGTAAGCTGGAAATTGGTTCGTTTCAAGAATAGGGCCATGGCTTCTCTGGTCATATCGACGCCTTCTGAAGCCACGTACCGCTGCATATAGTCCTTCACTTGAGGTTCGGCCATGACAGAGGTATCCACAAATGTGGCCTTCTTCTTGAGTTGCTTCACAATTTTCTTCCGGCCATCTAAGGATTCATAATCAGCCACAATGACTAATACCACATCATCTGCTGGATTATCCAGGTATTCGAGTAAGGACGCGTCATCCTGCTTAATGGCGTTCTTCTTTTGTGACCCCGTTAAAAAAGCTGGTTGCCGCATTAAAATCAGTCTCGGTTGATTGAAAAATGAAATAGTGTTGGCTTCAACCATCACGTCCGCCAAGCTGTCTTCTTCCATATCAAATGACATGTAATTCATGGCGTTGGCGTCTTCTTGTAAGTACTGGCTTTCAATGGCCGTTAGAAACCGGTTGATTAAGTAGGTTTCAGGCCCTTGTAGTACATATATAGGGTCAATTTGCCCGTTATTTAGCGCCTGTAATGCCTTTTGTAATTCCATAACCTACCTCCTAATTTGATTGCACACTGTCTATTTTAGCGGATTTGGGCCAGTAAATATAGTGGACAGCGCCCATTGTATCCGTCCGGTATATTTTTGTTTGATTAGCTTCTAAATCAGCCACCACCCGGTCAGCTGGATGGCCATACCGGTTGTCTTTACCCACTGAAATCCAAGCGATTTTTGGGTCAGTCCGCTCGATAAAGTCAGCTGGCGTTGAATGGTCTGATCCATGGTGGGCAACTTTTAAAATATCCACCGGTAGACTCGGGAGCGCATTTTCTGCTGCCCCGTCTATATCCCCCGTAAATAGAAAGTCATGAAGTCCTATTCTACCATATAAGACTAAAGAATCCGCATTTTCTCCTGCACCTGATTTATCCGGCGCTAAAACTTGTAAATTAGTTGTTTGGTCAAGGGCCACCTGGTCTCCAGATTTAAGCCAGATAATCTCCATTTTGGGATTTTTCCCGGCCTCGATTGCCTCCTGCAAGGTGGTTAAGGATTCTGTGTCCGCGTCCATTCCGATGGGTAAATATAAGGTTTCGATTTTAAAAGCCTTGGCGATTTCACCGAATGATCCGATGTGGTCGAAGTCGCCGTGAGTTAAAAACACCCCATCGATGGTCCTTGTGCCCGCCGCTTTAAGCGCTGGAATAATTTGCCTTTCAGCGATACTTTCAGTATCCCGTAATTGCCAGGATTTGGATGGATCTCGGTCAGCTAAAAGTGTAGCGAAGTTGATTTTCCCCGCTAAATCGATTAAATAGACCTTTCTTTGGTAAGGCATTTCTAGGAAAAAGGTATCCCCCTGCCCAATCGCTAGCATGGCTACTTGCCCGTATCTTTGTAAATAAGGGTTCAAATACAGTAAAACTAAGCTAAGCGCTAGTAGTCCGTGCAAGCTTTTACTGATTTTCGCTTTTGAAAGATCCGCTAGATACATGAGTAAAGTGACCACAAAAAATACCAAGACAGCAATTTGTGGCCTACCCGTCACCCACTGAAACCAAGTCCATTTTCCAGCGAAAAGCGCTAGCATTTCTATTCCCTCAATCAAATAGGCTAATCCAGCTTGTAGCCAGGTGAAATAAGGGCCTAAGCCGGTGATTTGAATGAGTAAAATCAAAAGGAGTCCGGGAAATAAAAAGGTGGCGAATAGCCAGGAGTAGCCGTAATTTAAGATAAGAGACACCCAGGAGAATTCAAAGTAGGTCATGGTTAAAAAGGGAATGGTGA
Organism: Aerococcus viridans; assembly: GCF_001543285.1. NCBI lineage: Bacteria > Bacillati > Bacillota > Bacilli > Lactobacillales > Aerococcaceae > Aerococcus > Aerococcus viridans. The sequence goes on from NZ_CP014164.1 coordinate 1,599,526, forward strand.
CTAAACTACAGATGAAACTTTGCCAGATTTCGACTTGTAGGGAGTGCCGGCATTTGGCTTGGATAAATTTCCCAGTAAATAAAATGGTATAGGACAAGGCATAGGTCAACTGAAAGGACAGGGTAAAGATACTGCGTGGGTCTACAATTAGGAGCAAAATCATGGACCAGGAAGTGCCTACGAGTGACGAAGGTTGCCCGCCCCACCGCTTTTGGAGGACGTTATAAGTATAAGCTACAAAGGACCGAATCAGGCCGTAGGGCCACCCTAAAAAGACGGTGTATATGAGTAGGATGGCAATGGCGAAATAATCAAAAGATTCTACTGTGACGCCTAATCGGAGAAGGATTTTCTTGAAGAAAGTTAAGAAATACTGGACGTGAAAACCGGAAATCGAAAACAAATGAATCAGGCCGATTGCTTGATAAGCATCTAATACTTCCCCTTCAAGGGCATCCATTTCATTGAAAAAGAGGGATAAGGTATAGGCTGATACGGTTGGATTTTGAATGGTTGTCAGCCAATTAATGATGGCTTGTCTTTGGTTGGCTAACCAAAATTGACCATGATTCAAATCCCCATTAATGTTAATGGCATCCGGTGACATGATCCAATAGATATCTTGCCGTTTTAAATAAGTCCGGTAGTTAAACAGATGAAAATTTTGGTTTTCATCCGCTTGTTCTAATGTGCCAGTAAGGGTAGCCTGAAAAGATTGTTCTTTATCTAACCAAGCTTTTTGGTTATCTTCGTCTTCAAGCATATAAAATACTTGTACCTTTTCATTTTGTCCCTTTAAGAGCGTAGTCCCTCGAAAAGACAACAGATTGCCTTCAACTTTTACATCAGTGATGGCCACATCCATAACCAATTCTTCTTCTGCCCCAGTTAGGATACTGTGTCGACTAGCATCTTGATAGGCAAAATAAGCGCCGAGTAAACAATGTACAAACACTAGTTGTAGCAAAAATTTGCCTTCTTTTAAAGCAAGCACACGGACCAAAAATAAGCCATAAGAAAGCCAGACCCAAGGACTATTGGTCAGGACCACAACTGCAAGTAGAAGAACACCTAAACTATGGAGGACTAACTTATATTGCATCTTAATCCACCGTAATTAAAGGCCGTAACTTCTCCATCGTTTTCTCCCCAATTCCTGACACTTGGTCTAGGTCATCAATGGTTTCAAATAGACCGTTCGTCTCCCGGTAATTAATGATATCGGCCGCCCGCTTCTCGCCTATACCAGATAAGGTCTGTAGCATTGTAGCATCTGCAGTATTGATATTGACCAGGCCCCCGTCACTATTGGGATCCCCAGAACGCACGGATACATCACTTTCTGTGACCTGAGAATCAGCAACCAATGCTTCAGTTGAAGGACTAACCTCTTCGCCCATTTTCGGGACATAAATCACCATTTGATCAGTGACTAATTGCGCCAAATTCACCTGACTTTGGTCCGCCTCACCAGTTACCCCACCCGCCATTTCAACCACATCATGAACCCGCATACCTGGGGTCACTGGGACAACTTGCGGGATTTTTACAGCCCCTTTAATGTCTACATACCAGGTTTCATTGGCTGCGCTACTCGCGATAGTTTCGCTTTCTTCATCAGCTTCTTCATCAGCTTCTTCTCTAGAGATTTCGCTGGCTGTACCACCCACCGCACTTGATGAAACTACAACATTTTCCGACAGGTGTTCTTCTGAGCTTAGCAAGTCAGATGTTCCTTCGTCCGTTTCTGCCTCTACCACTAAGGCGTTAGTTTGGCCTTGTCTGCCTTGAAATACCTGACTAAGTCCGTAAATCCCTAGTCCACTCACAGTCACAAAGACGACAAAAATACCCAGCAAGTAGGGTCTATACAAGAACCACACTTGTTGGATATTCTTTTCTTTCGTATCTAATGCAAATTGACTTAGCCATGCCCGCAACTGCTTCATGATGATCACCTCACCTATTATATACGGCAAGATCAGTTAAAAGTGTCGGCTCATATTTCAAAACTTTGAACATTCCTTTTCTAATATAGGTCAATCAAAATAAGGAAATCTCATAAAATACACTTCTCATATATTCGACCTTAGGGAATGAGGATATTTCCCTGTCTGTTGGGCATATCTCCTTTCGGCGAAAAAGACAACACAAAAAAAGACTTATGCATATCACATAAGTCTAAGCCAAGTATATTTTTATTTTTTAACTATTTACTTGTATTTTATTCACCTTCAAGCATTCTGCGCCCTTCTTCAACAGTAGTGTTTGGATCTTCAGGTGGCGTATTTCTTAATATTTCTGGGGCAGCTGTTAGATCAGGCTCACCACCTGCCATGATGGGGTCACTACTATAGTGGAATTTGTTCCCATCACGGGCAGTTTCTCCTTCGAGTGCTTGAGAGGCTTCTCCTTCTGAGAAGTTGTAAAGTGTATGTGTAAACTCCTTACCTTGTTTTTGTAAGTCTTGAGTACCGTGTGGTACAACTGGACCATATTTTTCTTCCAATTCTTCACAAGCTTTTAAGAATTGAAGTTGGTGCTGCGTTTCACGAGCCATGAGGTAGCTTAGCATATCGCGAACACCTTTATCCTCCGTTTGCAGGAAGTTACGTGATACTTGAAGGCGAGCCTGTGATTCACGGACAACATTGAAACGCATATCAGCGAGTAAATTACCGCTTGAGGTGATGAAATTTGCGCTCCACGGGTTTCCGTTAGAATCAGATAGCCCTGCACCAAGACCATTGACGAATGCATGTTGAGGGTCCATACCACCAAGTATTGCAGCAGTCGCTGGATCGCTAGTTCTCGCAAATTCTTCTATCGTATCAGTAGGAGCGTCACGTAATAGGTCATTGATCATGGTGGCTAACATTTCCATATGGCCTATTTCTTCCGTACCAGTGTCTAATAATAAATCTTTATATTTTTCATTGCCAACAGTGTTCCAACCTTGAAGCGTATAGGCCAACATTCCTGTAGTTTCGCCCCATTGACCCCCCAAAATCTCCTGTAAGCGTCGTGCGAGAATAGGATTACTCTTCTCAGGTTTTGCATGATACTGTAATTTTGATTTTCTGATGTACATGTGACAGTCCTCCTAATGTATTATAATGTCATACGTCGCATTAATTTCTTCTAAATAAGTATTACATAATCAATGGTAGTGTACATATATTCATACTTCAAATGAAACGGTTTAAAAAAATATAATAAAAGACGCCTAGATTGAATTAATTGAGGACGTCTTTTATAACTGATATATTTATTCATTTGGTATTGCTTTATCGTTCTATAACCCAAAAAATTTAACCATTTAATTCAGCATATTTGGCTTTAATGGCTTCGTTGACATTTGGTGGTACAACGCCCGAAATGTCTCCATTAAACTTCGCTACTTCCTTAATAATGGAGCTTGAAACAAAGCGATATTTCTCACTTGATAATAAAAGAACGGTCTCAATATCTGGCGCTTGGTGCTTGTTCATTAGGGCGATATTGGTTTCTTGTTCAAAGTCACTGCCGTTACGCAAACCGCGAATCAAAATACCGCAGTCCAATTCTCTAGCAAAATTCACTGTTAGGCCAGATTTTAAGTAGATTACCTCTACATTATCTAGATGTTGAGTGGCTTCCTGGGCTAAGACTAATTTCTCCTCGCCAGTAAATAAAGAGGTTTTGGTGGTATTTGTTGCGACAGCGACGTAGACGTAGTCAAACATCTTGGCTGCCCGCTCAATCATGTCCACATGGCCCATGGTTAAGGGGTCAAAAGACCCAGCATATAAGGCTCTTCCTTTTGTTGTCATCTAGTCTTCCTCCATTCGGTATACCAAGATTCTGGTAATCCCGTAAGTCACATCTTTGATCAGTTTGAGTGGTCCAAAGGCTTCTGGCAGTGTATCCCGCTTGTCTAATTCACAGATTAAGCGGGCATCAGGTGCCAGCCAATTGTCCGCTAAAAAGCCGTTGATCACATCTTCTAATTGTTGCCCTTTATAAGGTGGGTCCAAGAATACCAAGTCAAATTGCAGGTCCTTATCTGCTTGACGTAATTGTTGGATGGCCTTGCGGTTGTCCCCTGCCTTCAAGACATACTGGTCCTCAATCCTTACAGCAGCAACATTTTCTTTAATCGTTGCTTGTGCTTGCCGGTTCTTTTCAAAACCGTAAACAACTGCTGCACCTCTTGAAATAGCTTCTATTCCAAGTGCTCCAGACCCAGCATAGAAGTCTAAAACTCTTGTCTCCTCATCGAAATAAGGGCCAATAATATTAAATAACGATTCCTTGATTTTATCTGTAGTTGGTCGGGTATTATCCCCTGGCACCGCTTTTAAACGATGTTTCCCAAATTTTCCAGCTATGACGCGCATAGACTTGTCACCCCACGTTTTAAAATTTGTCTATATTTTACCATATCAAAGACCACGCACCTATAAGTGCCCCCTTGAAAAAGGGGTCCCCGAAATTTAGCTGAGATATTTCTGATATAGACCTCATCAAAAAAGAACGCTGTGCTTTACCACCTGACGTCCTTTTCCAATCAATATTTAAATGAATCTACACCATATAACCTAAAAAATACGGCAGTTGTTGGCGCCACCAGATCCAGTCATGAGACACATCTGGCCCCCATTCTGCGAACCAGGCTGGGATATTCTTATGCTCAAAAGCTTCACGCAACTTGTAGTAACCGGGCAGACCGTCTGCTTCCCAGTCGCCTAAACCGGTACAAACAATGATATCTGCTTGGCGCAAGTGGTCGATAAACCACGGATCGTTCAAGGTCCAAATGTAGTCCACTGGCGAGTTGTAATAAACAGCTAAGTCACCACCGAAATCACCACCAAAATAACGGGCGTCGTAAACACCTGATAGGGCAATGGTTTTATTAAAGACATCCGGATGTTTCAATTGGAAGTTTAAGGCATGGTAAGCACCCATCGAACAACCCGTTGTCATCATTGGGTCAAACCAACCCGTATAGTGCTTGATGAATGGGATAGCTTCATCAAGCACATAACGTTCGTAAGCATTATGGGCTTCAGCGCGGTCGTGTTGAGACTTACCTTTGTGTAACCAAGATTCTTGGTCATGGGATGATAGAGTGAAGAATTGGACTTTTCCTGCTTCGATGAAATAATGTGCAGCTTCAATCATACCGAAGTCTGCAAATTCATCTTTAGAACCACCAGATGACGGGAATACCACTACCGGAATACCTGCGTGCCCATAACGATTTAAGTACATTTCTTGATTTAAGTGACCTGAATAATGGTGTAAGAATTCTGCATTCATGGGGTTTCCTCCAGTTTTGGGTAAAATGACAACCAGTGTAAAGCTAACCTTCTTTATGTTGGTGGACGTAGTTGAAAATCTCTTCAATTTCCGCTTCTGTATCCGCTAAAATACCATAGAATTGGTTACCTTGTAAGGCAGAAAAAGCGTCTGGTAAACGTTTTGAGAAGACAAATCGGTCGCCGTAATGACTGCGTAAAGCCGCTTCATCGTGGGCATAAGTATTTTGATCACGGTGGGTAATAGCCACACAGTATCGAGCGGGTGAACTCGGTGTTTCAAAAGGTTGACCGTCCACAATGCGGGCAAATTGGCGGAATAAATCTACATGGTTGGCATAGTTATACATATCAATGGTATAACCACCAGCCACCCGGTTATTGTATTCAACCACTAGGTAGTCGTCCCCATTTTCAAAGAATTCAATATGGAAAAACCGCTCCTTCATACCGAATTGTTTGACGATAGCTTGACCGTACGCCCGTAATTTTTCAGGAATTTCCTTTTGAATAATATAGCCGTAGTCTAATTGGTATTTTAATACCTCCAAAGTTGGGTCATGGTAATACAAGCTTGTTTCAAAGACAATATCCCCGTTTTGGTCGATTAAACCATCATACGACAATAACTTCCCGTCCTCGATATAAGGTTCAAAGAAGTAGGCATCTTTCTCGTCCCACTCCTCTAAAAATTTGTAGACCGCGTCTTGGTCTTTTAACTTGTAGGTACCTGATGAACCCACACCTGAATTGGGTTTGGCTACTAATGGAAGTCCCAGTTCCTTGACGATTCGGTTGACGGTACCCTTTTTATTGGCCACTTTTCCTGGAACCGCTGGCACTCCCGCCTTGGCGAATAGTTTCTTCATTTCAGACTTAAATTTAACCTTGCGCAAATCTTTTGGCTTGTTGCCAGGAATATTAAACTGTTCACGAATCTCAGCTTCCAAATTCAACCAATGCTCATTTTGCGACTCAATCCGGTCAATTTTCCCGTGCTTGAAAAATAAGTAAGCAACAGCTTTTTTAACTTCTTCAGTATTTTCTAAGTCGTTGACTTTATAGTATTCTGTTAAATCATCTTTTAAAGATTGAGGTAATTGGTCATAGGGTTCTTGACCAATCCCAAGAACGTTGAACCCTTGCTGTTTTAATCTGTTAGTAAATAATTGAAAGTTCTCTGGATAAAAAGGTGATGTCACAATAAAATTCATGTAAGTTCCTCCGCTCAGGGTCTTTTGCTTATATTTTATATTAATTTTTGATTAGAATCTCTCTTTCATTATAAGCGGTAATGGGTGCAAAAGCAATTGCATCTAAGTTATGGGAAACGCATTCATTCCCCCTCTTAAAGCCCCACATAACGGTCACTCTATATCATTTGAACTTAATATGCTCATCGGTTAGAATAGAAAGTGGAGGTGTTTTATGACACAAGAAGTTACTTTAAGATCTGCCCAAGCTGCAGACTATCCAGCAATACACGCATTAAACCGAGGCGCTTGGTTTAAATCAGACTATGAAGCATACCCAGAAGCAACTGATGCTTACGTTGACTTAGACTTAAACAGTTCGTTGAGTGATGCATCAATGGCAACCGTTGCGGAAGTTGACGGCCAGATTGCTGGTGTTATTTTAGTATCCGCAGATTCAGAGCCTAAATACGGCCGGATGCTGATGCAATCCACTATCGAATCAGCTGCAACGATTCATGCTCAAGGTCCTGAAGTTGCCGACTATTTTTATAACCGGATGAAAATAGAAAGGGAATACGATGCAAAATTACTAGAAAATGCTAAAAAAGATGTAGCTTACGATGGCCGTATTGTGCTATTTATTATGGATCCAAATTTTCAAGGTCTAGGAATCGGCAGCAAATTATTCCAAGCCGCTAAAGATTATTTTGAAGCTAAAAATGTGGCAAATTATTACCTATTCACTGACTCTTCATGTAATTATCCTTTCTATGATTACAAAGGAATGCACCGTGCTGGTAGTTTAAGATTTGATCAATCAGGTTTATTCGAACAATTTGATGGTTCAGAATCAACGGAACCATTCGAGTTTTTCATATATGACAATCAATAACAATACTGGAATAATTTCCAAATATGGCGTAAACATCTTATACCATACCTCTTTTACATATTTACTTGTCTGCAATGGATAGGCAAGGAAATAATTTAGCAGATGAACTTTCCTCGATCACTTAATATATCTACAATACGTGTACTTATATTACCGATGTCGTGCTCTAGCCACGGACTCGACAACATCGGATATCTACATCAAATTTAGATTAATAAGACATCGATAATCTGTTTCTAAATTTCTTCTCTATAACCTTCATTTTCAGTATAAAAATAATATTTTCATTTTCCAGTAAATGGGTAATGTTGATAAACATATTCCTGCGAGAATTTCCTATCATCTTTTGTGATTAATTTAATGATGGTAGAAATTCTCTTTTTTTTTCATTAGTTATCAAAAAAATAGTGTTGGCGGTATCCTCTAAAACTCCCTGCCAACACTATTATCCTATAAACTCTTCATTGCATCAGATCTCATAAATATGTACATTATCATTTTCCATACAGAATTATCCTTCCTATAAAAGCGAAGTATCTATTTGACCGTTTTAATCTAAAGTAAATAGCAATTCATCTAGATCAAATATCTCAATATATTTATGTGTATGTTGCTTAATTAAACCTTTATCCTCTAACGAAGAGAACTTCCTACTTATTGTTTCGGGTGTTGTACCCAAATAAGAAGCTAGCTCCTTTTTTGACATTGGTAAAGTCACATAAGTATGATTTTCCTCATCTTCAACATATTCTGCTAGAAAATTAATAATACGAGATTCTACCTGCTCTATACCAACCTGCATCGTTTGCTTTTCTGATACCTGTAAACGTTTCGTAACATCTGAAAGTATTCGTCTCATAATTTCTGGGTAAGCGTCTAGATAGTTATCCATATCTTTTTTATGAATTCTACATATGCTTACTTCTGATATTGCTTCAGCATAATTAGAATGGTAACTATCAGCTTGAAAAATAGCCACTTCTCCCATAAAATCACCAGGATTTAGTATGCGTACAGTTTGTTCACGACCGGATTCATTTAAGTTGTAAATACGTACACGCCCACTATTTATGATATATAGTGTGTCATCTTTATCACCATTTCCAAATAACAACGCATTCTTTGCATAATGTACTTCATGCGCTGATTGTGCAATTAAACTCATTTGTTCTTCATCTAGGTGGTTAAAAATTGGTACTAACCGTATACAATCTACATGACTATGGTGATGATGGTGTGCCATACAACTTTCCTCCTAATTAATCGTTATCTATATAATCATCGTCTTCTAACGCATCCTTATTAGCAATGGCTTGAAGTTGCCAAATATTTACATCTAAATAATCTTTATAACTAATTAGTAAATCCTCTAACGCATCATCTGCTTCTTCTTGAGCTAAACGCAATGCACGAACGGTAAATTCACGATTAGTTCTAAAATCTTCTACTAACTGTAAGACCATTTCTTCAGCAGAATAATATTTTTCAGACGGATCTTCAGAAATTATTGCAAATTGCTGAAATTCAGCAGTTGTTGATGCTGGCTTAAATCCCGAAGCTAGTAAACGTTCTGCAATTTTATCAAACCATGTTTCATTCTCATTATACAGTTTTTCAAATAACTCATGCAATGAATAGAAATTTGCCCCTTTTACATACCAGTGATATTGATGTAATTTTACATGTAAGGTATGAATATTGGCCAGTATATGATCTGTAACAGCTGCAGCATTAATCTTGGTATGGTGAATGTGTTCTTTATAGGCTTGTTCAGCGGCTAACTTTTCTTGTCTTTCGTTTACTGTTGTCATTTTATAAACCTTCCTTTACTTTTGAACTAATAACGGAATATCCTAAGTTTTCAATAGCGTTTTCAATTGTACTCAAATTGACTTGTTCTTCATCGAAATCCACCTTTACCTTACTTGCATTAAACAGTACTTTTACAGAATCCTTTTCTACACCAGCGGTCTGTTTTAAACCACTTTCAATTTTTTGTAAACATGATGGACAAGTTAATGTTTCTAATTTTAATGTTGCTTTTGTCATATCTATCACTCCTTTAAATAAATTATATAAGGTATTTTTTTTAAAATAATTGATACAGATCAATTATTTTAATTGATATCCTCTTAATCTCATTGCATTTAAAATAACGACCAAAATACTTGCCTCATGAACTAACATACCAATTGACATAGACATCCATTCACTGAATATTAAACTAAAGAGTAATATTATCACCACACCAACAGCAATAAGAATATTTTGTCGCATATTCGCATATGTCCCTTTAGCTAAACCTAAAGCATGGGGGAGACGATTAAAATTGGAATTCATCAAAACAATATCTGAACTTTCAATGGCTACATCTGTTCCATTTCCCATAGCTATCCCTACTTCTGCAGTAGCTAGAGAGGGGCTATCGTTCACACCATCACCAATAAAAGCAACAATTTCACCATTAGACTGCCTTTCTTTTAGAAATGACTGCTTATCCTCAGGCAGCATATCGCCGTGGGCCTCGGTTAATCCTAGCTCTTTTTTAACTAAATTAACTGTACCTTGATTATCCCCTGATAATACAATCAGATTTTTAACACCAAGTGATTTTAATTTTTGTAGGTCTTGTTTAACACCTGGTCGAACCTGGTCACGGATTCCCATTAAAATCATTAACTGATGATCAATTGCTGTTAATACAATTGAACTACCGTCTCTTTCTAATGTATCTAATTTTTTAAGCACTTCATCAGATAGTGGTATCCTTTCTTGTTCCATTAAGTTTTTATTCCCTACTGCAACGATGTGTCCATCAACGTGAGCAATTATGCCCCCACCTTTTATAACCCGTGTACGCTCTACAGGTCGTAGTTTATATTGCGCTAACTTATTCGTAATAGCGACTGCTAAGGGATGGTCAGATTCCCTTTCAACTGAGTATAAAAGGGATAAATCCTCCTCTTGATTATTACCATAGTAAACGAATTCGCCCACTTCTGGCTTTCCTTCAGTTAAGGTACCTGTTTTATCAAATAGGACTGTATCTACATTCGCAAAATGACTAATCACTTCTGACCCTTTAAACAAAATACCATTCTTTGCACCATTTCCTATACCCGCCACGTTTGAAACAGGTACACCAATGACCAAGGCTCCTGGACAACCAAGTACTAATACAGTAACTGCTAGTGCCGTATCTTTAGTTACTACCCAGACTAATAGCCCAATGATAAGTACCACAGGTGTATACCAACGAGAGAACTGGTCAATAAATCGTTCAGCTTCTGATTTAGAATCTTGTGCTTCTTCTACTAATTCAATAATTCGACCAAATGTAGAATCCTCTCCAATTCTATCAGCGACTATTTGAATAGTCCCATTATCCATAATGGTACCGGCAAATACTTCGTCACCTTTCTCTTTCTTTAGAGGTAAAGATTCGCCGGTGATATTAGCCTCATTTACATGTCCCTTTCCAGTAGTTACCCTACCATCTACTGGAATCTTAGCCCCAGTTTTGACTAAGAGAATATCTCCTTCCACTACTTCATCAATACCTACTTCTTCAAATTGTCCCCCGTCCAATTGCTTAAAAGCAGTCTCTGGCGCCATTTCCGTCAATTCTTTAATAGCAGATCGCGTTTGCTTAAGTGTACGCTGTTCTAAATATGAGCCAAATAAAAATAGAAAAGTAACAATAGCTGACTCTTCGTAATTTTGGATAAAGAAAGCGCCAATAACCGCTATCGTGACTAAAACATCAATACTCACTACTTTTACTTTCATAGCCTGATAAGCCTGTATTGCAATGGGTATAACACCTAATATGGAAGCAGTAATAAAAGCACTATTAAAGATAACCGTATTAGTAAAAATGAAATGTGCAATAAAACCTATACTGATAAGTAAACCACTAATAACCGTAATATGATTTTTATGTTTCAAAATAGTCTGTTGCATATAAACCCCTCCTATACTTTTGTACAACTACAGTGTATTCATTTTCGAAAGATATAAAATTGATGCGCATCAATTTTATAAACATAGTCCTGAATAATTCATAGTTTTTCAAAAACGTTTCAAAAACCTTGTTATAACAGTCTATTTTGTTTCGTTTATTCGCACCCTTTGGGTGTACAAAAAGAACCCCAATCTGCTATGGTTAAAGTGACTAAACCTAACCAAAGAAAGGGGTTCTCTCAATGGCAACTTTACACGAAAATCGTCTACTTTTCAATTCAAATGTTACAGTATCTCACTCTGGTGGAAATTTGTCCTCAGATTCCGGCTTAATATTAGCAAAAGAATTCATGAACAAATTTGAGTTTAGCCAAATCTTATGTAAAAACATCCAGATTCAAGATGACCGACTGTATCATGTTCATGAAAATGAATCTATTCTGGAACAAATCATCTTGCAGTTGATTGCAGGCTATCCTACAGATTCTTCAGCCAATATATTAGCAACGGATCCTATCTTTCAAGCTGTTTTAAGCAAAAAGCGGTTGGCTTCACAGTCATCCATTTCTCGCTTTTGGGATCGGATATCAACAGAAAATATCGTCCAGCTACAAAAGGTTAACCAGATTTTGATTGATAAAGCACGGACGATTCGAAATACGAACGAAATGATTTTCGATTTAGATTCTACTCACAGTGATACCTTTGGAAACCAAGAAATGACCGATTATAATGCGCATTACCAGACAACCGGTTATCATCCACTCGTTGCCTTTGATGGTCTTACCGGAGACTTTCTTAAAGCAGAACTTCGTTCTGGAAATGTCTACACCTCAAAAGGCGTCGCAGCATTTACTCGTCCATTATTTGAGCATTATCACTCTGTGACACCAGTAAGCACTATTATGGTACGTGCAGATAGTGGATTCGCAATGCCTGATTTGTATGAGCTTTGTGAAGAGTACGATAGTTTGTATACTATCCGTTTGAAATCCAATCGTAATCTGTACAGAATCGCTGATCAATTCGTTACCATTAAGGATCATCACGATTGGAGTAAGAAAGAAGTTCATTACTATAACGCCACTTATCAAGCAAAGTCATGGGGAAAATCCAGAAGGATCTGCATAAAATCAACCAGAGAAGCTAGTGAATTGCTTTTTAGACATGAATTCATCATTACTAATTTTTCAAAAGACGTCTCTCCAGAAATGGTTTTCCAAACGTATTCAAAAAGAGGAACGATGGAAAATTACATTAAGGACGCAAAAAACGGCTTTTACTTGGATAAAACAGATAGCCCACGTTTTATAGAAAATCATGCTCGTATGATCGTAAGCCTATTGGCTTACAATATCGTGAACTTCATGCGGACACTGTGTTTTACCAATGAAACGAAAGGGTATCAGGTTTCTACTATTCGCTTATTTCTCTTTAAAATTGCTGGAAAGATAGTTCATTCCGGAAGAAGACAATACTTGAAATTAAGTAGTTACCATGTTTACCAGAAGCTATTTTATCGGATTCTACAAAACATTCAGGTACTGCAGTGTTAGTTGCGTTTATTGCGCCATTCAAAAAAATTCGTTAACCATCCGATAGGATGAGTGCGCCCAAAATGAGGTCTTTCTTGAACTTAATCAGTTAGCAAAAATAAATTAAACCCTTTAGAAAAATATTTTTGAGAAAAAGAACCATTGAGCATAAAACTAAACAGATAATTATAAAATTTGGTAGTTTATAAAAAGTATGAATTATTCAGGAATAAATATTGACGTCGGACACTTGTTAAACTACGTTCGCTACGAAGCAACCTTCCTTTTTTATCTTCGGTTGCTTTATCAATTTGGTGTTGGCCACTAATTGTTAATACTCCGTTTTCGTAAGTAACTTGAATATCTTCTTTAGGAATACCAGGAAGTTCAGCTTCTACAAAATATTCATTATCAGTTTCATGAATATCTGTTTTGATTAAATTTGGCTTAAAATCATTGAATAAATTACGACTAAAGTCTTCAAAAAAATTGAAAGGTGTCATGTTATATGTGTCTGAGTTACGTTTTTGAATCTCGTTTGACATAATAATCAATCCTTTCTATATTTTCATTTTCTTTTCAATTATTATTTTAGTCAAAAAAAGTCAGTTTTCAAGTATTAAGCTATTTGAAAATTGTAAAATTATTTTTTTGGTAGAAAAGGGCGCACTTGCTCTTTTGTTTAAGCGCAAAACATCAACTTGAAAAGTGATGTGTAAGTGCGCCCTTTTATTTTTTCTCTAGTTTTTCTTTTATCTTTTTTTCTGTGAATGTTTGCAGAACATAGGGAAATTTAGGATTTATTAAATCATATGCCGAACCCATTATTTGATTAGTTACTCGGACAATCATTCCATTTTGCCGCATTAACATAACTTTTTGATTATGTTCCGGTAAAAGAACTGGGTTATTTCTTTGACGATATAATTCAAGTAGAATTTCTTGGCAATCAGGATCTTCGAACAACTCTTTGTGTATTTTTTCTAAGTTCTTTTTAGCTTTTTTATTTTGATATTTCTTATAAAGCATTGGAACAAGTTGAGCAATTAAAAGGAAAAATGATATGAAAAATGTGATTAAAACTAAGGGCATGTACTGCTCATAAAAGGTAGATAAACCTAAGTTATTAATGATTTCTTGAGATAAAAATATACGTCCTGTCAGTAGTGTGAGAGATGTCATAAAAAAAGCTATTAATATTCCTAGACTTATTGGTTTGCTAAGAAAATCAAACAAAGAATTAAAAAAATTATCGGACATTAATTATTCTCCTTTTTTGTAAAATGTATTTGTCATTCTTAATTATAAAGGAAGCATTAATTAAATGTATTACATTAAGAAGGGATTGGGATTTTCCCAATCCCTTTGAACAGAACGAAAGCCGATTTAGAAAAAGGGCGCACTTATACCTTTTACGCATGTAAAAGGTTGTGCCAAATTATCTCGTTATTTTTTCGTTCAATATGTGATTGACGAAAACTCGAAATTTAGAAAGACAGTGTAAAATTTTCTGACGAAAATTAAAAATTCGCTTCGCTCATGTATCAGAAAAAATATTTTTTTTAGCAATCCAATTTGAATATTTTTCGCGACTTTCTTGTGTTAAAATCATCGGATATTTTAATTCAAAAATTTCTATTTCTGCTTTTAAATATACAGGATAACGACCATTTGAAAATCTATAAACTGGTTTAGGAAAGTTTGGTCTTTTTGTAATATTGTGAACAGATTGACGACTATTCATATTCCACCGTTCTTTTAAATCATAACGAGATAACAATTCAGGCATCATATCTTTTTCTTGCAAAACCTTATTTTCTAATTTTGAAATTATTCCCTTCTTCTCGTCTGTCATTTTCCAATCTTGATATAAATCTGTATTAAAATTATCATTCATAATCTTTACCTTCTTTAATATCCTAACCAAAAGTTCAATTCATATTCCAATCTATTTTCTTCTGCTTTAAATTGTTCACGAAGTTGGTTTCCTAAATTTATCGGCGAAATATTTTTGATCATGTTTTTATATTTATATTTAGAATTTCGAGAAATTTTTCCCCAAAAATTCGGCTGATTTATCAAAGCATAAATTTTCATTTGGTCATCAACTTTATCTAAAGTAGACCAATCTGGTTGAAGTATATGTATATCTTCAACACAATTTTTCCATTCTTCAGTCCTTGAATGTTTTAATTCAAATTCAATTCTCCAATAATCTTTATCTGCAATTTGATTTTCAAAAACATCAAGCAATTGCTGCTTTTTATTATAAATTCTAATGTACCTATCAGACCTACGAGAACCAAAATATTTAGTTTCTACTTTCCCATCAACCCCATAAAAATTAGTTGATTTAGTAGGAGGGTTCTGTTGCAAAGTTTTAAATCTACTATCAAATAAGATAGAATAATCGAAAAAGATAGCAGGAGGAATGACGATGAATCATTTTAAAATAACAGAACGGCCTAACGGTGAAAGTATGATGGAAGCTTTGAAGGCAGCTATAGAACGTACAAATGATTGCATATTCAGAAGAACTTTTCATTCAGACCAAGGCTGGGCTTATCAAATGAAACGGTATTCAAAAACTTTAAAAGATAATGATATCTTCCAAAGTATGTCTAGAAAAGGGAATTGTTATGACAATTCACCAATGGAAAATTTCTTTAGTATACTCAAACAAGAAATGTATTATGGTCAAACTTATCATAGTTTTGAAGAATTGGCTGAATCAATTACCAACTATATTAACTATTATCAACTATATTAACTATTATAATGAAGAACGAATTAAAGAGAAACTAGGATGGCTAAGCCCCGTCCAGTATCGCAGCCAATATACTAATTCCATTGTCTTTTCATAGTTTCACATAAAGTTTCAATCTATCAAGAGTCGCTCCGCTACTACTCTTGACAGATTAAAATTTATGAGAAGTATTGTCGACAACAGGAATTAAGCCAAATTGCATGTATTAAAAAAGAGCTGACCAATCGGTCAACTCTCATAAAATTTAGTCTAACTTTTTGGGTCCACTATATCCCCGCATCATTTGTCTCGGCGGTTTTTAATCGTAATGGCATCGTTACGCATACTTTATCAGTCTTAGGATTTATCATCTTTTATAGATTGCTATATTGTTCTACTTTTTTATAAAAACCGATATAAAGCAAATAATAAAAAAACAAAAGCTGTAAAAAGCAGTGGCTGACGATCTACCTGAGCATATACTGTTAAGAAATAATTATTTAACACATCATATTGGCTAATAGATTGAACAACTTTCTTCCTTAGACGATCAAAAACACTTAGTTCCTCATCTCTACCTTTCAACTCTAGTCCTTCATCTGTAATCTCTTTTTCCTCATCAGAATCTGAAGCTGCATCCGACTCAATATTTAAACCCTTGAGAATGTTATCTTCTGTTTTAAAGACAGGCTCTTTACTTACAAACTCAGAATACAAAACTCTTCTGTAATCCGTACCATAACCGCCTTCACAACGATAAAGCAGCATTCTCCCTCGTTCATCCTCAGCAGGTTCTACAAAATAATTCTTATTTGTCTCATGTACGACTTCTTGGGCTATTACTTTATAGGTGTAGACATCCTCAAAATCACTTGCATAGATATAATCACCTGGAGTCATTTGATCAATATTTTTTAGTAAGGTATCATTTACTAAATTATGAGAAAAACCAATAAATAAACCTTCTCCCAACTCTTGATTAGCTCTAGCTGTAGCAACTCCATTAAAAAGGTTCCATTCACTCGTTCCAGCAAGTATAGGAACTGATATATTCGCTTTTGGCATATAAATTGAACCAATTCCATATTTTTCAATTGTCGAATGATAATTTTTTTTAGCCTCAGCTATTTCAGCACCTCTTGCAAAATCAACTTCCTCATCATAGTTTGCTTGATTGATTCTTTTTTGTCGGGCATGAGCTGATTTTGACAGCTCTTTTTCTACTAGCTTAATAGCTGATTCAGGGTCGCCTTCACTTCCCATAATAAGATAACCTGTCGCACCAGAGATGATTAAAATAAAAGCTAAACTTAAAGAGAAGTAAGCAATCAGTTTTTTTATTTTATTTTTCATTTTTACTATCCTCCTCTTTATAAATTAAATATAGTCCATTGATTATTATCATATCCTAAAATAATATAAAAGAAAAGGTTGTACAATATTTGACGTTGGTGAATAAAAATTCACTAACGTCTTTTTTATACTAATAAAGGAGAGAATTCACTTGCTTATACAAAATGATAATCGAAATTACACTGGTATTCAAGATAAAAATATTATTTTTGAAAGTCCTTCTACCAAGATGAGTACTATTAAAGGGAAAAAAGCATTAATAATTCATGCTAAATTAACTTATAAGCCTAAGGCGTGTCTTAAATGTGGCATTGTCAATGAATCCTACACAGTGATTAAAAATGGAACTCAAACTTCTATGATAAGACTCTGTAATGACCATCATGCTGCTCGATACCTAAAGCTAAAAAAACAACGATTTTACTGTAAGTCATGTTGCGAAACATTTATGGCTGAAACTCATCTTGTTAAAAGACATTGTTTTATCTCTAATATTGTGAAGGCTGATGTGATTAGTGAAGCGACTAAAGCCAATTCTGTTAAAAATATTGCTGAACGATCTGGCGTTTCCTGGCACACTGTTCAACGTTTAATAAATCATGCTGCTAAAGAAGCCAGTCCATTCTATAACGATTTACCGTCTCATTTATCATTTGATGAGTTTAAATATAGAAAAGGGACACTTGCTTTTGACTATATCAATGCTGAAACGGGACGTATCCTAGGGATAGTTCCTGGGACGACTAATATCATTATTAAGAGACACTTTATTTCTCGCTATAGTATTAAAGAAAGAAATCAAGTAAAAACAATCACCATTGACATGAATTCAGGTTATATTTCCTGTATTAAAGAGCTATTTCCCAAAGCCGATATTATTATTGACCGCTTCCATATTGTTCAATTAATTGGTCGTTCTATGAATAAATCACGCATTAGCCTAATGAACCAGCTTAGGACAAACACTGAGGATCAAAAGAAATATCGACGATTAAAACGTCATTGGCGCCTGTTCTTAAAGAAAGAAAAACTCATCAGTTATACAACTTATAAGCCATACAAACTTTTTGGAATGCGAACTGAATTTGGTATTTTAAACGAAATGCTTGACTATAACAGTACTTTTAAAGAAAATTATCAGCTTTATCAATCATTACTTAAAGCCGTTAATGACAATGATTACCACACTTTTAAACGAATTCTGAATAAAGATTATAAAGATATCTCACATTACATGTCAGTTAGTTTGAAAACACTCAGAAAACATCAACACTCTATTAAAAATACCTTTAGGTATCCTTTTTCTAATGGCCGAATTGAAGGAAATCATAATAAAATTAAAGTATTAAATCGTGTTGCTTATGGCTTTCGTAATTTAGGTAATTACATTGACCGAATTATTTTACATTTTAATCTAAGGAAAAACCCTGCAAACGAAAATCAACTCGCTTTTTTTAACAAGCGAGTTGACCTTCGTTTTAATATTCGACTATATTTAGTCACCAACGTCATTTGACGTAGAGCCAAAGAAAAAGGCAAAGATTTTAAAAATCTCTGCCTTTAACAATGAATCTAAAAATTTTAAAGCTAATTTTCTTTTTTCTTCTTCGTTACAGCGGTTCCAACTCCAGCCATCCCCACTAATGCGAATAAACTAAGACCAATAGCCGATGTAGCTGTTTGTTCGAAGCCATCTTCTGCTTCTTCTTCTTTCGGTTTATCTTCCGGTTCTGGATCCGTTGGCTCTTCTGGGTCCACTGGCTCTTCTGGATCCGTTGGCTCTTCTGGATCCGTTGGCTCTTCTGGATCTGTCGGTTCTTCTGGATCCGTTGGCTCTTCTGGGTCCACTGGCTCTTCTGGGTCCACTGGCTCTTCTGGGTCCACTGGCTCTTCTGGGTCCGCTGGCTCTTCTGGGTCCGTCGGCTCTTCTGGATCCGTTGGCTCTTCTGGGTCCACTGGCTCTTCTGGATCAGTTGGCTCTTCTGGGTCCGTTGGCTCTTCTGGATCAGTTGGCTCTTCTGGATCCGTTGGCTCTTCTGGGTCCGCTGGCTCTTCTGGGTCCACTGGCTCTTCTGGATCCGTTGGCTCTTCTGGGTCCGCTGGCTCTTCTGGATCAGTTGGCTCTTCTGGGTCCACTGGCTCTTCTGGGTCCGCTGGCTCTTCTGGATCCGTTGGCTCTTCTGGGTCCGCTGGCTCTTCTGGGTCCACTGGCTCTTCTGGGTCCGTTGGCTCTTCTGGATCAGTTGGCTCTTCTGGATCTGTCGGTTCTTCTGGATCAGTTGGCTCTTCTGGATCTGTCGGTTCTTCTGGATCCGTTGGCTCTTCTGGGTCCGTTGGCTCTTCTGGATCCGTTGGTTCTTCTGGATCCGTCGGTTCTTCTGGATCCGTCGGTTCTTCTGGATCCGTTGGTTCTTCTGGATCCGTTGGTTCTTCTGGATCCGTTGGCTCTTCTGGGTCCACTGGCTCTTCTGGGTCCGCTGGCTCTTCTGGGTCCGTCGGCTCTTCTGGGTCCACTGGCTCTTCTGGGTCCGTCGGCTCTTCTGGATCAGTTGGCTCTTCTGGATCCGTTGGTTCTTCTGGGTCCACTGGCTCTTCTGGGTCCGTTGGCTCTTCTGGATCCGTTGGCTCTTCTGGATCCGTTGGCTCTTCTGGATCCGTTGGTTCTTCTGGGTCCACTGGCTCTTCTGGGTCCACTGGCTCTTCTGGGTCCACTGGCTCTTCTGGTGATAGAACATAATCATCTCTATGAGTTTCACCATTTACTATAATCTCTCGTCCTATAACTGTCCCATTTAAATTATGATTTAAAATTATTTTAGCATCCGGAGCTAAAATACTTCCTGTTACAGCACCTCTGTTTTCTATTACACCTTTATACATATAGTCTGACTCACCTGAATCATAAACATTCCAGATAACGTTAGCTCTAGACCATTCATTGACTTCACCAATACTTATAGAGCTACCATCTGTAAAACTTGCAATAGATTTAGGAACAAAAAATTTATCTCTTATATCCATTTCTTTCATATCTATGTTAATAATCAGTGTAGATATTTTTTCTGTATTAAATCCTTTAATACTAATAGGTCTATCAGTTTTAAAATCATCTTTTTTGAAATTATAGACATAGAAATCTGAACTTTTACCAATTATAATTTCTTGATTATTTTCATCATTATTATTAATAGTAGTTGCATTATCTTTAAAACCTGCTAATTTTTTGTTCAACTCTTTAGTTTCTTTTTCGACTTCAGCAAAATCTATAAACTCTACATCAGTATCTTGCCATAACGAATTAGGACTATTAGACTTATTAGGTTTATCTACCTTAATATTGTCAATAGACCAAGCATTCCCATTATCTATTACATCTATTTTAACCTCTTTCCCAACAACTAAAATAGAATCTTCATAAGGTGTAGCACTAATAGGAGCATTTCCTGAAATTGTTTTTAAATAGCTGACCTCTTTTACACCTCTAGTTCCAAAGTCGCCTCCATTAATAAAGTTATTTGCTAAAATATTTCCATTTACATGAACATTTCTTTCCACCTTATCTAAACCTACAAGATGAAAACCACCAGCAATACCAAATAAGCTATCTTTATAAAATTCTGTGTTTTTATATGTATTACTTTCATTTATTAAAATAACGCCGTTATCATCTTTATCTGCATCACTGAAATACTTTTCAGCAACGTTGATAGCTACCTCTTCACGGTCTGCCCCTTGGTGGCGCTCGACAACAGGCTCGCTCACAACTACTTCTTCAGTTTCAGTTTCTCCTGTTACATTCACATTTTGGACATTTTTTTCCACCGGTTCAACTTTTTGGGATTCACCTTGTACTACATCGGGCGTTACCACCACTTCTTCCGTTGAATCAACTTGACCATCTTCTCCTAGAGGAGTCGGTGTTACTCCTTCTTCTGTTAGAACATCTTGATCACCTTGATCGGGTGTGCTGGCTTCTACTTCTTCTTGCTCTGTTGGCTCTACTTCTTCTAGTGCTTCTTCAACTAACGGAACTGTCTGTTCAACAGCTTCTTCTGGTGTTTCTGTAACTACATCTTCATTAGTTTCATCTGTAGTGTCAACTTCAGCGTCAGTTACAACATCTGTTGTATCGTTTTCCCCCTCAACTGCTTGAACTTCATTAACACCAGCTAGTGCTAATGACATACCTACAGCTACTGAAGCAACGCCTACACTTAATTTTCTCAATGCATAACGTTTCTTTTTGTTAGCTGCTTTTTCGGCACGAGTTTTATAGTTATTTTTGCCTACCATATCAAAACTCCTTTTCTATATTTATGGATTAGCTTCCGCTTAGTGTAAGTATATCAAATATAATATATAAAAACTACTAAATATGCCCTTAAACACATCTTCTGTTGTGAATTTGTACCCTTCTGCTTGTAGTAGTTTTAGAAGCTCATCTTTTCTGTGTTTATTTTCAATGTATTTAATTTTTAATTCAGTCATTCTTCCCTCAAGTTCCTTGGTTAATTCAGGATTGGATTTGACTAACTCTTGCCATTTCTTTAATTTTCCTTCTGTTTCTTTAATTTTTCCATCTAAGCCATTTAACTCCATTTCCCATGGTTTCTGATTCGCCTCTATCTGTTCGTTCATTTTGTCTACAACCTGCTTTATCTGTACATAAATGATTCAGACTACAGGATTTCTCTCTTTGATTTATATAAGTACAATTTTTAAAAATAAGAATCTTATCACTTGTGATAAGGCTCATTCCGAACTACTGACCACAATTGTGACAATCTTTTAAAATCAATCAGTGAACCCGCATCAGCTTGTGCGGTGGTTTTACGTAAAAACCTCACTTATTTGTGGTATGGCTTATTCCGAACTACTGACCACAAATGTGACAAGCTTTTAAAATCATAGAGCGAACCCGTATTAGCTTGTGCGGTGGTTTTACGAAAAAACCTCATCTATTTGTGGTATGGCTCATTATTTTGTATTCTAAAGGCGCGATAAATTTGTTCTGTTAAGACCAATCGCATCAACTGATGAGGTAAGGTCATTTTGCCAAAAGAAACAGCTTGATTTGCCCGCTGGTTGACTGCACTACTCGTACCTAAGGATCCACCAATCACAAAAACTAAAGTTGATTTCCCTCGGGTCATTTGACTCTGCATCGATTTAGCTAATTCTGGTGAGGACAGCATTTGTCCGTTAATTGCTAGCAGATAAACATAATCATCCGGTTTTATTTTATTCAAGATACGTTCACCTTCCGCATCCTTCACCATTTCATCTTCCGATTCACTAGCGTTTTCTTTTGTTGGTTCGTCTTTCACTTCAATAATTTCAATCTTTGTATAGCGCGAAAGGCGCTTGCTATACTCTTCAATGCCTTGTTTTAGGTACTTTTCTTTCAATTTACCAACTGAGATAATTTTAATTAACATGCAAAAATAACTCCTATCATGCAAATATTTCGTTATTAACTTTTTTATCTTTTATTCTACTAGATTTTTCTGCTAAAGTGTTTATAATTAATCGTATTTGAACCTGAATAATTCATAGTTTTTCAAAAACGTTTCAAAAACCTTGTTATAACAGTCTATTTTGTTTCGTTTATTCGCACCCTTTGGGTGTACAAAAAGAACCCCAATCTGCTATGGTTAAAGTGACTAAACCTAACCAAAGAAAGGGGTTCTCTCAATGGCAACTTTACACGAAAATCGTCTACTTTTCAATTCAAATGTTACAGTATCTCACTCTGGTGGAAATTTGTCCTCAGATTCCGGCTTAATATTAGCAAAAGAATTCATGAACAAATTTGAGTTTAGCCAAATCTTATGTAAAAACATCCAGATTCAAGATGACCGACTGTATCATGTTCATGAAAATGAATCTATTCTGGAACAAATCATCTTGCAGTTGATTGCAGGCTATCCTACAGATTCTTCAGCCAATATATTAGCAACGGATCCTATCTTTCAAGCTGTTTTAAGCAAAAAGCGGTTGGCTTCACAGTCATCCATTTCTCGCTTTTGGGATCGGATATCAACAGAAAATATCGTCCAGCTACAAAAGGTTAACCAGATTTTGATTGATAAAGCACGGACGATTCGAAATACGAACGAAATGATTTTCGATTTAGATTCTACTCACAGTGATACCTTTGGAAACCAAGAAATGACCGATTATAATGCGCATTACCAGACAACCGGTTATCATCCACTCGTTGCCTTTGATGGTCTTACCGGAGACTTTCTTAAAGCAGAACTTCGTTCTGGAAATGTCTACACCTCAAAAGGCGTCGCAGCATTTACTCGTCCATTATTTGAGCATTATCACTCTGTGACACCAGTAAGCACTATTATGGTACGTGCAGATAGTGGATTCGCAATGCCTGATTTGTATGAGCTTTGTGAAGAGTACGATAGTTTGTATACTATCCGTTTGAAATCCAATCGTAATCTGTACAGAATCGCTGATCAATTCGTTACCATTAAGGATCATCACGATTGGAGTAAGAAAGAAGTTCATTACTATAACGCCACTTATCAAGCAAAGTCATGGGGAAAATCCAGAAGGATCTGCATAAAATCAACCAGAGAAGCTAGTGAATTGCTTTTTAGACATGAATTCATCATTACTAATTTTTCAAAAGACGTCTCTCCAGAAATGGTTTTCCAAACGTATTCAAAAAGAGGAACGATGGAAAATTACATTAAGGACGCAAAAAACGGCTTTTACTTGGATAAAACAGATAGCCCACGTTTTATAGAAAATCATGCTCGTATGATCGTAAGCCTATTGGCTTACAATATCGTGAACTTCATGCGGACACTGTGTTTTACCAATGAAACGAAAGGGTATCAGGTTTCTACTATTCGCTTATTTCTCTTTAAAATTGCTGGAAAGATAGTTCATTCCGGAAGAAGACAATACTTGAAATTAAGTAGTTACCATGTTTACCAGAAGCTATTTTATCGGATTCTACAAAACATTCAGGTACTGCAGTGTTAGTTGCGTTTATTGCGCCATTCAAAAAAATTCGTTAACCATCCGATAGGATGAGTGCGCCCAAAATGAGGTCTTTCTTGAACTTAATCAGTTAGCAAAAATAAATTAAACCCTTTAGAAAAATATTTTTGAGAAAA
The DNA here is from genome assembly GCF_001543285.1 of Aerococcus viridans. Taxonomy (NCBI): domain Bacteria; kingdom Bacillati; phylum Bacillota; class Bacilli; order Lactobacillales; family Aerococcaceae; genus Aerococcus; species Aerococcus viridans. The sequence continues at coordinate 1,623,656 of NZ_CP014164.1, forward strand.
AGAACCATTGAGCATAAAACTAAACAGATAATTATAAAATTTGGTAGTTTATAAAAAGTATGAATTATTCAGGATAGTATAAAAAAGTTAAGATTTTTAATTTTAGTCATTTTTTTAGAACCCATTATTATCCTTTAAAAAAAATAGTTATCTCAAATTTTCCACAAAAAAAAGAGGGTTTACATGGTCGAATTAGTAACATAACTAAATCGACCATGTAAATCCTCATATTGATATTTACAGTATTCGTTTTTTGACAATAGATATTTTCCAAGACATAGTCGTTAAGATACGATTAAGCTTAATTGCAATATCAAATGCATAAAAAATTTTAAAAACCTTTATAGACAGCGAATTACTCAATAATCCAGTATTACCAATGCTTTGAAGCCATTGACGGCAGGGAGTGTTTCATCCCTTACCATTTTTCAGGTGAGTTGTTGGTGGTTCTGACCCAAGAGGATAGGTTAGCTGAGTCAAGAGAAGGAGCAAAGCGGCTCTTGACTCAGCTAATCTATTCTCTTATCCTATAGAACCAACAAAACACCTTAAGCTGCTTGTAAATCGGCCAGTTCTTCCTGAAGGCGTTCTGCAGGTGTTGTATAGCCCATTATTTTTCTTGGTCTGTGGTTGATCGTATCGGTTACTTCCAGTAAATACGAATAGGACAATGGACGCAGAGTGACTCCCTTTGGGATAAATTCTCGGAGCATGCGGTTATGCCTTTCGTTCGTTCCTTTCTCCCAAGAAGCATACGCATGAGTAAAGAAAACCTGAACGTCTTCAGCGATGCTTTCGATAAGAGACAGACTTGAAAACTCAGAGCCGTTATCATTTGTGAGTGACTTGAACTGTTCTAGCCCCTGTTTTTTCATCAAGTCAAGCACGCCTTTTTGAACCAGCGCTGCGCCTTTTCCCCAAACTTTCTTAGTGAGGCAGTAGCGTGTTTTCCGTTCAACCATAGTGATGATGACAGGCTCATTTTTTGTTTTCTTACCTAATACTAAATCGACTTCCCAATGCCCAAATTCTTCCCTCGAGAGTACTTCTGGAGAGCGATCTTCGATACTGCGTCCCAAGTGTTTAGCGTTATGACCTTTAGGTTCAGAAACGGTTGTTTTTCGTGGCCGCATCCTAGTCTTCATAGGCAAATCGATATTACGGATTGGAAGTACGGCAGCATTTATCAAAGCGTAAACGGTCTTCGTGCATGGTACGCGTTCGTCAGGGTGCAACTTTCTATAAGAGTGTACAAAAGTATCCACACTATGAATCCGCAACCCTTTCTTGGGTGCTAGATTTTCAGGTAAGGCAGCAAGGAAAGCCGCAGAATATTTATTATGATCCCGCGCATGCGAGTTCTCACGATTTTCTTTATAAACCCGTGCGCCTGAGGCGGCAATATACTGCTCGTAATAATTGCGCTTATAGTCAAGCTGGCGCGTTCTACCGCGTTTCAACTCACGAGAAACAGTGGGTTGGCTGACCCCTAATTCTCGCGCCATTTCAGCTTGTTTATAGGTGCCGCTTTTCGCCATCTGTTCCAGCATTCCGCGTTGGATGTCAGTAAGTTGTTTGAAGGTGCGCTTTTCTGTGATACAATTATTTTTGGTCATGTAGATACCCCTTATACTTTTGGTTTGGTTGCTAACAAGTATATCGTATCTACATGATTTTTTTGTTTATTTCCTTATGCATTTCATTTTACAATTTACCAAGATACGATTAAGCCATAAAAAGTAAACTTTTACTTGTAAAATTGTCATTTATCTAAATTGATATAAATGATCAGTTTAAACTCTTTTAAAAGACTGATCAAATATTAACCAAATCATATAAGATTATAAAGGCCAGCCCTGTGTAATAAACCGTAAGCAATCTGGTAAGTGCTTAGACCAATATTCTTCTGAATGTTCATCCCCATGGAAAATATTCAAGGACACATTTTCTGGCGCCACACCTGCCTGCATCACCTGTTGGCTATATTTAATGGCATCCGTAATATAAGCCTGTTCAGTATAAGGACCGATGATCATCTCATCTATCTCGTCCCCTTCTTCAGTCCCGCATTCGATATAAATCCGTTGGTCATTTGGCAAATCCACCCGTTCAATAAACCGGTCAAAATCTTGCGCAACTGCCCAATTGGTTAATGAAAAAATCCCTAACCGACCAATTTTGTCCTTATAAGCAGCGCCAAGATACGTTGAAATAGTCGCCCCAAAGGAAGACCCTACCATCGCCGTGTGAGCAGCGTCTGGTATAGTCCGGTAGTGTTTGTCAACAAAGTCTTTGACAATGGTCACCACAAACTCAGAAAACTCAGCGCCTCGTCCCCCTTGACCAGATAGTCTTGGATCGTAGGCATCCTTGAGCGTCCACGGCAGGTATTCCAAGGTCCGCATCTCCTCGCCATTATCAATGCCGACAATAATCATACTTGGTAAATCCGGATTCCGCTTGATTGCGTGAATTGTTTTCCAAGAATGTTTCGAAAAAGCTTCCTTAGAATGAAATACATTCTGCCCGTCATGCATATAAACAACGGGATAATGCTTGTCCGGATGCGCTTCATAGTCCTTAGGTAAGAGGACACGAATTCGCCGCTTAGCCAAGGTATAAGGCACATCTAAAATATGTTCTTTCAGTTCCAAATAGAAAAATGGGGCAAACGCCATACTGACTCTCCTCCAAAGATTGAAAAAGGACCCTGGGCACATTCAATCCTAAGGTCCCTTCAAACTTTCATTTACTATACATTTTATTATATATTACGCATACCGTTCATTCAAACGATCTTTATCATCCGAATCCTTCTTGGCCATCAAGTCTGCCGCATAGGTATCAAAGGCCGTCGCATAATCCGTCGCCATCGCCTGCCTAGGAGACACATCCACCCGACGCACGAAATGCAACTTCTCAAGATTCTTTTGAATGTGGTCCGCTTCCGACACATCCGTGTACAAAACCGCATACTTCATCTTCCGCGACACATAATAAACGAAACCGTACTTTTGTAACTGTTTAACTTTTTTATTTGAATACATCCACACAATCAACGCTTGCCGTGACTGTGCTTGATCATAAATACTCATATTATCGACTTCCTTTAATCACTCGCTTTAATCTCATTATAACAGGAATTCATCTGCCAGTAACCCTTAAACCTTTATATGGCAAAATAACGGGCCCAAACTTGCTGGCCCGCTATTCTTACCTCTTATTTTATTCCAATACTAATAGCAAGTCACCAGAATTTACTTGGTCGCCGTTGGCAACAAGTAATTCTTTCACAACTGCCTTACGCGGTGCTTTCAAAGTAGTCTCCATCTTCATGGCTTCAGAAATCAACAGTAATTGACCTTCTTCAATTTCATCACCTTGTTGCACCTGAACATCAAGGATTGTACCAGGCATTGTCGCTGCAATATGGTTTGTATTGCCGTGATCAGCTTTACGACGAACAGCAGCCGTTGTTTTAGCATTGGCGTCACGTACTATAATTTCACGAGATTGTCCGTTTAATTCAAAGAAGACAATCCGTTGACCAGTTTCATCCAACTCACCAATTTGGATTAAGCGGATGTATAAGACTTTACCCTTTTGAATTTCAACATTCACAGTTTCACCAGTCTTCATACCATAGAAGAAGCTTGGTGTTGGGATGATTGAAACATCAGAATAACGTTCGAGTTTATGACGGTAGTCTACAAAAACATCAGGATACATAATGTAAGATAAGACGTCTTGGTCGTCTACATCTTCATCACCTAATTTAGCAATCAATTCTTGACGAGTAGCTTCAAAATCAATTGGCGCTAAGTGTTCACCTGGACGATCAGTTGAAGCCTCTTCACCTTTTAAGATGATGTCAGATACATCTTGTGGGAATCCACCTTCTGGTTGACCGATTTTACCTTTAAATAAATCGATAACAGATTGAGGGAAGTCGTATTTTTTCCCTTCTGCGAAGAATTTATCAATTGTTAGGTCATTTTGAACCATAAATAAGGCCATATCACCAACGACTTTAGATGAAGGGGTAACTTTAACGATATCACCAAACAAGAAGTTTACATCATGATACATTTGTTTTACTTCGTCCCAACGACTACCCAAACCAACAGATTTAGCTTGTTGTTGTAAGTTTGTATATTGACCACCAGGCATCTCTGTAGTGTAGATTTCAGTTTCTGGACCCTCTAAACCTGAAGTGAATTCATCGTAGTAAGAACGCACACCTAACCAGTATTGGTTAATTTTCTCTGCATTTTGTACGTGGATATTTGGTTTACGGTCGTTATACTCCATCGCATAATATAGTGATTGCATAGATGGTTGTGATGTTGTTGAAGCAAAGGCAGAAGATGCCACATCCACAATGTCTACACCTGCACGTGATGCTTCAGTGTAAGTTAAGATACCGTTACCTGCAGTGTCATGCGTATGCAAGTGAATTGGCACATCTACATTGTCTTTTAATTCTGAAATTAAAGCATAAGCAGCTTGAGGTTTTAATAAACCAGCCATATCTTTCACTGCAATAATATCTGCGCCCATTGCTTGTAACTCTTTAGCCAACTTCACATAGTAGTCTAGAGAATACTTAGTACGCTCTGGATTTAAGATATCACCTGTATAACACATTGTCGCTTCAGCGATCTTACCAGCATCTTTCACATATTGAATTGGTTTTTCAATTTGTTTAGTCCAGTTTAATGAGTCAAACACACGGAAGACGTCAATTCCTGAAGCTGCAGCCTGGTCAATGAAAGCTTTCAACGTGTTATCTGGGTATGAAGTGTAACCTACCGCATTTGAACCACGGAATAACATTTGTAGCAAGGTATTTGGCATTGCTTCACGCAACTGCTCTAGACGGCTCCAAGGGTTTTCAGTTAAGAAACGGAAGGCTGCATCAAATGTCGCCCCACCCCAAACTTCCATAGAGAATAGGTTTGGCAAAGCATCTTCCATCACTTTAGCTGGTTTCACCATGTCACGGGTACGCATACGAGTCGCAATCAACGATTGGTGTGCGTCACGCATTGTCGTATCCGTTAACAATAGGTCATTTGAATTTTTAATAAAGTCTTGAACACCCTTAACACCATCACGGTCTAAAATTTGTTTAGCTGATAGGCCATTACGGTCCACCAGCTCAATTTTAGGGGTTGGGATGGTTTCGAATTGCCCTTTTTCATTTTCAATACCCGGGAAGCCATTTACAGAAATGTCTCCAATATATTGTAAGACTTTGTTCCCACGGTCGCGGTTGCGTTCTTTAGGGAAATCAAACAATTCAGGTGTATTATCGATGAATACAGTGTTTGCAGTACCTGCTTGGAAGACAGGATGGTTTACAACGTTACGCAAGAATGGAATGTTGTTCTTAACCCCACGCACACGATACTCTCTTAAGGCACGGTCGGTTTTGGCTACCGTATCTTCGAAATCTGTACCGTAAGTGATTAACTTAGCAATCATTGAGTCAAAGTACGGACTAACAACTGTATTTTGGAAACCATTACCCGCATCTAAACGGACACCAAAACCGCCTGGAGAACGGTAAGTATTGATTTTACCTGTATCTGGGAAGAAGTTGTTATTTGGATCCTCTGTAGTTACACGACATTGGATTGCAAAACCATTTAATGGTAAGTCTTCTTGTGCTGGTAAACCAATTTCACTTAAGCTTTCACCTGCAGCAACACGGATCTGTGTTTGGACAATGTCCACACCAGTGATTTGCTCTGTAATTGTATGTTCTACTTGGACACGAGGGTTTACTTCGATAAAGTAGAAGTCATCGCCATCTAACAAGAACTCAACAGTTCCGGCATTAGCGTAGTCCACTGAATCTAAGAAGTCACGGGCAGAATTACAGATACGGTTACGTAATTCCATTGACATGTTTACAGTTGGGGCAACCTCAACCACTTTTTGGTGACGACGTTGAACTGAACAGTCACGTTCCCATAAATGCATAGTGTTTCCTTGCTCATCAGCCATGATTTGAACTTCAATATGTTTAGGTCCTTCTACGTATTTCTCAACGTAGGCTTCACCTGAACCAAAAGCTTTAGTCGCTTCAGAAACCGCTAGACGGTATTGTTCTGCTACTTCATCTTCTGAACGTACCACACGCATACCACGTCCTCCACCACCTAAGGCAGCTTTGATGATAATTGGGTAACCAGCAGTTTTACCAAATTCAAACACTTCTTCAAGACTTTCAACTGGTCCATCAGAACCTGGAATCAACGGAATATTCGCTTTTTTAGCTGCTTCACGAGCTTTTACTTTATCCCCGAACATATCTAAAATTTCGTGTGAAGGACCAATAAACTTGATGCCCTCTTCCTCACAACGACGCGCAAATTCAGTATTTTCAGACAGGAAGCCGTAACCAGGGTGAATCGCGTCAGCATTCACATCTTTCGCAATTTGAATAATCGATTCGATATCTAAATAAGCTTCAACAGCCTTTTTATCCTTAGACAATAAATAAGACTCATCCGCCTTGAAACGGTGAACTGATACTTCATCCTCTTGTGAATAAACTGCGACTGTACTAATTCCTAGTTCAAAACACGCTCGGAAAATACGGATTGCGATTTCCCCACGGTTCGCAACTAACACTTTATTTATCATATATAGTAACTCCCTCTCTTACGTCTCTCATTTCTTGACGCTTGTTTCCACTAGCCAATTGTATCATAGTTTGCCATATTTTGAACAATTTTGATATAGGAAAATGAAAGAAATCTCATTTTATTATCATAATTGACAGATGTTAACGTTTTACTTTTCACCAATCGGCTATTATGGTGTTTTGTACTTCATGATCAATTAGTCTAGAGCTAAAAAGAAAGCTTTTTCTTCTATAATGATTTAGTAATTATGCCTTTTATCAAAAAAAAGCTGAGGTTTACCCCCAACTTCTCTTAAATATTATTGATTTTCTATTTTTTTCATTTCATCGGCAACGAATTGGACGTCTGTTCCGACAATAACATGTAAGTGGTTTTTATCTAAGACGTTCACCCCGGGTACACCAAGACCTTTGATTCTTGCTTGATCGACTTGGTCAACATCGTCTAATTCAAAACGTAATCGGGTTGCACAGTTGTAATAGCTACGGATGTTGTCTTGTCCACCAACAGCATCATAGATGACATTCGCCATGCGTGAATATTTATCATCGCTAGCTTGAGATCCACTACCTTTTTTGCCAGCAGTAGTTTCTGAATCAGATTCTGTAATCGCTGCTTCAGTTACGGCATTTTCACCGCGTCCCGGTGTGGCAAAATCGAATTTACGGATAGCAAAATCGAAGATAAAGTAGTAAACCACAAACATGACTAAACCTAGAACTAACAGCATTAATGGTTGGTTAGCAATCGGCACATTCAAGCTTAAGGCAAAGTCAACTAACCCTGCCGAGAACCCGAATCCAGCAGTCCAGTGGAAGGTTGCTGCAACAAACATTGAAACCCCTGTTAGGAAGGCGTGAACCAAGTATAATCCTGGCGCTGCAAACATAAATGAGAATTCTAGAGGTTCAGTAATTCCTGTGAAGAATGAAGCGAAAGCACCAGCAATCATGGTACCAGCTGCAATTTTCTTCGCTTTTGATTCTGCATTCTTATACATGGCCAAAGCTGCCCCAGGTAAACCGAACATCATGATTGGGAAGAAGCCGGCTTGGTACATTCCAGTAACCCCTTTTACCCCTTCAGAGGCCCAGAAGTTTCCGATGTCATTAATCCCAATTAAATCAAACCAGAATACTGAGTTTAAGGCGTGGTGTAAACCAGTTGGAATTAGTAACTTGTTGAAGAAACCGTAAATACCAGCACCTAGCGCGCCAAGGCCTGAGATGAACGTACCGAATCCTACTAAAGCGTCATAAGCTACTGGCCAAACGAAATACAGCAGTAAAGATATGATTAACATAGCACCTGCTGTTAAGATTGGAATCAACCGTCTACCTGAGAAGAATGCGAGCGCTGTTGGCAATTTAGTACCTGAATAGCGGTTATATAAGGCTGCCGCTACTGAACCAGAAATAATGGCCATAAAGACATTTTGTGTTGCGCCGAAAGCCATCGGTACTTCTTCAACAGGCATATTGAGTAAGACACTTAAACCAGCCGTTGATAATAGGTTTGTCACAATGAGGTAACCGACTAAACCTGATAAACCAGCCGCCCCATTGGAATCCTTAGATAATCCTGTAGCAATACCCACTGAAAATAGAATCGGTAAATTGTTGATAATGGCAGTCCCTGATTGAATCAGGAAGACAGCCGCTTGGTTAGACCCGTCACCAGAAAGTCCAGCTGGATCAATCCAATAACCAATCCCCATTAATAAAGACGCAACAGGTAAAATCGATACCGGTAACATGATCGATTTTCCTAAATTTTGTAAATAATTTTTCATATTATCTTATCCTCCCTTTTGATAAAGACAATTTTTAATATACATTGATGATCTATCAACGGTTTACAGACTGAGCCATGCGGAAATAAGTATGCCGTTTACCCCGCACCGCCAAACTCAAAGCGGTGATATTTTCTGGATCAGGCATCCTACCGTAGGCACCATCACCAATGTGGTGGCAGTCTACGCCAACACGTTTATTGGATAAACCTATCGTTTCAATCACTGAAGCTTGGGCAGACTCTTGACTCGTCCCAATCGTCGCCATCACCAATCCACCACGTGCATGCACACTTTTCGTGACCGCCTGGTTTTCAAGCTCATTCACCCCAGGCGCCGTATTCACAGCCGGAATCAAGACCCCGTCAGCGCCCTCATCCATAAACCCAAGCAAAGCCTCTTCATTGACGATACTCTCCGTAAGCCCCGCCCCATGCATTTTACCCGCAAAGACTAGCCCTGAAAAATATTTTTTCGTTTCTTTGACTGCGTCCTTGATTGCTGACATAGTCACACCCGTAGCTGGATTCCCTGTCAGTAAAATCATGTCTACACCCAAATCATTCGTCGCTTGTAAACTCGCTTTAGACACCAAGCGACCTGGATTTAAAGACACCCGACTTTCAAGCAATTCCTGCTCTTCATCAACAGGTTCCAAATTGATTGCAATCGGTCTTCCGATTAATCGCTTTAATTCACGGATGGTTTCTTTTGACCCCGCAAATGCTTCCAGACCTGGAATTTCTGGGTTGAAGACATCTAACTCATTCAAGACAATGATATCTGCACCAAACGTCGCCATCACTTCAGGGTTTGACAGCCCTTGAATCAAAGGCGGCGATGTCACTACGGTTTCTGCAATAATGGTCCGTCCTTCACTGGCAAAAATAGCTTTCTTTAATTGGCCAGCATCCATCTGATTGATCTCGCTGGCACTAGCTGAAATTAAACGTTTCATTTCATCTCTCCTCCCTTTGCAAAAGGCTAGCTCACCAACAACTAACCGATTACATTCCTATCAGAAATTATATCAATTTTGATCGCCATTACCAAACTTTTATGCAAAAAAAGTGATATATATACTAGTCATCTAGACTACGTCTAGAATAATAAACCCTTTTTATAGGATTTAGTAATTAAGCCTTCGGTTTGCACTTTTCCTAGCATCACCTTAAATGCATTGGGACCGCCTCAGACATAGCAAAGTAGTCCCGACGAAATCAATCCCTTGTTCAAAGACATTACCCCGCCCATTTCTGAATCCAGAGGTTAACCTAGTAAGGCTTAGCAAGATACGATGATTCCGTCTTTAACTTGTTGCATAAATTGTGTTTTATTCATGATCATTTTACTTCCTTATGTTTATTCCTATAAAATCGCCATTAGAAAATAGTCTTTAGAATCCGTTTAAATGCTTTTTTATAAGGATTTAAAATTATTTTAAATGGATTATATATTTTAGAATCTACTTTCACCATTTCGTTTTTTTGCAATCTATTTCCCCTGAAAAATGAAAGTAATTTCAATATTCGTTTTTACAAATATAAAAAGAACAGACCGCTTCAACAGATCTGTTCTTAGACATCAATTATTCATTTTGTTCATGCAAGCCCGCTTGACTTGGTTTTGCCTTTTTGGCCCGAAGGCTACGTCGCCACGAACGATCAGAGGCGATAACGGATAAGGCGATACCTGTCATCATACTCGTTACAAGAAGGCTAGACCCTCCATAAGACATGAAGGGGAAAGTAACGCCTGTTAAGGGAATTAACCCTAATACCCCACCCAAGTTTACAAAAGCTTGAATTAAAAAGTATGAACCAACACCAACAAGGACGGTTTGGTCATATATACGGTGCATTTTAATGGCTTTGTGGAAGATGTAAACCACTAGTGCAAAGTACAAAACAAGTACAAGCATCACGCCCCACAAACCAAATTCCTCTCCAATAATTGCCATAATAAAATCATTATGCGCTTCAGGCAAGTAGCCAAGTTTTTGGATAGAGTTTCCTGCACCCCGGCCAAGGATGCCACCATTTGATAAGGCATAATAGCCATAAACTAATTGCAGTCCTGTATCCTGTGCATCCGCGAATGGATTAATAAAAGAGGTAAAGCGGGCAATCTGATAATTATCTATATGCGATAAATCAAATAGATTCAAGATAATAATAACTGAAATATACACAACAATTGCTGCTAGAACTGATTTAGTCAGCCATTTCAGTGTTAGGCCAGAATTTAATAGGAGGATTACAAATAATGACCCAAGAATGAGTACACCACCTACATCTGGGAAGAAGAATACGAGCGCTACCCAAATACCAATAGCTGCCGCCTCTTTTTTGTATTGAGCAATCAATTTAAATGGACTATTTACTTCAGCAATCGTCTTCTGAACCTCATCCTTCGCTAAGAAATTAGCGACTAATAGAACCAAGGCTGGTTTTGCAAACTCTACTGGCTGAATGGAGAAGGCACCAACCCCAATCCAGCCTTGAGCTCCATTAATGGTTTCCCCAAATATGAAAGTGAAAACTAATAGGACCGTGACCCCTATATACATTAACTTTTGAAAACGTTGATGTCGCCATATTTCTGGCTTGATAATATAAATTAGAAAGATAGCGATGATACCAGCAACCGCAAAGAGGCCCTGTCTCTCTAAATAATAGTATGTCACTTGACCTGATGATGTCGCTAGGTAAGATGATGCAGTTGTCACCATCAATAATCCAATTGTCAGCAGCAAGCCATATAATATCAAAATCTTCCCATCTAAATCTTCACAATGGGCAAGGACGCGTTTAAACCAGGATGGTCCTTCATGATTTCTTTCTTTTTTAGCTTGCTTACGCGCATTTTTAGATTGTTTTTTTGCTTTCTCTTTATCTAATGCATTTGATTTTTTTTGTTTTTCCTTATTTGCTTGGGCTTTTTTTCTTTTAGATTCTGTTGGCACAATAGCCCTCCTTTATGGATTTTGTATGATGTTATACATCCGTTGATACTAGAAATAAGTAGTGGTATGGACAGCCATTACTCAGTTATCCATTATAGCATAATCGGCCCATACATTAGCGGAATCCTATTACAATTTATTGAAAAATCAAACATGATTTATTGGTCAACCTACTATGTAATCTTCTCTGTAAAAAATAACCATAAAAAAGACGCAGACAAATCGTCTACGTCTTAAAAAAGTATTTATGTACGCTATAGCGCATTAATCAAATTAACCTAAGTTCTTTTTCTTAGCTGCTTTTGCACGTTCAGCTTCGTTTAAGATTGATTTACGTAAACGAATGCTTTCTGGTGTTACTTCACAGTACTCATCTTCATTCATGAATTCTAATGATTCTTCAAGTGTCAGTAGTTTCGGTGCTTTGATTGAAGCTGTTTGGTCTTTGTTTGAAGAACGAACATTAGTTAAGTTTTTAGAACGGATAATGTTTACAACAATATCTTTTTCACGTGTACTTTCACCAACAATCATACCCCCGTATACTTGTGTACCTGGGTTAACAAAGATTGTACCACGGTCTTCAACTTGCATGATACCGTAAGTAGTTGCTTTACCAGTATCAGTTGATACTAAGGCCCCATTACGACGACCACCGATTGGTTCGTTGATGTATGGTGCATAGTGGTCAAATGTATGGTTCAAGATACCGTAACCATGTGTTAATGACATGAAGTAAGTGGTGAAACCAATCATACCACGAGCTGGTACATGGTAAGTTAAACGAGTTGTACCTAGACCTGTAGAGATCATGTCTACCATATTACCACGACGTTGGTTTAAGGCGTCGATAATTGAACCTTGGTATTCTTCAGGTGTATCGATTTGAACTAACTCAAACGGTTCAGATTTCACACCATCGATGTTACGGATAATAACTTCTGGACGAGATACTTGTAACTCGTAACCTTCACGACGCATGTTTTCAATCAAGATAGATAAGTGAAGCTCACCACGACCTGAAACAACCCATGCATCCGGAGATTCTGTATTGTCTACACGTAATGAAACGTCAGTATGTAATTCGTAACGTAAACGTTCTTCTAGTTTACGAGAAGTTACGTGTTTACCTTCTTGACCTGCGAATGGTGAATCGTTTGTTAAGAAAGTCATTTGTAGTGTTGGTTCATCAATACGTAATGGCTCTAAAGCCTCTTTGATGCTTGAATCTACAACTGTTTCCCCAACGAAAATATCTTCCATACCAGAAACAGCAATAAGTTCTCCGGCTTTCGCTTCGTTAATTTCAACACGCTCTAAACCTAAGAAACCGAATAATTTTGTTACACGGAAGTTTTTCTCAGTACCGTCAAGTTTCATCAAGGTAACTTGGTCACCTACACGGATAGTACCGCGGAATACACGACCAATACCGATACGACCAACGTAGTCGTTATAGTCTAGTAACGATACTTGGAATTGTAAACCTTCCTCAGAGTTATCAACTGGTGCTGGGATTTCTTCAAGAATTGTATCGAAGATTGGGTCCATTGTTTCTGATTGGTCAGCTGGATCGTCAGAAAGACTTGAAGTACCACTTAAAGCTGAAGCGTATACTACTGGGAAGTCTAACATTTCATCATCTGCACCTAATTCGATAAACAAGTCTAATACTTCGTCTACAACTTCTGATGGACGAGCTGATGGTTTATCAATTTTGTTTACAACAACGATTGGCGTTAAGTTCGCTTCAAACGCTTTTTTCAATACAAAACGCGTTTGCGGCATTGTACCTTCGTAAGCATCTACAACTAAAACTACACCGTCTACCATTGTCATGATACGCTCAACTTCACCACCGAAGTCCGCATGTCCTGGAGTATCCATGATGTTAATGTGGTGACCCTTGTAGTTTACAGCTGTATTCTTAGCTAGGATGGTGATACCACGTTCTTTCTCGATATCGTTAGAGTCCATTGCACGCTCGTCAATTTTTGTACGTTCATCTAAAGTATCTGATTGTTCCAACAATTGGTTAACCAAAGTAGTTTTACCGTGGTCAACGTGGGCAATGATTGCAACATTACGAATATCTTCACGTTTTGCCATTTTTAAAAATTCCTCCATTTATATAATAAATACAAATTTTGTATCAATTATTTGTCAAGTTTATGAAACCGTTTTACCGTAAAACCCATAGTTATAAACTTTAACAAAGTTTCTCGTAATAAAACCGCCATAATATCGTATCACTTATCAATTGAAATTACTAGTTTTTTCGATTATGTGGACCAAATAAATCAGGAAGTTCAAGCCCCTTTTGATATAAAAAGTACAATGCTTGCTTATCTTGGACCCTTCAAATTCTCAATCATTCGTCGATATGCTGACGGGTAGGCTGCTAATACCCGATTTTGGTTTAATAAATCAACCGGTTCGCCAGTAAATTGCGATACTTGAATGCCCACTTCGTTTGCCAAGACTTGGCCGGCAGCAATGTCCCAGGGTTGCAGCCTTGGTGAAACGTAAGCGGCGATTTCACCCTTCAACAAGGCAATGATTTCAATGCCCGCTGACCCATAAATGCGAAGACCCATAGATTCTTTGACTAGTTGTTGTACTTTATAAGCGTCAGTCATGATCATGCCCCCATTGACCGCAATCAAGGAGTCTTTTAGGCTTTTGTCCTTGAATGGTGGTTGAAAGACTTGGCCGTTTCGTTTAATCCCTTGATCAGCGATGGCTTCAAAGTAATCGTCATTCATCACGTCGTACACAACACCTAGCTTTCCAAGGCCGTCTTCGTAGTAAGCGACCATGATGGCAAAGTGATTTTGCTGTAGGACAAAATTGGCTGTGCCGTCGATGGGATCTACAATCCATACACCGCCAGCCAGACTGGACGGGGTGTCACCCATTTTCTCCTCCCCGATGTAACGGTCGTCTGGAAAATTGGCTGCAATCTTGTTTCTAAATAGTAATTCAACTTCTTTATCTACGTTGGTAACAAGATCTTTTCGGTTGGATTTACTTTCTATTTGGATTTCACTATTCAATTGGTCGTGGATATAGCTTGCTGCTTCTTCAACCCACTCTTTCACCAACGCTGCCCGCGCTTCTAACATTTACATGCCTCCTACTTCACCCTGTAATGATTCAACTTATTCGCCTTACGGCATTGAAATGGTTTTTGCTTCCGAATTTCTTGCCTTTTTGATGGTGCCGTAAAGCTGATAACCAGAAATTTTCTCAAAGCTGTTGCCTAACTGCTTCTCTTCCATCTTACTTGGGACAACTTCCTTAAATGCTTTATACCGATTCAGTAATTCCTCACGGTTGATGCTTGATTCATACGCCTGCTCCAAGCCATTCCACATCTTCACCACTGTCGCCATTTCTTGACTGGTCCAATCCAAATCGATTGGATATTGATAATTGTTAGACATCGTATTCCTCCGCTTTCGTTTTCATATTTATTATAGCGGAAAATATGTAAAAGAGATAACTTACCCATCAGTTTTTCAAGTTTTCATTGCACTTTAATGCTCGTACCCTATTATTTGGCGCTATACCATTCGCATTTGTTTTAACCTTTCGACTGATCTTTACACCTAGTTTTCTGCAAATATTGCACAATGAGCTCAAACCATTATGGCAGATGCTAGCTTATATCTCAGCCTAATATTGATTGTCTTTACTTTTACCTTTATTCACATTTCTTTTAGAGGCTTTTTTTAATATAAAACTCAAAGAACTCATTTGGGATAAGGTCAAAAAAATAACCCCGCGTAAGTTAAACTTACACGGGATTTTCTCGTCTGAATATTCAAATGAAAAGTCAAATTATAACTTATTAAGATGGTCTACATGTGAATTGGCAATCCTAATAATCCTTCAGCTGCATCCATTACAACTTCTGATAATGTTGGGTGGCCATGAATTGTTAAAGCGATGTCTTCTGCGTTCATGCCTGCTTCGATCGCTAACCCAACCTCAGCCATAACGTCTGAAGCAGAGATACCAACCATTTGCGCGCCAACTAATACGTCATCTTCTTTAGTCGCTACTAAGCGGATGAAACCTTGGCCAGCGTTTAATGATAATGCACGACCGTTACCCGCTAGTGGGAATTTCACAGTTTTCACGTCTAAACCTTGATCTTTAGCTTCTTTTTCAGTTAAACCGTAAGAAGCTAATTCAGGTGTAGTGTAAGCTACAGATGGCATCACTTTGTAGTCGATAGCTGCTGGTTTACCAGAGATCGCTTCTGCAGCAATCTTACCTTCGTAAGATGCTTTATGCGCTAAAGCAGCACCAGGTGTGATATCACCGATTGCGAAGAAGTTTTTCACTGAAGTGCGGCCTTGATTATCAACTTTGACTAAACCACGTTCTGTTAATTCAACCCCAATTGCTTCTAACCCTAAGTCTGCTGTATTCGCACGACGGCCAACAGATACCAATACGTAGTCAGCAGTGATTTCTTTAGCTTCACCTTTAACTTCGTACTTAACTGTTACTGAGTCACCGTTGTCTACGGCTTCTTTCGCCATCGCGTTGACAGTTGTTTCGATACCGATGTTCTTCATTTCTTTTTCTACAACTTTTACCATATCTTTTTCAAATGTTGGTAATAATTGGGGAGAACCTTCTAAGATTGTTACCTTAGAACCTAGGTTAGCGTAAGCCATACCTAATTCAGAACCGATAACCCCGCCACCGATAACAACTAAGCTTTCAGGAACTTCTTCAAAGTTTAAAGCACCTGTTGAATCTACAACACGGCCACCAAATTTGAATCCTGGGATTTGGATTGGTGTAGAACCTGTTGCAACGATTGCGTTGTTGAATGAGTATAATTGGTGAGAATCATCATCACCCATTACAGTAAATTCATTTTCGTTGTTGAAGTAAGCTTCACCACGGATGATTTCAACTTTATTCTTTTTAAGTAACATTTCAACACCAGAAGTTAACGTATTTACTACTGTATTGTTCTTCCAGTCCTGTGTTTGCGCGAAGTCTAATTTAACGTCACCAGAAGTTACACCAAAGGCAGCGTCGCCGCCTTTAGCGTTATGATAAGCATGACCAGCTTGGATCAAGGCTTTTGAAGGAATACAACCTACGTTCAAGCAAACCCCACCGATAAACTCGCGTTCAACGATTGCTACTTTTTGTCCTAATTGTGCAGCGCGGATGGCAGCTACATAGCCACCAGGTCCAGCACCGATAACAACTGTGTCTAATTCAATTGCAAATGCGCCTACTACCATTCTATAATCATCCTTCCATCAATAATAATTCAGGGTCAGCCATTAAACGAGCGATTTCGTTCAGCGCTTTTTGACCAGTTGCACCGTCTACGATACGGTGGTCAAATGTTAATGATAATTTCAATACGCGACCCGCAACAACTTCACCATCAGCATTTACAACAGGTTCAGACTTGATAGCACCAAATCCTAGGATAGCTGTTTCTGGGTAGTTTAAGATCGGTGTAAAGAATTCTCCACCAACAGAACCGATGTTAGAAATAGAAACTGTACCGTCAGCCATCTCTGGGCCTTTTAATTCGCCAGAATGTGCTTTAGCTGCATTTTCATTGATGATATCAGCGATATCGAACATTGAACGAGTATCTGCATTCTTAATGTTTGGCACATATAGGCCCGCATCAGTATCAGTTGCAATACCAATGTTGTAGTAATGTTTGTATACAAATTCTTGTGTAGCATCATCAATAGAAGCATTTAATTGAGGATATTTCTTAACAGCTGCTACTAAAGCTTTCACAGCATAAGGTAAGAAGGTCAATTTAGTACCACGTTCAGCTGCAATATCTTTGAATTTCTTACGGTGATCCCATAATTGAGAAACTTCCACATCTTTGAACAATGTAACCATTGGCGCTGTGTGGTTAGCTGTATCCATTGCTTTAGCGATTGCTTTACGCATTGGTGTCATCTTGATACGTTCTACGCGGTCTGAGTTGTCAGCAAGTGTGGCAGCTTTCTTAGCTGGTTTAGCTGGTTTAGCTGCTGGTGCTTCTGTTGTCGCTGCTACTTGAGCAGTTTCAGTAGCAGGTGCTTCAGGTGCAACAGTTGTTGCGCCGTTAAAGTTGGCAACATCTTCACGTAAGACACGACCATTTTTACCAGTACCAGCAACAGCTGTAATGTCAACACCTTGCTCACGAGCAAATTGACGTACAGAAGGCATTGCTAATACGCGTTTGTTAGGATCTGAAGCAACTGGTACGTTACCAGCTGATGCGTTTGTAGACACGCCAGCTGCTGGATCTGCCGCTTTAGTTTCTTGTGCAGGTGATTCTGGAGTAGAAACTGGTGCTGATGCTTCTGAGTTATGACCAGGTGCATCAATTTCAGCTAATACATCACCAACGTTAGCAACTGTTCCAGCTTCCACTAAGATACGAACGATCTTACCTGTTACAGGAGAAGCTACTTCTTCAACTGATTTATCGTTTTGGATTTCAACTAACGAATCTTCTTCATTTACGTCGTCGCCTTCAGCAACCAACCAAGAAACGATTTCACCTTCAGCCATACCTTCACCTACGTCTGGTAAAGTGAATTGGTATACGCCGCCACCTGTTGCAGGTGCAGCTGGTGCTTCCGCTGCTGGTGCAGGTGCTGCAGCTTTTTCTGCAGGCGCTGATGCAGCTGCGTTGTCTTCTAATCCTTCACCTTCAAAAGTGATTAATGGTGTACCAACAATGGCAACATCACCTTCACTGTAATGTAATTCAGTTACCTTACCTGTAACTGGTGAGTAAATTTCTTCTACTGATTTATCATTTTGGATTTCAACGATTGGATCTTCTTCGTTGACTTGGTCGCCTACAGCTACTAGCCATGAAACGATTTCGCCTTCCGCCATACCTTCGCCGACATCTGGTAAATTAAATACAAAGGCCATATTTGTTATTCATCCCTTCTAATTAGAGCTTAAAGTTTATATTTTAACAAGTAATAAAGGGGGCTGTGACATCAATGTCACGCCCCTAATTACTATTTACCTGTAATTTCGTTAGCAGCCGCAACAATATCAGTTGCATTTGGCAACCAAGCATTTTCAGCCATACCAAATGGGAATACTGTATCTGGCGCAGCGACAACTTTAATTGGTTCTTCTAGAGACAAAATGCTACGCTGAGAAATTTCTGAAGCCACCTTATCCGCAACACCCGCTTGACGTTGTGCTTCTTGTACGATTACTACGCGACCAGTTTTTTCAACTGATTTTGTAATTGTTGCCATATCTAATGGCGAAACTGTACGTAAGTCAACGATTTCAGCAGAAACACCATTTTTAGCTAATTCTTCAGCCGCTTTGATTGCTTCACGAACCATGTAGCCATAAGCAATGATTGTTACATCAGAACCTTCTTGAACAACGTTTGCTTTACCAATTTCAAGTGTATATTGTTCTTCAGGTACTTCTTCACGGAATGAACGGTAAAGTTTCATGTGCTCTAAGAATAATACTGGGTCGTTATCACGAATTGCAGCAGTTAATAAACCTTTAGCATCACTTGGGCTAGATGGAATAACAACTTTCAAACCAGGCGTTTGTGCCATTAAACCTTCTAATGAGTCCGCATGCATTTCTGGTGTATGCACACCACCACCAAATGGTGAACGGATAGTGATAGGTAAGTTACGAGTTTGGCCCATGCGGAATCGTGTACGGTTCATTTGACCAGCAATTGAGTCAAATACTTCAAATACGAAACCAAAGAATTGGATTTCCATTACTGGACGGAAACCGTGTAATGCCATACCAATTGCCATACCACCGATAGCTGATTCAGATAATGGCGTATCGCTTAAACGTTCTTCGCCATATTTGTCGAATAAACCCTTAGTCGCACGGAAAACACCACCGTTTTTACCAACGTCTTCACCAAAAATATATACTTTTTCATCGCGAGCCATTTCTTGGTCTAGCGCTTCAGTAATCGCTTCGATCATTGTTAAGTTAGCCATAATTATTTAGCCTCCTTTGCTGAATATGCTTCAATTTGTTCTTGAATATTTTGTCCAGGCACTTCGAACATGTTTTCTAAGAATTGCGTAACTGTTTGTTTAGGTGCCATGTCAGCTTCTTTCGCAGCTTCTTTGATTTCTTCACGAACTTGTTCTACATATTCATTTTCGATTTCTTCAGACCATAGGCCTTTTCCTTCTAAGAATGCACGCATACGGATTAAGGGTTCACGTTTAGTCCAGCTGTCAATGTCTTCTTGCGTACGGTAGATCTTAGGATCATCACCTGAAGTAGAATGCGCGCCTAAACGGTTTGTAACTGTTTCAATTAAAACAGGACCGTTACCAGCTAATGCCCATTCACGTGCTTGTTTAGATACAGCGTAAACTGCTAAAGCATCGTTACCGTCTACTTGAATACCTGGGATACCTACAGATACAGCTTTTTGTGCTAAAGTTTCAGCAGCTGTTTGTTTGTAACGAGGTGTTGAAATTGCAAAACCGTTGTTTTGAATAAAGAATACGACTGGTGCCTTATAACGAGAAGCATAGTTCATACCTTCGTATACATCACCTTGAGATGAACCACCGTCACCTGTATATGTAAATGTTACAGCTTTGTCACCATTTAATTTTTGTGCACGAGCAGACCCCATCGCTTGGATGTATTGTGCACCAATGATAATTTGTGGTGGCATTGCATTTAGATCAGCCGGGTAGTTGTTACCTTCAACATGTCCCCGAGACCATAAGAATGCTTGAGAGATTTTTAAACCGTGAGCGATTAATTGAGGGATATCACGATATCCTGGGAACAACCAGTCATCTTTTGTAAATGCATAAGAACTTGCCATTTGAGAAGCTTCTTGACCTAAAGTAGGCGCGTAGAAACCTAAACGACCTTGTTTTGCCAATGCCATTGAGCGTTCATGAAGTGTACGTGAGAAAACCATACGTTTCATTAACTCAACTAATTCTTCATCTGATAAATCAGGCATGATGTCAGGGTTAACAACATTGCCATCTTCATCTAAAATTTGAACCATTTGAAATTGAGCACTGATAGCATCTAGCTGCGCTTCATAATCCACTGGTAATTTAGCCATTTGTAACACATTCCTCTCTTTTATAAAAATTTCACATACTATCGTTAAGCTGTGTTATTTTGTTTACCTTACTGATTTACCTTATCAAATCATGTGAGCCTTTTCAATCTTTTTGCAGTTTTTGCAATAAAATCTATTATAATACAGAAACCACAATTAGAAAACCCTTCCATTGTTAATTTTATAGTAAACTTAATCTTTTACCACAACCAAGCCATTTTCGATTAAATAGAAATAGATTGTTTTATAAGTGTTTCTTAAACTGTACTAGTAATATTTGAACTTCTGTTTCACCTAGTGAATTAGTTTACATAGTATAGTTTTTTTGCATTCAAAGTCTTTTTATGAGAAAATATACCAGTTATGATAGAAGAAAAGGAGTTGTTCAGATGATTACTATGGAAGACATTATTCGTGAAGGACATCCTACCTTACGGAAGAAAGCTGAAAAAATTACTTTCCCAGTTTCTGAGGAAATTCGTCAGTTAGCTGATGATATGATGGAATTTTTACGCAATAGCCAGGATGAAGAATTAGCTGAAAAATATGGTTTACGTGGTGGTGTTGGGATTGCTGCGCCACAATTAGATGTATCTATTCAAATGACTGCCCTATTAGTGCCAGACTTGATGGATCCAGAAAATGCCGAGCCATTATTAAACGGTGTATTCTTAAACCCACGCGTTGTCAGCCATTCTGTTGAAGGTGTTTGTCTTCGTGAAGGTGAAGGTTGTTTATCTGTTGACCGCGACGTACCAGGTTATGTCCCTCGTCACGCCCGCATCACAGTTACTTATAACGATATTGACGGTAACGAATATAAGAAACGTTTCTCTGGCTACCCAGCCATCGTATTGCAACATGAAATTGACCATTTAAATGGGATCATGTTCTACGACCACATCAGTGAAGAAACACCATTCGCCCTTGACGAGCATACCCACTTGTTGGGCGACGAATAATTTAAGATTAATTACTTATATATGACGAATTTACAATTTAAGTGCAACAACAATAATAAAATAAAAAAAGATCCATAGTTTTCCTATAAAATAGATGTACTAACCAACTATTAGAAGGAGAAAGCTATGAATCCATACACACATCTTACCATGAACGAGCGAGAAACAATATTCCTAATGTATGAACAAGGCGAAACTATCGGGCATATATCCGAGACCCTGGACCGTTCTAAATCGACTATCTCAAGAGAATTACATCGTAATTCAAACAAGGATGGCAGTTATTCACCGTCAACTGCTCATGGAGAGTATAAACGTAGAAAACAACTATGTGGCAGGCATCGCACGCTAGATAAAGACTCTATTTTCCAGTTGGTCAAACGACTATTTCTCAACGAACAATGGTCTCCAGAACAAATTTCTGGTCGTTTGAACCTTGAAAATGCCAAAAATAAAATCAGTTATAATACTATCTATCGTGCAATTTATCGTGGCGACTTCGATGAGCCTGGTTTATCAACCGGTAATCGAGGCGCTATCCGTAAATTAAGACACAGAGGTAAAACACGCCATTCTAAAAATCACGTAGAGAGAAGAGGAAAGATCCCTATCTCCAATACGATTCATGAACGACCTGATAGCGCTAATGAACGAACTGAGATTGGTCATTGGGAAGCAGATACAGTTGCAGGTCAAACTGGTAAAGCGTGCTTAGTAACGCTAGTTGATAGAAAATCTAGGTTATTACTAATCGGTAAATCTGAGAAGAAAGCTTCTAAGCCGGTAGTTGACCAAATGATTAAATTACTACAAGGTATTGATTCTGATTTTTGTAAAACCATTACACCTGACCGTGGTAAAGAATTCAGTCAACACGCCCGATTGACTGAGGAATTAAATAATACGCAAATTTATTTTCCAGATCCTCATGCCCCTTGGCAAAGAGGATCTAATGAGAATACAAATGGACTCCTTAGAGAGTACTCACCGAAAGGTGTTGATTTGACAGATGCAACTGATGAAGAGATACAAGGTTGGGCAACGAAATTAAATACACGTCCCAAAAAATGTTTGAATTGGAAAACACCTTATGAAATCTTTTATAAAACTGTGTTGCACTTAATTTGACAATTTAAGATATAAAAAAATGATGCTGGATTTCAATTCCGGCATCATTTTTTTGAGCTATTTGAGTTCGTCTTGTATACGGGCTAACAATTCAACTGCTACACCGATTTTACTTTGTCTTTCTAAAGGTCGTTCACTATCTTTAGTGATTAAAGTCACTTGGTTGTCATCTGTATTGAAGCCAATTGTTTGGTCTGAAACGTCATTAGCGACAATCATGTCGACTCCTTTTTTCAATAATTTGTTGCGGCCATATTCAATCACCTTTTGAGTTTCAGCTGCAAAACCCACTGTATAATGGCCTTCTTTAGGCAAACTAGCTAAAATATCAGGATTTTCGGCCAATTGAATGGTCAACCCATCCTGATTAGATAGCTGGTCTTTTTTCATTTTTTGATCAGCTGGATGGGCAGATCGGTAGTCAGATACAGCGGCAGACATGATTACAATATCCTTGTCTGTGACATGTTTGTGCATGGTGTCATACAATTCTTGAGCTGATTCGACGGTGACCACTTCTATGCCGGGTAGAACAGGCAGATTTTTAGCGTGGTCAGTGCGGACTAGAGTCACTTGTCCGCCAGCAAGGGCGGCGGCATTGGCGATAGCCAAACCCATTTTGCCAGAAGAACGGTTGGTCAAGAACCGGACGGGGTCTAATTTCTCGGTAGTCCCGCCGGCTGATACCAGTAGATTATGCCCGGTTAAATCAAGAGTTTGCCCCTGCTTATCGATGGCAATAGAGACTAATAAGGCTTGGAATACGGCTTCTGGGGCTGGCATCCGGCCTTTACCCTCGTAACCTTCTGCCAGGAATCCGGTATCTGGTTCTACCACAATATGGCCGTCTAAACGGAGTTGGCTGACGTTACGTTGAGTAGCCTGGTTAGTCCACATTTTCTCGTTCATAGCGGGTACAAATAAGAGTGGCGATTTCAAGGCCAACATCATGGACAATGCTTCGTTATCCGCAATGCCATTGGCAAATTTCCCAATTGTATTGGCGGTTGCTGGCATAACGATGGCGTAGTCAGTCCAATCGGCTAAAGCGATATGGGCCACGGTATCCGGGTTGTGGACACCTTCAACTAATGGTGGATATTTGGTTAGGACTTCAAAGGTATACGGTGTGACAAATTGCTTTGCGGACGGTGTCAAGGCAACGCGCACATTAGCCCCTGCTTTAATGAGGGTACGGACAAAATCTGGGATTTTATACGCTGCGATGCCACCCGTGACAACGACTGTTAAATTTAATCCTTTAAGCATGGTCTCCTACACTTTCCAATTGACTTATTCTCTAGTTAAAATACCCACAACTGTTGCCTTCATATCCGCTACAGTCGACACACGGTTGTGGCGTACTTCAGCAGTTTGGATTTCTTTGATGGCATTTGGATAATCGCGGTTTCCTGCAGATTGAATGTTGGCTACCAATTCATCGTCAGTCGCATGTTCAACATCTTGTCCAATAGCTGTCAAAACAGCTTGCGGGAACTTGTATGGGCTAGCTGTTGACACAACAACGCTCGGTCCACTTAGGACATCTTTGGCTTTCAATTTTTGTAGACTCGCTGATGCAACACCAGTATGCGGATCCATTAAATAGTCGTATTCTTGGTATACGCGGTCAATTTCAGCTTTAGTTTGGTCCTCGTCGGCAAATTCGCCAAGGAAGGATGCAAATTTCTCGCTCACGTCAGCTGGGAATTCGTACCGCCCTTTTTCATCTAAGTCATTCATCAAGGCTGACAACTGAGCCACGTCATCTCCTAGGGCGTGGAATAACATCCGTTCGAAGTTGCTTGAAACCAAAATATCCATAGACGGTGAAATAGTTAACTTGAACTCACGGTTTTTGTCGTAAACACCTGTGTTGAAGAAGTCGTATAAGACAGTATTATCGTTAGAAGCACAAACCAATTTACCAACTGGTAGACCTAATTTTTGTGCATAGTAACCAGCTAAGATGTCCCCGAAGTTTCCTGTTGGGACCACAAAGTTGACCGGACTGCCCGCTTCAATTTCTTCATGTTTCACTAATTGGGCATATGCGTAGAAGTAGTACACCACTTGCGGAATTAAGCGCCCGATATTCATTGAGTTAGCTGATGAGAATTGGATGTTTTCTGCCGCTAAATCAGCGCGTAAAGCTTCATCGTTAAATAAGCGTTTCACTTCTGTTTGCGCATCATCAAAGTTCCCTTCAATCGCCACCACAAAGGTATTGTCCCCTTTTTGGGTTACCATTTGTTTTTCTTGAATAGTAGAAACGCCACCTTGCGGATAGAAAACAATGATCTTTGTACCTGGTACATCTGCAAATCCAGCCATTGCTGCCTTACCAGTGTCGCCTGAAGTAGCTGTCAAAATAGCAATCTCTTTGTCGTTGGCATTCATTTCTGCTGATTTTTTCATTAAATGCGGTAAGATTTGTAGCGCTAGGTCTTTAAAGGCAATCGTTGGACCGTGGAATAATTCTAAATAGTAGTCATCCCCAACTTTTGCTAATGGCGCAATTACATCCGTATCGAATTTTTCATCGTAAGCACCATCAATACAAGCTTTTAAATCTGCTTCTGAAAAGTCATCAAAAAAGATAGACATAACAAAATAAGCCAATTCTTGGTAGGTCATCTCTTTTAATTCAGACCAATCAAGGTCAATACTAGGCCATTCTGTTGGGACGTAAAGCCCGCCATCAGTTGCTAGTCCTTGAACAATGGCTTGTGAAGCTGTCACGATATTATCCTGGTTACGTGTACTTTTAAATTGCATCTTAATCCTCCTAAGCGACTCCTATTACCTTGTTGATCATTTTATCTATGTCAGTCACTCTTTATATTTGTTTTATTTTACCATAGAAGGCACATTTATAGCAGTGTAGGCTACTTTTTCTCATAATTCTCTATTAGAAAATCCATATGAATTATTGCATGTTTATAGCTTAAAATAGATTTTATTACTCATATGTGTTAACATTAATTGTGTTCCTAAATTTTTAAATTGTAGGAAACGTAAATACAAACGTATATACTCAGGAGGTATTCGAATGAAATTTACAGCTCAAAAACGTGATGGTGCTGGTACTTCAGCAGCTAAACAATTACGTAAAGAAGACTTAGTTCCGGGCGTTGTGTACGCTAGTGACTTAGATCCAATTAACATCTCATTGTCAGTTTCTGATGTAGAACAAATTCGTCGTGAATTAGGTCTTAACTCAGTATTTGATTTAGAGTTAGACGGTAAAACACATACAGTTTACGTACGTGAAATTTCACAATCAGCGTTGAAACCAACTATCTACAACATTTCTTTACAAGCGATTAAAAAAGGTCAAAAACTTGAAATGCCATTATCTATCGTTATTGTTAACGAAGATGCTTTAGCAGATAAAGAAGGTGTAGCTTCTACTACAACACTTGAAATTAACGTTGTTGCTGACCCAGCAACTGCGCCAGATTCAGTTGAAGTAGACGTTACAGGCTTAGCTATTGGTGACTCAGTAACTGCTGGTGACTTAAAACTTGCTAGCGATATTGAATTAGTAACAGATGCTGAAGAGGTTGTTGTAGCTATTTCTGCGCCAGTTGAAGAGCCAGAAGCAGTTGACCCAGATGCAGAGGTTGCAGAACCAGAATTAATCGATGAAAAAGAAGGCAAAATTGTAGAAGATACTGAAAACTAATATTTTTTCAATTCCTTTCATTACATAAGAACCGGAGTGATTTATTTCACTCTGGTTTTTTGTTTTCTTTAAAAATTAGAAAACCTTTGGCTTTTATTTTAACAAATAACTACATGCATCAAAAAACAGGGCATGATTGCTACGTCACTGCCCTGTTTTGCTCGCGGGTATTTATTTTTCAACTAGGATAATTTTCTTATTAGTTTTGATTAGTAGATAAGAGATGGCATAGCATGCGCCCCATGTCGCAAGTCCCGACATGCCGTTCATGATAGCTGAGTACACCCATGGGCTCATTCCTTCTGGTGCGTATTGCCCCCAAAAGGCTACACCGGCTAGAAAATGAACAAAGTATTCTGCAAATATGGCGATGAAAGTAGCCAATCCAACATATAGGAAAAGATTTTTTTCATGATTGTTCTTTGCTGCTTCTTGGATTTGTAGGGCAAAAATACCCGCTAATCCAGCTAAGGCAAAGGCAAATATATATTCTATAATACCTTGTACTGGTGTTAAAATACTGGCAAATCCAGAAATAAATTTAATCAGTCCTAACAAGAATCCTGACAGTAAACCAGCACGAATCCCTCTTCTAAACGCTACAATATAAATAATGGCTAGTGATATTTGTACTCCAAAACTTGGGCCAATGTCAATCGGTATCATCGATACTATAAAAGCAATTACTGCTGCAATAGCGGCCTCGATATTTTCATTTAACTTAACTGATCTCATTTCTTCTTCTCCATTCTTTTGTAGGCACAATGCAAGCTATTTTGAAATATCAACAAAGTTAATAAAAAAATCGCATCTATCACAATTGTGACAAACACGACCTCTCAATGTATTCAACGATTTAACGCATTAAATCATTCACCAACAAATGGCTATTGAACACTTCCTTACGCCAGTATAAACCGGATCAAGTTATGAGGGTCTGTTTTTAAACATCTCAGCAAAAGCTCCCCTAGTGCATACAAGTATATTATTTCTTTTAGTATATGCTTTTCTTGCACCTTTAGCAAGTGGTAACCCAAACATTTTATTTAAAGTCGCCCCTTGAGAAATCCGTGTAATTCATTACATGGATGAATCAAGTTCTAGGGCGACCGTCATTGTATTCCGTTAATTGATTTTCTATATATTCTTTAACAGTTTCTTTAGACATACTACCTACGGTTGCCATGAAATAACTAGGTGTCCATAAATGGCCACCCCATAACATTGCTTTTGTTTCTGGATAAGCTTTAAACCATAGACGTGCAGATTTCCCTTTAAGTGTTTTGACGATACTACTTGCGGCATGTTTAGGGTTGAACGAAATCAACATATGGATATGGTCAGGCATAACTTGGAGAGATTGGATGACAATATCGTGTTCATCACAAATATGCGTCAACATATCTTGCATGGCGTTTTGTTTTTCAATGGTTGTAAATATTTCCTTACGATACTTTGTTACCCAAACCAAATGGAAATTAAAATCATAGAAATTTGTCCTTGTTTTCACAATCATATGTAAACACCTATTCAACTAAATTATAGTAATTTTTATCGCTATAAACAAGTGTCATACGTATGGTATAATATATCTATAAACGCAAGGGGGTGAAAACATGTATCAAGGAATTGAGTGTAAAATCTATCCTAACGAAAAACAGCGTCAGTTAATTCATATGACCTTTGGTCATACCCGATTCATCTGGAACGAAATGTTGGCCATGTTGAATGCGCGGTACGAAAACAATCCTGACCTTCAAATGCTATCTTATAATGCGTTATCCTCTCTTATTCCACAAATGAAGAAGGAATATCCCTGGTTGCGTGAAGTTGATAGCGTAGCTGTTCAATGTAGTGTTAAACGCTTATCCGAAACTTTTGTTCGTTTTTTAAAGATTATTCAAAATACCCAAAATTCAAATCAAAGAAGAACACCAGACAGTCGTATTTAAGTACCATACGTGGCAACAACATTCGTTTTAATGATAATCAGCGGTATATCAAATTACCCAAATTAGGTTGGATAAAATGTAAGTCAAGTGTGCTTCATATTGAGAATGAACGCATAAAATCTGTCACCGTTAAATATACACCTAGTGGCGACTACTATATCTCCATTTTGGTCACAAGCGATAATCAAGCAATGCCCAAAACAGGAAATGTAGTCGGTGTCGATTTAGGTGTAAGTGATTTAGCTATTACGTCTGATGGTCAAAAATATCAAAGTCAGCGACTACATTTGTCTTATAAGAAGCAATTACATTATTGGGAAAAGCGAATGGCCCGTAGACGTTTACAAGCCAAAAAGAACGGTGTGGATTTAGTGGATGCGAAAAACTACCAGCAAGCCAAACGCCAAGTGGCCCGTATTCATCAACGTATCAAAAACATCCGCAAGGATTACATTCATAAAATCACAACCGATATGGTTAAAAGTTATGACGTTATCGTTCTAGAGGATTTAAAGACGACTAATATGATGAAAAATCATCAATTAGCCCGTTCAATCGCTGGCCAATCCTGGCGGATGTTTAGAACAATCCTAGAGGCAAAGTGCGAAATGTACGATAAGACATTTGTGGCTATTAATCCGTACAAGACAACCCAAAAATGTTCTAATTGCGGGTATGATAGCGGTAAAAAAGCGTTAAATATACGTCATTGGACTTGTATGAAGTGTAATATGCATCACGATAGAGATATCAACGCAGCTAAAAATATATTAAATATTGGCCTGGAACAGGCCTTAGTTAAATAGCTTAGACCGCTGTTTTGCTTTGAAATAAGTGGAACAAGTCATGAGTGTTCCTAGAAACACGCCATTTTAATGGCGTTGTAGTTCATAATCGTTCTGACTTAAGGTATAATAGAATTGAGCGTTGGTTCAGCACAACCACACTATTGTATTAATATCATCAATATGATATATTTTTAAGAACATATTTTTGCATTCTTTTATTTTGAGGCCTATGGGGGGAAGAAATTTGAAGCTATTTTTTTCAAATAAAGCGATCAATAAATTGCAATCATTATCACAATTTGAACATATTTGTTTAAGTGATACACAATATTTACGTCTTTCTAATGAACAGGAAGTTGACCTAGTTTTGCGGACCAATGAGACGGATTTTTCCGCCTATGACGAGGTACTAGAAACCCATATTGGCCAAGTTCCCGTAAGAAAGAATGCTTAAAATTTTTAGGCCATGACAACCGCATTGATTTCGATGACTTTAGACAAGTTTTCGTTTTAATTGTTGATGGTCAGGTAATGAACGATAATATCTACCTACAAAAAGCGTCATAATATATATTATTTTTAACCAAGCGGGCTAGGTATACTGGTCCGTTTCTTTATTGAAAAAGGAGTTATCATGTCTGAAAATCCATTCAAATCCTACTATAAAAAGTCTCGTCAAGACCGTATCGATGTCTTAGTGGACCAAGAGCATATCACTAGCGACCAAGGAGAATTTTTAAAAAACGGCCAAGGTTTACCCACTGAAATTGCTGATAATATGATTGAAAATGCCCTCTCAACCTACGGACTTCCCTATGGTTTGGCTCTAAACTTTCTAATAAACGATCAAGAAATCCACATTCCTATGGTTACTGAAGAACCTTCTGTGATTGCGGCTGCATCAAATGGTGGGAAAACGATTCAGCAAGCTGGTGGATTTAAGACACAAGTTAACCAGCGTTTGATGACTGGACAAATTGCCTTTACGGGGGTTGAAAATGATACCCAAGCCCTACGTTTTGAAAACTGGGTGAATGAAGTTGCAGATGACTTACTAGCTGTGGCCAATACTGCCTACCCTTCTATCGTTGGACGCGGTGGTGGCGCGCGGTCCATCCGTAGTCAATACTACCCAGCAACCGCTAGTAGTGCCCCTTTTTTTATTGTGTATCTAACGATAGACACTCAAGAGGCGATGGGGGCCAATATGATGAATACCATGTTGGAGGCTTTAAAGGCGCATATTCTTGGACAGGTGGATTTTATTGCGAATCTTGATGGTTTGATGGCTATTCTATCGAATTATGCAATAGAAGCTACGGCAACGGCGACTTGTGAGATTCCAGCCCAGCTATTGGATAAGGGGGAGGTTTTAGGAAGTGAAGTTGCTAGAAAAATAGCATTAGCGAGTCAGTTGGCTCAAGTGGATGTATACCGGGCAACTACTCACAACAAGGGGATTATGAACGGTGTAGATGCTTTTGTATTAGCTACAGGTAATGACTGGCGAGCAGTTGAAGCTGGTGTGCATGCCTATGCGGCCAGAGACGGACAATACCGAGGATTGGCCACTTGGTCATACGACGTTGACCGTGAAGTGCTAACTGGTGCCCTTACCCTACCTTTAGCTTTAGGTGCTGTTGGCGGGTCTATTGGTATCCATCCAACTGTTCAAGTGACC
The DNA here is from genome assembly GCF_001543285.1 of Aerococcus viridans. Taxonomy (NCBI): domain Bacteria; kingdom Bacillati; phylum Bacillota; class Bacilli; order Lactobacillales; family Aerococcaceae; genus Aerococcus; species Aerococcus viridans. Next base: position 1,654,386 of record NZ_CP014164.1, read on the forward strand.
AAGTCCATACTAGGTCAAGCAGACGCTAAAACACTGATGGAAATTGCTGTATCACTTGGGTTAGCCCAAAACTTTGCAGCCGTCCGAGCCCTTGTTTCTGAAGGTATTCAAGCTGGACATATGGCACTACAAGCCAAGTCCCTAGCCATCCAAGCAGGTGCACAAGGTGACCAGGAAATTAACCAATTACTATCAGCATTAGAAAAAGCTGATCACAAAAACTTGGCGACCGCTAAAGAATTATTAAAGAAATTACGAAATGCCTAAAAAAATCGTTACCCGCTTGAAGTTCAGTTTACTTCTTGTAGGTAACGATTTTCTTTATTTATACAATCGTTTGTGGCCTTCTACCCCAGCTAATTGGAATTGCTCTTCATCTTCAGATAAGACTAATTGACTACCATCTGTTGGTAATTCTTCTTGGAAAATCAATTCGTAGTCGGCAACCGATAGTTGGACGCGGTTATCTAACATGGCTTGATGACTTTCGTCAGCTAACATGTCCTTGAAGCCTTCCACTAAAGTAATAGAGAAGAATTCACCAACTGCACCTGAACCATAAGAATACAACCCAATAGTGTCCCCAGCTTCAAGATTTTGACTTTGGTCTAACAAGGATATCAAGCTTAAATATAAAGAACCTGTATAGATGTTACCAACGCGTTTATTGTAGACGCGGCTGGCTTCAAATTGTTCTGTTAAGGCTGCTTGTTTGGCTTCATCCACTTCCGGCAATAATTGGCGTAATCCTTTTAAGCCCATTTTTGAATAGGGTAAATGGAAGGCTAAAGCTTTAAAGTCAGCTAAAGTTTTATTGGTCCGTTTTTTATATTCAGTCCACACTGTCTCTAAGTATGATAGGTACTGTTCATTAGAGAATTTACCATCTACTTTGGCATATGTAGAATAATTTGGTCGCCAAAAATCGTAAATGTCCCCAGTATAAGAAACAGCATCGTCGTTAATGACTGCAACGCGTGGGTCTTTACTGATTAGCATAGCTACTGCACCTGCCCCTTGTGTTGATTCTCCTGACGTATTCAAGCCGTATCTAGCTATGTCAGTTGCAATCACCAAGACTTTTGACTCTGGATGACGAGCGATATGGGATACCGCCGTTTGAAGACCAACAGTTGCTGCATAACATGCCTCTTTCATTTCAATAGCACGGGCAAATGGGTTAATCCCCAAAAGCTGGTGCACATGGACTGCCATTGCTTTTGATTGGTCGACACCTGATTCTGATCCCACAATAATGAAATCAATCGCTTCTTTATCTTCTGCTGTTAAAATTGGCCAAGCTGCATTAGCTGCCATTGAAACTGGATCTTGGGTTAAGGGTGCCACTGCTTGCTGGGTTTGACCTAAACCAATCGTAAACTTCGCTGGCTCAACATCTCTTGCTTCAGCCAGTTCTTCCATATCCACATAGACATGTGGTGTGAAGAAATGTAGTTTATCTATACCAATATTCATATTCGTTACTCTCCCAACATCATTTTTTATACGTATAACGTAATTTATCACCTATCATTTTATCATAGTTTCCCCTCTCTATCCGCATTTGTATCATTCTTAGGAAATTCTGAACATATTTTTTCATAAAAAAGATAGACACGACAATTTGTCATGCTTCTCCTAGATGGAAACTGTCTGGTCAATTGGTTACTATTTTAGTGACGAGGAATCAGGTATCAAAAGACTTACTTTGATACGAGGTCAGTAGCATCAAATTCCGCTACTACAGTTTTGTAAGAAATGTATGTCATTATTTATTTAAGATTACTTCATCATCAGGAATTCCACCACGTTCAACCGAATCCATACGTTCAACATTTTCTTTGATAACTGCTAATGATTTAGAACCACCATCTACATTTTTCAATAGTAAAATGGCAATAATTACATTTTTTTATAATGATATGTAAGGAGATACCTATTTATAGGCTATCACTTTAAAATTTAATCTTTTTCATGGTATAATAAGACATACCAAAAAAGTTATTTATCTGTAAGGGGGTTAAGCATATGCCAACTAGTAAGGCACAGAAAAAAAGAAACCGTAAAATACTATGGTATGTATTGTTAATCATTTTTACGATTGTACAAGGTTTTCTGATTTCAGATGATGATCAGGCTTAGTTAATTGAATATACGATAATTAAAACGTCAAAAAATGGTCTTCCTTATTTTTTGACGCTTTTTTTATGAATATCTATCGTTATCAAAATATGCAATGATATTGTGCATTTAAGAAAAATATGATTAAGTAATAATATTTTGAAGATAAGTAGTGTAACAAGGTCCTATCATTTAAAAATATTTTGCTGCTTTGTAAGAGTACCTTTCTCTTCTTAAATTCCCCCACCTCCATTCACTCATTTTCGGTCTAAATTTATATTTTCCCCTTTATTAAAAACTGCATAAAAAAATCGAGCTAGGAAAATGCCTAACTCGATATTAACGCATATACTACCCATTAAATTCTACGACTTGCCCATCATAGGCCATTAAGACTTTGTCCGCTATTCCCAAGAATAAGCCATGTTCAACAACACCGACCATTTGAATCAACTCATCAGCCAACTTGACTGCGTCTACTATTTTTTCTAAATGAAGGTCAATAATAAAGTTACCTGAATCAGTTACAAATTTAGTGCCATCTAGTGATAAACGGAATGTTGGCGCATAGTTTTTATCCTCAAATGCATAAAATAAGTGTTGACTAGCTGCTGGAATCACCTCAATTGGCAGTGGAAAGGCACCTAGTTGGTCTACTTGCTTGCTGTGGTCGCAAATCCAAATGACGCGTTTGCTGTTAACGGCGATGATTTTTTCAATTAAATGGGCACCACCGCCCCCTTTAATGCCATTTAATTGTGGATCAAATTCATCTGTGCCATCAATTGTCAGATCAATAGCTGGGACATCATTTAATGAGGCTATTGGAATGTTTAGACTGGTTGCTAATTCGGCCGACTGAATGGAGGTTGGTACACCGGTAAAGGTTAAGCCTTCCTCTTTCATCCGTCTGCCTAGTTCCGTAATCAGGTAATAGGCTGTTGAGCCTGTGCCTAATCCAACGACCATACCATCTTTAACGTATTGGGCTGCTGCAACCCCAACTAATTCTTTTTCGTTCACCATATGACTCCTTTGTCTGGCACCCTATCCTAATTGATCTGCTTGACCAAGTTGGATAAAGGCATCAGTATATAGTTTTAATAGATCTTCTAATGTATCCATTTCGATGTATTCATCGGCTTGGTGGGCCACATGTGCATCGTGTTGGAAGCTCATACCAAATGACACGCAATTTGGCATTACTTTACTATATGATACCCCACCAGAGATAATAGGTTCAATAGCATGGTCTGGGAAATGTTTGTGGAAGGTATTTAATAATAATTGATTGGCTGGTAAATTCACGTCAGATAGTATTGGCGCTGTATCAAATGATTTCACAAATGGGATATCGGCGAATTCTTTGGTGAAGGCAGCTGTCAATTCTGGTTCGGTAATATTAGTTGGGTAACGGACATCAATGGTAAAGGCAATTTGCCCATCTGCCGTTTTCTCAATAACGCCTTGGTTTAAGGTCAATGGCCCCATAATATCATGGTTACGAGCTACGTCAAATCCAGACCCATCATAAGGACGAAATAGGCGTGTCCACTTGTTGGCGAATTCATCTGAATAGGTATTGGCGATGATTTCAAAACCACGGGTGATTGCTGAGTCTCCTGCTTCTGGCGTTGAGGCGTGGGCAGAAATGCCGTAAACCGTTAGGATTGTTTGGCCGTTTTCTTCTTTGATAGCGATTGGCCATTGTTTGTTATGAGCATATGCTTCTAGACCAAGATTTAAGGTGTCAGCGATGACAAATATCGCTTCTGATGGCACTACATTTGACCCGGCCCCGCCGACGACACTTTTAATGATGGTATCTAGTTTTAAATCGCCCTTGAAGTTCCAAGTTGTGGCCCCTTTTTCCCCGATTTGTAGTGGGAATTGCCCGTCTGGTGTGATGGCGAAGTCAGGTGCCCCTTCTTTGATAACGTATTGTGGGATGTCCGTCATGTCCGATTCTTCGTCAGACCCAATCACGATACGGATGGTATTTTTTAAGGGAATTTGGTAGTCCTGTAAGATTTTAACCGCATAGTATGACAAAACAGCATTCCGTTTCATATCTGATGTGCCACGGCCGTACATACGACCGTCGATAATTTCAGCGCCAAATGGTTCTTTGGTCCAATTTGACAAGGCCCCTACAGGTACGACGTCAATATGACTAGCAACGTCCACCCGGTGGTTAGTCCCCGCATTTTGGGGTTCCATGTGAACGGTATATGGGTAAACATCCCCAACCTTCATGTCGTCACGGACAGCTAAATCATGCATAAAATCTAGTGCCTTGCGGACTTCAGGTCCATAAGGTGCATCTGCTGTAGCCGCCTCATCATCGCGAATAGATGGAATACGGACCAAACCTTGGATGTCTTCGATCATTTGTGGTATATATTGTGCGAAATCTATTCTATCTAACATGTTATTCTCCTAGTTTTTCTAAATTTTAAATTTTTTGTGTTATATAAGCGGGCTAAGTGATGAAATAACGGGCAATTAAGCCGAATATTAGCAGATGAATCGGGTAAATCCAATACAGCCATTTGGCGTTGTAACGTCCCCTTAGTCCATTGTAGTAGTAGGTCATTACAAAAGATATCGGTGCAGTCACTTCCCATAGAACGAGTACAGCTCCAGCAAATGATTGGATGAATCGTTGATCTCTGGTGATATAAAGAACACCAATTAAGATAACGCCGAACATGCCGTAATCCGTATTGAAATATTCTGCAGCGATTGCTAATAAGACGATAGGGATAATACCTAGCCAGCGGTATTTCATTATACTAGCCAGCCAGATTGATAATAGCCCCAACAACAAGGTAAAGAATACATTTTGATAGGCCAAATCAAAAAATTGCTGACTAATGGCTAGGTTAAAAGGGATTTCCGATATCAAGGCAAAAATTCCTAACCTTATAGCATATTTTTGTTTATTAGAGGTATGGAAGAAACCTTCAACCAATAGGAAACAAAATATCGGAAAAGCAATCCGCCCGATAAGCCGAAAGCTGGTATAAGCTGTATAAGCCAAGGCGTAATCAAAGGTTTCCAGTTGCCCACTATTTAATAAAGGCAGTAAAATAGCTGCACCCATGTGGTCAATAATCATGGTGACCATGGCAATCCATTTCAAGGTAGAACCCGAAAGCCCGCCCTGTTTATTTTGTGCGTTCATTGCTTGAGCCAAGCGACTACCTCCTTATTTTCACGATTTTCATGATAGTGTTATTTTATCATATTTTTTTCATTTTTCTTTATTTATCACATTGTACGGGCAAAGAAAAAGGCCGAGAAAAAATCCCGACCCCTTGTTGATATTAAAAAAGTTATTGAACACAGATTTGGTTTTTATAAATCCCTAACCTGTGTTCAGCTTCATGAAACCATTCAGGCCCAATCTTAAAAAAACTATCCTATTTTACAATCAACCCACATATTCTTGTAGTCCTTTGAAATCACGAATTCTTCCAGTGCTATCTGTCTTAACGCCCTGGCTCGCATATTGGTTCAAAGGCCATGATAGAAAAAGCAAAAGCCAACAGCTTGAATTGTACTATGCCGGTGTTTTCAAAGCACCATCTTTTGCTACGGCCTTGTTAGAACGTCGGTTTGATAAGTATTTTGAAAATTTAGACAAGATATAACATACTAGCCAATATAGGAAGGTCATGATCACAAACATTGGAATCACATATGCTGTATTTTGGTTGTAGATGATCTTCGCATTATGGGTCAATTCCGGTAAGGAAATAATTGTCGCAAGCGATGTATCCTTAATCAAGGCAATCAATTGCGACACAATCGAAGGTGCCATTGACCGCACAGCTTGGGGTAATAGAATATATATCAAGGTTTGAACACGGGTTAAACCGGTTGAAAGCCCTGCTTCTGCCTGCCCTTTTGGAATAGCATTCAATCCACCACGAATAATTTCTGAAATCATGGCTGACTCAAATATGGTCAAAGCCCCTACTGCTGCCCAGAAAATATTTAAGCGAATCCCTAATTGTGGCAAAGCAAAATAAGTAAAGAAGATAATCAATAGTAAGGGTAAGTTACGAATAATATCAATAACTAGCCCTAAAGCTTTAGATAAAATTGGAATCCCCATAAAACGAACAACCCCAAAAATACCACCTAAAATTAACGAGAATATGATAGCGTAAAACGTTACTTGAAGCGTAACCCATAGACCATCAAGTAAAAACTGGATATTCATCCATTGAAATGCACCTGCAAAATCCATCTATTACCGCTCCTTTCTAACGTACGTCCTGTTGTGCTAATCGTTTTTCAATATATGAAACTAATAAAGTTAAAGGTACTGTAATGACCAAGTACATACCTGCAATCATTGTGTAAGTCCCTAAAGTATTAAAGGTTTCACTGGCAATTAAATCACCGTAATACATTAAATCTAACCCAGCTACCATAGCTAGAATAGAAGAGTTTTTTACTAAGTTGATAAATTGGTTACCTAGTGGTGGAATCACAATTTTCACAGCTTGCGGTAAAACCACGTACTGCATCGTTTGCACGTAAGTCATCCCTTGTGAAATAGCTGCTTCTTTTTGCCCTTCAGGTACAGCATCAATCCCTGAACGCACAACATCCGCGATAAAGGCTGATGTATAAAGGGTTAAACCGATAATCCCTGATTGGAATCCGGTAATATCCATCCCATATAAAGGAATAACTACATAGAAAAACATCACAATAATCAATAAAGGGATATTACGGAAAAATTCTACATAGATATCACCAATTTTAGCTAAAACCTTATTATCTAAGGTTTGGAAAATACCCACTAAACCACCAAGAATTAAGGAAGCAATCAGAGCGATCACTGATGCAATCAAGGTATTGATAAATCCTTCAATAATTAAATCAGAATAATTTGTTAATAATTCAAACATGTGCTCAACCTCCCTACTCTGCAATTGATGACTCAGTATCGTCACCAAACCATTTTGCATATATTTCTTGATATGTACCATCAGCTACCATATCATCAATGGCTTGGTTTACTTCATTTAAGAAGGCATCTTGACCCTTGTTGATGGCAATACCGTATGGTTCATTTGTAAAGGTTGATCCAGCAATTTTGTAACCTGGATTTTGTTCCATGATCCCTAATAAAATCGCATTATCAGTAGTCATCGTGTCCCCTTGACCTGATTTTAAGGCTGTGAAGGCTTCAGCGTAGTTTTCTAACTCTAAGACATTCGCATCCGGCGCTGCTTCTTTAATTCGTTGGGCTGATGTAGACCCTTTTACCGCCAAAACGGTATGTTCACTCGTCAAGCTCTCAACACCTTCTATATCAGAATCTTCAGGTACCATCAAGGCTTGCCCAGCGTCAAAGTACACTTGACTAAAGTCAACTTGTTTTAACCGATCTTCTGTGATGGTCATGGTTGCAATCAAAGCATCTACGTTCCCGTTTTTCAGTAAAGGAATACGGGTTTTTGAGGTTACCTCGACAAATTCTGCTTCGGCATTTTCCCCACCGACACGGTTGGTAATTTCTTTCGCCATATCGATATCAAAACCTTCGATACGGTTTTCTGCAATATTATATTTCCCAAATAAGTTGGTATCGACTTTTACCCCCCAAGTGATGACCGGGTAGGCTTCACTGTCGATTCGCTCAGCAATATCCTGTTGGCTAGCAGCAGAGCTTGTACAGGCCGTAGCCAAGAAAGCAAAAGCCACTAGCGCGACAATTCGCCATAGTTTTTTCATAGTATTTCCCTCTTTTCTTAAGCGTGACTTAGTGATTAGACTATGATCTTGCTTAGGAATTGAATGGCACGTTCATCATGAGGATCTTCGAAGAACTCTTTTGATGGACGGTCTTCTAAAATTTCTCCGTCTGCCATAAAGATGGTTCTATTCGATATTTCTTTGGCAAAGCCCATCTCATGCGTTACAACAACCATAGTCATATTGTCCTCAAAAGCGATACGTTTCATTTGGTCCAATACTTCCCCAACCATTTCTGGGTCAAGAGCTGAAGTTGGTTCGTCAAATAGCATCATTTTCGGACGCATAGCTAGACCACGTGCGATGGCCACACGTTGTTTTTGCCCACCAGATAATTGACCTGGGTAAGCGTCACGTTTATCCCACATGTTTACACGTTGTAATAATCGCTCTGCTCTATCTTGGGCGTCTTTATCGCTTTTCTTCAAGACTTTTAAAGGCGCCAATGTTACATTTTCTAACACAGTCATGTGAGGATATAATTCGAAGTGTTGGAACACCATACCGCAGTCGCGGCGAATTTGACGAATGTCAGTGTTGCGGTCTGTAATGTCTTTCCCGTCAACAAATAAATGGCCTGAATCTACCTTCTCTAAAGCATTTATCGTCCGAATCAAAGTTGATTTACCAGAACCAGAAGGTCCAATCAAGGTCACAACTTCACCCTCGTCTATCTTCAGATTAATGTCTTTCAACGCGTGGAATTTACCATAATATTTTTCAACATGATCAAATGTAATCATCATAGCACCTCTTCTTATTTGATTTTTCCCTATGAATAAAATTGCAATAAACTTGAATGCAAACAGGATTTTTGCATAAAGATAAAACAATTCTAATCATTTCTTAAGCAAGTGTCAACTTTTTTGATAGATTTCTTAACATGTTTCAGTATCAATGTGATTTTATATTTCATAATCGAATTATTTGAATACCTTTTTACGTGATATGACGTCCTGTCGAGATTTTGAATTGTCATTCTTTTTATATAAGTATTATAATAAGACTAGAACTATTTGAAACACCCATTCAATCAATTAAATGGAGGTTATAGCGTTGAATCAACCAAAAAACGGCTCTCAAAATATCTCTTCTCAGTTTAGAAGCGATATGGTGATGGTGCCAGAAGTTATTAACGAAGCATCCGGTATTCGCGTGTTTGGACGAACTTTAAAATCATTTGTCTTTACAACTGACGTCGCCACAATCCTATACTGTAATGCGGATGCCGTCTTAGCTGTCTACCCATTCTCCCCGCATCCTGCGATCATTTCAGCAGTGACATCAGTAGCCAGTCAACCTGTATTTGCCGGTGTTGGTGGCGGTACAACTCAGGGTAAGCGTAGCGTAGATATTGCCCTTTTTGCCGAAGCGACAGGGGTTCAAGGGGTTGTGGTGAATGCACCGATGACTGCAGAAAATATTTTAGATATTGAGCACACCGTCGACTCCCCGATTGTAGCGACAGTTGTCTCTGCCTATAATGATATTGAAGCACGGATTTCTGCCGGTGCGGATATCTTAAACGTTTCAGGAGGCAAAGAAACAGCCGCTATTGTTGAACGGATTCGCCGGGATTTCCCAGATGTGCCGATTATCGCAACTGGGGGCAATAATGAAGACACCATTCGTAAGGTGATTGAAGCTGGCGCTAACGCCGTTTCCTGGACACCGCCGACTACTGGTGAGATATTTAAAGAGAAAATGGTCAAATACCGTAAAGACCGCCGCGAGGACTTCCTTGAAACCCATGATGGTATGACCTTACGTGAATTTGAGGAATATATTGAGGAACATCCAGAAGCTGAAAAGAATTATAGTGAAGATTCTTCTGATGGCTATCTGTAAGACGAGATGGAGGATATATGGATCAAGAACATAGCAACCGACTAATAACCATTCAACAACAAGTTAAAAACCACAACTTAGATGCCCTAATCATTAGCGACAAGGCATCCATCGACTACTACACCGGTGTCATTTTTGACCCCATGGAACGTTTTTGGTTATTGATTATACAGCCGGATAAAGGTCCACAAATTATCGCTAACAAGCTATTTGTATTCGACGAATTAGCTGATGTTGACGTCACTTGGGTAGATGATAACTACACAATCGCTGAAGCCTTCGCAAATCTAGCGGATTTCCCAGCAACCGACGCCCCACTACGAATCGGCGTGGATAAATTGTGGCGGGCTGACCAACTATTAGCCATCGCCAAAACATACAACCAGGCCACTTTTGAAGTAGGATCTGACTTAGTTGATGCCCAAAGAGCTATTAAAACCGCTGAAGAACAAGAAAAAATGCGTAAAGCTTCAGACATTAACGACCGTGCCATGGCTCGTTTAATCGAAGAAGTCTTACCACTTGGTTTAGACGAATTGGCTGCAGTAGATCAATTAGCCCGTATTTACGATGAAGAAGGCGCAGATGCCGGCTTTTCATTCGAACCCATTATCGCCTACGGTTCAAACGGTGCTGACCCACACCATGAATCTGACCATACCTTGCCGAAACTGGGTGATTCGATTGTCATTGATATCGGCTGTAAACATGAAGAATACTGTTCGGACATGACTCGTACCGTTTATTACGGTGAACCTAGTGCTGAGGCCAAAAGGGTATATGACATCGTGCTTGAAGCCAATTTACGTGGTATTAACGCGGTCAAGGTTGGCGAAACTTTGGCGAATGTGGACGCTGCAGCGCGTGATTACATTACAGCCCAAGGATATGGTGATCAATTTACCCACCGACTAGGCCATTTCATCGGACGCGAAGTTCATGAAAAAGGTGATGTGTCAAAAGCTAATACAGATACCATTAAAGATGGCAATATCTTCTCAATCGAACCTGGTGTTTACCTGACTGGTAATACAGCCGTTCGTATTGAAGATTTAGTGATCGCGCATGATGGTGGCACTGAAAACTTGAACCACTTCACCAAAGATATGCTTATTATTCAACCAAAATAAAACATTGCACACTAAAACACGACAGTCGTCGTGTTTTTTTAGATTCATATTCATTTACAAGCTGTCAGCTAAGGAAACCTAGGTATTGATACCTAGGAGGAATTAGCGAAATAGACAGGTCTTTTTGTTGATTTTACTAGGTTATCGTTTATGTTTCCTCTAAATAGATAGTATAATGTATTTTAAGAGAAAAGAGGTGATAAGATGCAGTTAACGAAAACGATTAAAGTGCAATTATACCCAAGTGCTAGTGATATTGAAAAGTTCGAAGAAACCCAATAACAGTTTTTAAACGCTTGTAATTTTGTTTCGACATATATCTTTGACCATGACTTTGAATTAGGTCAAACGACTTTGCACAACGCCTTGTATCATCAGATACGTCAGGATTTTGGGCTGCAATCGCAAATGGCCCAGTCCGTGATGCGTACGGTAATCGCGAGATATAAGACCGTGAAAACACAGTTTAAACAAAAACCTAAGCGTTATAAAGATATCCATACAGGTAAATATCATACGCTATATAAAGACCTTTACCATTTAACGAAACCCCTAGGGTTTAAGCAACCAGTAGCTGTGTTCGTACGTAATCGTAACTACGCTTATCACCAAAATAATACCTATTCACTGACGACCAATCAAGGACGAATTAAAGTGTCTTGTGATAAGCAACATATCGATTATCTTCAACAATTTAGCCAGAATGCTTACAAGTTCGGTCAAGCTGAATTACGCTGTCGTAAGGGTAAGTGGTTCTTACACGTGTCCGCAAGTAAAGAGATAGACAGCCCAGATGAAACTAATATTCAACGGATTGTAGGCATTGACCGTGGTTTAAGACAGATACTAACTATTGCGGATGATACAGCTCATACTACCTTCTATTCGGGTAAAAGCTTGATGAAGAAAAGACGGCGTTTTAAGAAATTGCGCCAGTCCTTACAAGCGAAGAACACCAAATCAAGTCGTAGACGCCTTAAAACAATTGAAAGACGAGAGAACCGCTGGATGAATGATGTGAACCATCAATTATCAAAGACACTCGTTGACCGATACGGGGCCAATACCTTGTTTGTGGTGGAAGATCTTACGAACGTTACTTTTAACACGACTCACCACCGTAAGCAAGATGCACGGTATGAACACCATTCTTGGCGATTCTTCGATTTTGAAGAAAAGTTAATGTACAAAGCTTTAGAAAGTGGTTCGCAAGTTTTAAAAGTATCCGCACAATTTACGTCCCAACGTTGTCCGAAATGCGAATCAATTGATAGAGCTAATAGACAACAATATAAGCACTTGTTTACTTGTCAAAATTGTGGGTATCAATCAAATGATGACCGTGTGGCAGCTATCAATATTCAAGAATTGGGTCACCGATATCTGTCGAGTGAGAAAAACCCGCGGTTTGAAAAAGTTGTGCCAATACAAAATTATTAAACATAAAACAATATTCGGTAAGTGTCTACAGACCGCTTACTGATGGGGTGCCAGTCAACCATCCCTTAGTGTCTTTAAACGGTTGGAGATATTATATCGTTTGTACAACCACCATGTTTAGGACAAACTCTCTGTTTTAACAGAGAGTAGTTGATATTACAGGATCCTAACCACTTTCCATCTAAATACTAGTCTACTTATATACACGACGTGCCGGGTAAATGAAGAAACTCCTCCTAACGCTTCTTCCTATGACTTGCTGATTTGGTGTATCTGCCATTTCAATCGCTTCTCTTTTAAGAAACGACCAAAATAATACTGGTTACAAGTCCACCAATACCCTATTTTTCATTTTATGATGCCAAATATTTAAATGATAAGCTTCAAAAAGCACCCATCACGACAAATGAAGGGCGCTTTTTACTTTTATTCTAGTGTTTTATTTCTAATCGACTTCTGTCGCACCTTTTCTACTTAAAGATCATTTGGAAGAATTCGAAAACGCGCGGTCCGAGCAAGACTACTGCTAGGATGGCGAGGGCTAGAATAATCCATACCAGTACTTTGCGGGAGTGATTGCTTGAACCAGACCAAAAGTATTGTTTTTGTTTTTGTCTTTCGAAGAAGATTTCATTGGTGTCTAAGTCTTGGAAGGTTTCTTTTGGCACAGGTGTTTCCGCAAACGTTTCGACGTTAAATTCTGCAGTATCCTGTGTGAGTGTTGTCTCAGGGACTGAGGATTTAATGTCATCTGAAAAAGGATTTCCATACTTTTTTTGGTTATTCTTCTTCTCGCGTTCAAGCGCTTTTTTCGCTTGGCGATATGTTTGCCGCTTCACCTAGTGCACCACCTTTATTATTTAGTTCATTTTATCCAGTATTCCTAGTATAATCTATTTACAAGAAATTTCAAATTGTAGAGAAGGAGATTTTTTCATCTTTTCCTCTTAATTAAAGGAGCTTATTTCATTGAAACAAAGTTTTCATGTTGGTATGCGGACGCTAAAGACTTCCTTGAGTGTCTTTATGATTATCCTTATTTCTGCATTTATCCCTATTGACCCGCAAATTGCTGCTCTTTCAGCGGTATTTTCACAAAGGGCTGACGTCACTTTGTCGCTTTCTTTTGGTTTACGCAGAACCTTATCCATTGTTTGTGGGGCTTTTGCTTCATTAGTTTATATTTTTTTACATAAGTTATTGCCTGACCATTATTTGATTACTGCACTTTTAGGCGGTTTAGGTATTTTAATTACGATTCAAACTAACCTTCTCGTCAAGAATCCACAAGGGGTTATTGGTGGTAGCGCCACTTTCCTTGTCATTGTCTTCAATATTCCAGCGGACAATCAATATGTCTATGCCCTACTTCGGGTGTTAGATACCTTTTTGGGCGCCATTGTCGCTGTAAGTATCGAGTATATTTTCCCAAGAGAGCGAGTGGTTCCTTGGATCCTTACTTACAATAGTTATGTACCGAAATTCCTACAAATCTCTACCTCTGATGATGTTTAAATGATCACTAAGGTGAGCTTAAGATTGGACTAACTTAGCTTTTCCTTAAGTTAGAGACCCTTCTTTCGAGTTTTTACCCACAAGTGGTATAATAAATGAGAAGTGGAATGCGCGGTATTAACGTCATTTACTATCTATTTCGATCAATCCATGTGATTAAAGAGAGGTTTAAACTATGACCATTGGTTATCATCGCCCTAGTAAGGCCATCGTGTCTCTAGATGCGATTATTCATAATTATTTCGCTATTAAAAAGCATATCGGTAATAAAGCTGTTATGGCAGTTGTTAAGGCTGACGGCTATGGTTTAGGTGCTGTCAAAATAGCCGACGCACTCCAATCTCGCGGTGCCGACGGTTTTGCAGTCGCGGTTGCGGATGAAGCTTTAGAATTAAGGGACGCTGGGATTATTGCCCCTATCATGATTTTAGGCTTGACTGATCCAGACGACGCTTGGCTTTTAGCCAATTTAGAAATTGGTGTGACAGTGTCTAGCTTAGACTATTTAAAATACGCCAAGAAACATGATAAAGACTTTTCTCGCCTTCATCAATTGAATGTCCACCTTAAAGTGGATTCTGGAATGGGACGGATTGGCGTGCGGTCTGCTAAAGAAGCGCAAAAAATCATTGATTACATTGCCAAACATCCGAAGAAATTTAAGTTGGCTTCAGTCTTTACCCACTATGCTACAGCTGATTCCTTCACTGACCATGGTAAGGATAAGGTTCAAGCCCAATCTGACTTTTTTGAAAGTTTGCTTGGTCAATTGGACTACTCAGCATTAGGGTACACCCCCCTTTTCCATCAATCAAACTCTGCCTTAAGCCTGTGGTACCCGGAAAAAACGTTGGATGCTGCGCGACTTGGCCTGGGCTTATACGGATCCATCCCAAGTATGGAAGATGTGGCGTCGCCTGTTGATTTCAAGCAAGCATTGACCTTGGAAACGGAAATCATCTACGTCAAACAAATGCATGCGGGCGATACGATTTCCTACGGGGCTGATTATGTGGCCGGTACGGATGAATGGGTGGCTACCCTACCGATTGGCTATGCGGACGGCTGGCAAAGAAGTTATTTGGGCCTGGATGCCATTGTTGACGGCGAGCGGTGCCCGAGTGTGGGCCGGATTTGTATGGACCAGATGATTATTCGCCTACCCCATGAGATGCCTGTAGGCGCTAAAGTGACCTTAATTGGGACAAATGGCGGCCAAACTGTTGATGTAGTGGACGTTGCTAGTCACGCTGGAACGATTGCCCATGAAGTCTTGACGAATTTAGGCCAACGATTGCCCAGAGAATATACATCTAATAAGAAAAAGACAATGAAATAACGCTGTCGAAATCTAATAGTTTTTCCATTTAATCCTTGCCTTTAGTGGATAGTCATGTTAATTTTAAACTAACGATTATACAAATAGAAAGTATAGATATAGAGGATGCGCAACCAATCAGTAGCCGATGGTGAAAGGTGGTTGTGCCGAAATGCAGATTTTCTGTGTTGGGGGTAATACCTAAGAGGGTTATCCCTGTCAAACCTTAATGCCCATTAAGGTGCGGAGCGCTTGTCTTATGCTAGGGATTAAAAACTGTTAGGGTTATTGAATGCTATCAGTATTTTTTGACACGTTTTCCTAGGTAGACATAGAGTGATGCTCTTGTCTGCCTTTTTTTATACTCAAGCTATCTGATCGTTTTTTCATAAAGACAATTTCAAAGTGCGAACAATATAGGAGGATTCTCATGACAATTTTTAAAGGTTCTGCGGTAGCCATTGTTACCCCTTACGATAATTCATTAGAACAAAATATCAATTACGATGTGTTTGCGGAGTTGATTGAATTTCAAATTGAAAATGGTACAGATGCCATTGTCGTTGCCGGAACAACTGGTGAAGCTTCAACACAAACTGACGAAGAACAAGTTGAATTAGTAAAATTCTGCGTGGAAAAAGTCAATGGCCGTGTGCCCGTGATTGCTGGTGCTGGGTCTAATGACACTGCCCACGGAATCCAATTAACGAAAGACTGTGTAGCCGCAGGTGCAGATGCTATTCTTTCTGTAACGCCTTATTATTTAAAAACGAGCCAAGCTGGTTTATTGGCGCATTATAGTGCCATTGCAGATGCAGTAAAAACGACGCCTATTATCTTATATGATGTACCAGGACGTACAGGTATGTCTATTGCACCAAAAACATTGGCGGAACTTAAAAATATCGAAAACATTGTCGCCATTAAAGATGCAACTGGTGATTTAGCCAATGCAGTGGATGCGCGTTACCACGTTGGTCCTGATTTTGATGTGTACTCTGGAAACGACGATACGGTTATTCCATTAATGAGTTTGGGTGGCCAAGGG
Organism: Aerococcus viridans; assembly: GCF_001543285.1. Taxonomy (NCBI): domain Bacteria; kingdom Bacillati; phylum Bacillota; class Bacilli; order Lactobacillales; family Aerococcaceae; genus Aerococcus; species Aerococcus viridans. Next base: position 1,670,584 of record NZ_CP014164.1, read on the forward strand.
GTGATTTCTGTTTTGGCTAACATTGCACCAAAACAAGTACATGAAATGACTCATTATGCCTTAAATGGCGACTTTAAAAAAGCGGCTGAAATTCAAACGACTTTTAAACCGTTAATCGACATTTTATTCAGTGAACCAAATCCAATTCCAATCAAAAAAGCTATGTCTATGCTTGGTTTCGATACAGGTTCAGTGCGTCTACCACTAGTCCCTGCTCAAGAGGAAACAGTGGCTGCACTAGAAGCTGAAATGAAACGATTGAATTTGCTATAGTCTTTTCAATTCTGAAGTAAATTGTGGTATATTAAAGGGTGTGTAACTTATGAGTGCACGCTCTTTCTTTTATTGCAGCTGATAAGTGATAGATTGAATATGTAAAATAGGAGTTTTGATTTATGCCAACTGGAACACCACCATTTCGAATCAAACTAAAAAAAGTTGATCAGCAAATGGTTGACATTTATAATCGTTCTTCTTTCCATCGAAACGAACTCTTGATTCCCCTTAGACCCTTCTCTATTGAGTTAGCCGACAAGAAAATTGACATCTCTGTGCGTCAAATTGTTGTCTTACCTGAACCGATTATGAGATGGTTAATCTTACCGGAAAAAGACTGTGGTCCTCACGTTGACGACCACAAACCAACAGAAGAAAAAATATATGCCTATATTTTATCCCTAGGTGAACCTTACCTAGATGCTATTGCCAATGATTTTGTGGAAACACCTGAAGTTAAACACATTTTTGATGAACCCCATGTCTTCAGTTTCTCATTTGTCACTTGGCAACATCTACTACAAACTTTGATTCAATTACAGTTGGAATTGAAACGACCTGAAGACAACATTCAAAAGAAAATGATCTTTAGTATTGTATCGACCATATTCCTTGAATTGTGTCGACTTTCTTCTGCTTCAAACCAAAACCGGTTAGAGATGTCTGAAAGAGAGATTTTAGCCTACGAGATTAAACATTTTATTGTTGATTCCTACCGAAAAGACCTAACCCTTCAAGACATCGCAGACAAGTTTGACATTTCAACGTCAACTGTCAACCGGGTATTCCAGCCTTACTTCCATTCAACCATTTACCAATTCATCTTGGACTTGCGGTTGGGCTATGCCTATACCCTGATTGAAAATGGTTTGTCTATCACGGAGTCATGGCAAAAAGCTGGCTTTAATGATTATAGTAACTTCTATAGAGCCTTTATTAAGCATTATCATATTAGACCGCATCAGGTACCAAAAAAAGGAGACTCATAAGGATCTCCTTTTTTTATAGATTTATAGATTTATAGATTTATAGATTTATTGATTTCAGTCGTCGGCTGTCTCTTTACCTATCATAGCCCTAAAAGCAGTGGTACCACCCTCAGTCCAGGATCGGACAAAATAGTGCTGAATCATGCTACTTGCAACAACTTTTTTCATACATCAAACAAAAAGTTCACGGCACTTGCCCTAATCTGGGTTAAGTACCGTGAGCTTTTTTGTATATAGTCATTGAATTTTGCTAATAATCTAATCTTCTACTAGTCCTAATTTTTTGAAGATGTCATCCACTTTTTGGATGTGGTAATGGTAGTCAAAGGCGTCATCAATAGCTGCTTGATCTAGGTGACTAGTGATTTCTTCATTGGCTTCTACAAGCCCTTTAAAGTGCTTGCCTTCGTCCCAAGCGATTGCTGTTAATGGTTGAACTAAATCGTAGGCTGCTTCGCGTGATAAGCCTGCATCAACCAATTTTAGCAATACACGTTGTGAGTAGATTAAACCGTGAGTAGCATCCATGTTGCGTTTCATATTTTCAGGGAAGACGGTGAGTTTTTCCATAATGTTTGCGAAACGATTTAACATATAATCTACTAAGATTGTTGTATCTGGTAGAATAATCCGTTCAGCAGATGAATGAGAGATATCTCTTTCATGCCATAAAGTCACGTTTTCATAGGCAGTCATGACGTGACCACGAACGACACGGGCTAATCCAGCCATGTTTTCTGAACCGATTGGGTTACGCTTATGTGGCATAGCGCTTGAACCTTTTTGCCCTTTTGCAAAGAATTCTTCCACTTCCCGCGTTTCCGATTTTTGTAGCGAACGGACTTCTGTCGCAATATTTTCTATCATTGTAGCAATTAAAGCGAGTGATGAAATATATTCAGCGTGTAGGTCACGTGGTAAGATTTGAGTTGAAATCTCTTGTGGGTTAATGCCTAAGTGTTCACATACATAAGTTTCAATAAATGGCGGTACATTGGCGTAAGTACCTACTGCACCAGAAATTTTACCTGCTTCAACACCTCGCGCAGCTGCTTCAAATCGTTGGATATTTCGTTTACATTCTGAATACCAACGTGCTATTTTCAAACCAAAAGTCGTTGGTTCAGCATGAACACCATGGGTGCGGCCCATTGTAACCGTGTATTTATGTTCAATCGCACGTGCTTTTAACACCTGCAAGAATCGGTCTAAATCTTTACGAATTAAATCATTTGCTTGTTTTAATTGGTAACCTTGAGCTGTATCCACAACATCAGTAGACGTTAAGCCATAATGCACCCATTTACGTTCTTCGCCCAATGATTCAGACACATTACGGGTAAAGGCAACCACATCATGACGGGTGTCTTTTTCAATTTCTTCCACTCGTTTTGTATCAAAAGTGGCCTTTTCACGAATAGCTTGCGCATCCTCTTTAGGGACTTCCCCTAAGGCTGCCCATGCCTCTGTTGCAAGAATTTCAACTTCCAACCAAGAGGCATATTTATTTTCTTGTGACCAGATTTGCCCCATTTCAGGACGGGTATATCTAGGTATCATAACATTCTCCTTTATTGCACGCGCTCAATTTTTGTACGCAACAATTATATCACATGCCAGCTTTCTGGCAGTGATTATTTTTCGCAAAAAAAAAAAAGACGAGTCCCATTATTGAATCTCAAATTGGTCTCGTCTCTGTAATTTTTATGGCTAATGGTGATCGTGATCATAGTCCAATTCTTCCATCAATAAATCAGGGTGGTCAGCTTCTAGTTGGTCTAAAACTGCCGTCACTTGCGGGTCAACATTGCCTAAAATATCTTCATAAATGGCTAAATATTCGTAGGCCGCTTCATATTGGCCGTGCTCATTAAAGCGGAATGCTGCTTCTTTTAAAGCTGTTAACATATCCACGGATGGGTAGTCGTTTAAGCCCAGATCCTCAAGGAAGGCTTCTTGTTCCTTACCTTCAAGAATTTCTGGCCACTCACGGTCTAATTCTGCTAAGACTTCTAAACCTGCTCTGGCATTATCATTTTCATTCCACATAAGGGAAATATGGTATAACATGTAGGCTTTCTCAAAGTCTTCTTTACGGTAGTAGAAGTCCCCGATTAAAGCAAACCCATAAGCTAGGTCCTCTACTCTAAGTGAATAACTCAAACCATTAAGAACGGTTGGGTAAGACATCCCGTACTGTTCCATTTCTTGGTATAGTTCCGCTAAGGCGTAGATAGTGTCTACATCATAGGGATTCCATAATAAGGCTTGTTGGTATGAGTCAATCGCTTCACGCCATTCATTGGCTTGAATTTGCACTTTGGCATACTCCACATACATACCCGCATAATCGCGCGTAGTTGGTGATAATTCTAAACCTGTATCATTATTATAGATAAATTGGAAAAGATCTAGTTCATCATAAATACTTAAATTTTTAATATTTTTCTTAGGTGTGAATTGGTCGAAATCGTCTTCCATCCGGCGAATGTATAATGACATTTCAAAATTAGCACGGACTGGGTCGACTGCCGTAATGTTGCGAATGCGTTTAACGAATTCGGCATCATCTTGCATTTTAATTTCAGCAATCATTTGATTGTAATCTGTTGATTGATTCGGGAATTTTTCCGCCATCACTTCATTGAAGGCTTTAATAAAAGCTTCATCGCTGGTGTGTTTGTGGTTATCTCTTAAAATTTTAGAGATAACTTGAATGCAGTAGCTGTAATCATCAGTTGGCACAGCTTGAATTCTTTGTATAAGTTTTTCTTGGTCCTTATCCATAAGCTCGTCTCCTAAAGCAATAAATTTCAGCATAAAATAAGTTCTTCATTACACCAAAATTTATTGTACTGTTTTTTTTGTGCTATTGAAACCAAAAAGCCTTTAAAATACTCTTTCATTTTTGATTTTAAAGTTGCGCAGTGTTGAAAATTGTATTTTTCCTGACTGTTGTAAAATACTGTATCGCATGAGATTAAAACTGGCATTGGTTATCAAAGGCCTTATTTTTCCTTAAATTATAACATATATTACAGATTTTTTACGGCACAATCCCTTTCTTAAAATTAAATTATAAAAAGCCTTGAAACCGCTTGTAGAAGTTTAGTACACTATAGACATAAGTTAAATATTGCAAAGTATAAATTATTATGACGAAAGTTAAATTAGAAGGTGAACTCTTGGAAGCAATTGCCGTTAATACATTTCAGAAACATTTATCTCTTAGCTATCATGATGAACGACGCACAATGATGCTTAAATCTTATAATAATATCCCTTCACTTGAGCAAATTGGTATGGATCTTGCAGAATACTCTAGTATTACTGCTAGTATGCATTATCATGACCATTTTGAAATTCTATTCTACTTAGGTAATCAATGTCAGTTTATCGTAAATGATATCAGTTACACACTTTACAATGGTGATATTATGATTATTCCACCTAACATTCCGCATTTAATGACTAGTGAAGAAGGTATTAATAATACCCGTTTTAGCTGCATGGTACCTGAGAAGTTGATTCATCAATATGCTATGGTAAATGATAATCTTTATGAAGATATTATTCGCTTTTATAATGAACCGGGGCATTACCGTTTAGATAAAGAAAATCTGGATAAGATAATTACTCATTTAAATAAAATTCTTACTTATAGTGATGAAGAAGTAGAAGAAACTACCTTCGCAACTGCTTTTCACCTATACCATTCATTGATGAACGTCTACCATGCGAAGAAAATCCCGTCTATGTCTGGTGATTATAAAGAGGACAAACACTTTAGTCACATCATCTACTATATCGATCAACACTTTAAAGAATCTGACTTACAATTAGACCGGATTACAAAAGTATTTGATATTTCGCCATATTATTTATCAAAACTATTCCGTAAAGAAATGAACCAAAACTTCCACGAATATTTGATTGAGAAACGTGCCAACTATGCTGCACAATTAATCAATCATATGAGCACCAACAAAATGTCCTTACAAGACATATCCGACGCATCCGGATTCGGTGACTACTCTACTTTCTACCGTTCATTCAAGAAGGTATTCAACACCTCTCCGAAGAAGTATGCACAACAAAATACGCAGACTATTCTTTAAAATTTACAAAAAGAAGAACCACCCTATCCATGCCGACTAGCGCTGATAGAGTGGTTCTTTTGTTATATATCCTATTGGTCAGGTTGGTCATCGTCAGATTTATTTCTAAAATCTAAGATATCATGGACGTCGCCAAGTGTTGTGTCGCTGTCTTGGTTGTTATCGCCGTCTTCTTTAACGTCATCTTCCTCTTCATCAGCTCTACTGTATGATGGTTCTGCCTCAGGCATATCCAGATTATAGCGGTCATGGATATTTTGCGAGAATTCTTCATAAGAAATCACTTTAACAAATGAATCTGGTGTAAATCGTGGTCGGTATGCCTCTGGAAAATCATCAAATTCAGACATTGAGAATAAGAAGCTCTCCCTTTGTTCTGGTGTTAGCGTAGTAAAATAAGCTAATGGAATCATATCGTCAGTTAAACGTTTGTTTCGTAGACGTTTGATAAAATGCACAATATTATTTAAATCATGGTAATAGGCAAAATATAGGGCTGACTGTCGTCCTTCAATTGGTGTTTGTGCATAGTTGATGAGTAAGTTTAATAAGGCCTGTTTTTCAAGTTCATTTCTAGCCTCAAACCCTTCATAAGTTGTGCGAATCATGTATGGTTGGTCTAAAGCTACTTCGGCCAGTTTGGAATCATCATCATAAATTTTCAAAATCCGATGTTTTGACCCATCCTTGTATTCTTTGCTAGCTACATAGTAGTTTTCTATAAATCCTAAATTGATCAGCTTTGAATATAATTCATCTGTTCTCACACTAGCCCTCCGTTCGTATTGCTATCATTCTTATGATATATATATTTATTATACATGATTATTGGAACAAAAAGGCTAATTGTTGATACTAGAATTTTTCCCTTTCAAAGCACGCGCTCTTAGTTTAGCAATTCGAGACTGTTTTCTCCTCACTTCAAAGGAGAATCCGCGCCCAGTCACTTCAGATACAGGCGACACATACATAAAAGCATTCGCATCCATTTCAGTTACCTGGTTTTTCAACCGTAATAATTCTTCACGGTCAACAACTGTTGTAATCACCGCACGTGATTTCTTGGTATAGCCACCCTTAGCCGTATAGATTGTTGTCGCACGGGCCAATTCTATCAAAATAAAATCGTTGATTTCACCAGCCATTTCTGACGTAATATTCACGTTGTATCTTGCAGAACCACCAGTGATAACGCGGTCGACAACGACATTGGCCAGTAGGACCCCGATTGTGGCATACAAACCACTTTCAATCCCAAATACCACCATATTCGCAAGCAAGATGGTCATATCGGAAATCATGACCCCTGTCGCAAAGGTGATAGGTAGGTACATGTTCATTATTTTGGCAATAATATCTACCCCACCAGTTGTGGCTCCGGCATTAAAAACTAGGCCGACACCAATTGAAAGGAGGACTTGTCCCAAAATCAAGTTGACCATGGGATCATCAGCAACTGCCCCTGTAACTGGTACAAACCGTTCGAATAAGGCATAAAAGCCTGAATAGAGAATGACAGAATACAGGGTTGTTCCACCAAACTCCTTACCAATCACCATAATCCCAATGACCAGTAAGACTATATTAATAGCAAAAAGAATCACTGAATAAGGTAGCGGAATAAAAGGTGCCAATACCTGCGCCATACCTCCAGTACCCCCACCGACAAGGGAATCCGGTACTAAGAAGAAATACAAACCAATGGTCATGCCTAAAGTCCCCAAAGTGATGATGAATAATTGCTGAATATCTATAGCTGCTAATACTTTTTTCAATTTAATACCTCTCTTTTTTGTCCAATCTAATACACAAAATATAACAAAATACCCCTGGGCAATCAATCAGTGACCCTCATTGTTTACATTACAAATTAAAGCTTGTGATAAAAGTTGACAAAGTGATAATTTCAAATTAAAATACCATTAAATTTATCAATCGAAAATATACGAATAGATGAATAAGAATTAAATCCGAGAGGGATGAGAAAATGGCTGAAACAACAGCAACTGCAAAAGTTATTGTAAATGATTTAAAGAAAAGCTTCGGTAAAAATGAGGTCCTTAAAGGGATCGACTTAACCATTAACCAAGGTGAGGTAGTTTGTATCATCGGACCATCAGGGTCTGGTAAATCAACATTCTTACGTTGTTTAAACCGTTTAGAAGACATCAACGGTGGTGAAGTTTTAGTAGATGGCACAAATATTGCCGACAAATCTATTGATATTAATAAAGCCCGCCAAAATATCGGCATGGTATTCCAACACTTTAACCTGTTCCCACATTTAAGCGTTTTGGAGAATATTACCCTAGCGCCAACTGAATTAGGTAAGGCACAAAAAGATGCCAGCAAAGAACAAGCTTTGTCTTTATTAGAACAAGTAGGCTTAGCGGATAAAGCAGAAGCTTTTCCAAACTCTTTATCTGGTGGACAAAAACAACGTGTGGCCATCGCCCGCGCTTTAGCAATGAATCCTGACATCATGCTGTTTGATGAACCAACATCAGCACTTGACCCAGAGATGGTTGGTGACGTATTAAACGTTATGAAGGACCTTGCTAAAGAAGGTATGACCATGGTCGTTGTAACACATGAGATGGGCTTTGCCCGTGAAGTAGCTGACCGCGTAATCTTCATGGACGGCGGATATGTTGTTGAAGAAGGTAAACCTGAAGACATCTTCAGTAACCCACAACACAACCGTACAAAAGAATTCTTAGACAAAGTTTTATAATTTATTGTTAAAGAAAAAAGGTATGTGATGTTTTCTATCACATACCTTTTTCTTTATTCACTTTAAACACTATCTTACAGCACCATACAAGGCCATGTCCGAAATACCTGAATTATTAGCTAAAGCTGCTTTTCGTAGCCCTTCATATTCGAAGTTTAAGGCTAAAGCCAATTGTCTGTCAGCTTCATTTCGACTATCTTGATCAAAAGACAAACGGTTCATTTGCACTTCTTTAAACAAGAAATGCACAATATTTTCTAAGGCTTCCTTGGCCAACCCCTGGTCTTTATAGGCTTGACCCATACAGAAGGTTAAGTCTGCAGCCTGGGTGTCTTTATGCACTTCAGCCACTGCGATTTCTCCTATTGCTTCTCCAGAAGCTTTGTCTTCCACACACCATCTGTAGGTTTTACTTCTGTCCTTTCGTTTATCCCATTTCTCTAAAATACTCTTACTATCAGAAACGGATTGGTGCTTGTCCCATGTAACAAATTCTGTATCTGCCGTATTCCCTGCCCAATTCTTGAACATGTCTTTGGCATCACTTGTTTTGAACTTACGTAACAATAGATGTTGTGTTTCTATTGTCTTGGTTCCTTTATGATTCATAACTAACCCCTACTCACGATTTACTTGAAAATTCATGTAATCGATTCATATTTCCCAATCTATTATAGCATGTTTTTCTAATGTAAAAATAGGATTGTGAACTTTTTAGACATTCGAAACAAATTTAGTACTTGTTTATCCCTGGTTTATGCCTTATAATGTAATCCGTAAAAACTCGCAGTCATACCTGCAATATGATGGAGGAATAATAAATGAATAACAACGAATTCCAGGTACTACTTTACTACAAATATGTACCTATTAAAGATGCGGAGCAATTCGCAAAAGACGAATTGCAATTCTGTAAATCAATCGGCTTAAAAGGCCGTATTTTAATTGGTGATGAAGGGATCAACGGTACTGTATCTGGTCCAAAAGAAGCAACTGAACGCTACATGGACCACATGCATGCTATGGAAGAATTTTCTGACCTATGGTTTAAAATTAACGAAGCGGATGACTACGCACACAAAAAAATGTTCGTACGTTACCGTAAAGAAATCGTTTCTTTAAACTTAGAAGAAGATTTAAACCCTAACGAATTATCTGGGACCCACTTAGATCCAGCTGAATTCCGTGAAGCAATGTTAGATGAAGATACTGTTTTATTAGATACACGAAACGACTATGAGTATGATCTTGGTCACTTCAAAGGCGCTATCCGCCCTGATATCCGTAACTTCCGCGAATTACCTGAATGGGTACGCGAAAACAAAGAAAAATTCATGGACAAAAAAGTCCTTGTTTACTGTACTGGTGGCGTACGTTGTGAGAAATTCTCAGGTTGGATGATCCGTGAAGGTATCGAAAACGTTAGCCAATTAAACGGTGGTATCGAAAACTACGGCCAAGACGAAGAAACACGTGGCGACTTATGGGAAGGGAAAATGTACGTCTTTGACGACCGCATCTCTGTACCAATCAACCACGTTGACCCATCAATCGTTGGTAAAGACTACTTCGACGGTACACCATGTGAGCGTTACGTAAACTGTGGTAACCCAGAATGTAACAAACAAATCTTAGCTTCAGAAGAAAACCAAGAAAAACATCTTGGTGGTTGTACACACGAATGCCGTGTTCACCCACGCAACCGTTACGTACAAGCTAAAGGTTGGTCTCACGATGAAATCGTTGCACGTTTAGCAGCAATCGGTGAACAATTAACCGTAGAAGCCTAATTTAGAAATCAAAAGACCGCTAGGAAAACCCTGGCGGTCTTTTTGCGTCTACAGAAAGAGGATATTATTCATGATGAGTCCATCATCACACCTTGGTGAGCTAGTGGGCCTAACCACTACAATCTAATTTATACTGATGATTTTGAATCATCCCCAACATTTATGAAAGATCATTTTATATCATAATGGTCGAAGACTTTCTAAACTACAATTGCATGGGTTCAATCAAGTCGAGTTTGCTCGACCAGTTCAAGTCCACTTCAGCCTAAGTTGCACCACACTGCGTGTGGTACTGCCTTAGACTCCCATCATTATTGAGCTGAACGGTCTCGCTCTCATCCTAGTATTAAAGCGTCATCGTTTAATGCACGTCCTGATTGTTTTTTGAACATGTCTAATAATTGTTGTACGGTTAATTGTTTCTTCTCTTCACCAGAGATATCAATCAAGATGCGACCATTGTCCATCATCAACAGGCGGTTACCCATTTGGATGGCTTGTTCCATATCATGTGTAATCATCAAGGCTGTTAATTGGTCTCGTTGGATCACTTCTTCAGTTAATTTTAAAACCATGTCCGACGTTTTAGGGTCTAAGGCGGCTGTATGCTCATCTAATAGTAAGACTTTTGGCCTTTTCAAAGTTGCCATCAATAATGTTAATGCTTGACGTTGTCCACCAGAAAGCAAGCCAACTTCAGCAGTTAATCTATTTTCTAAACCTAAGTCCAATAGTTTCAAGGCTTCTTTAAATTCTTCACGTTGCTTGTTGTTGACCCCTCGTCCAAATCCAAATGAGTGTCCGCGACGGTCTGCAATAGCCATGTTTTCTTCGATAGTTAACCGGCTAGCAGTTCCCATCCGTGTGTCTTGGAATACGCGTGATACTAGGCCTGCCCGTTTGTTGGCATTTAGGTTAGTCACGTCTTTATCTTCAATTTTAATAGTTCCTTGGTCTACCAACAGCGAACCGGCAATGGCATTTAGGAAAGTCGATTTTCCGGCCCCGTTACCCCCAATAACGGTGATGAAATCACCTTTTTCCACCTTTAGGTCGATTCCTTTTAATACGTGGTTTTCGTTTGGTGTTTTAGCTTCAAATGTTTTATGTATATTTTGTAATGTTAATACGCTAGTCATTGGTCAATCTCCTTTCTATGCTTCTTTGGTTGTGATTGAGTTTTTCATGACTTTTTTACCGTGTTGACGAACAGCTGGTACCCCAAGCGCTACGGCTAGGATTAAGGCTGAGAATAGACGGACGTCGTTTGGATTGAAGTTTAGTTCTAATACCAATAGTAATAGTAAGCGGTAAATGATTGACCCTAATACAATCGCTAATAAGCGTTTAACAAAGGTGATGTTATTCCCGATGGCTTCACCAATGACTACTGAGGCTAAACCGATAACCATTGCCCCAACCCCCATGTTGACATCTGCATAGCCGTTATTTTGCGCTAATAAACCACCTGATAAACCAACTAATCCATTGGCTACCATGAAGCCGATAATCTTTGTCCAGTCTGTATTGATCCCGTTGGCTTCACTCATCATATAGTTATCACCTGTAGCACGAATGGCTAAACCAATTTGCGTATCAAAAAACCATTTCAGTAAGGCCACGATGGCTACAACAACGATTAAACCAATAACGATAACTGCTAAAGTCTTGTCTTCAATCACTTGACGCATTTGAGTGACCAAGGTATTTTGACTTAATAATGGCAAGTTGGCTTGACCTAAAATACGTAGGTTAATAGAGTACAAACCAGTCATGGTGATGATAGATGCAATCAAAGCTGGTACTTTCAATTTCGTATGCAATAAACCAGTGATTAGTCCAGCAGCTGCCCCAATGATAAATGATAGTAAGGTGGCCATCCAAGGTTCCATGGCAAATTCAAAAATTAACCGTGATACCAAGGCTGCCCCTAAAGAAAACGACCCTTCCACTGTCATATCGGCCACATTTAGGATTCGGTAAGTTAAGTAAACCCCCATCGCCAATAATCCCCATAACAATCCTTCTGATATACTGCCTAAAATAACACTCATGTTAAAATCCTCTCTCTTCCCTTTATTCTGCCACTTGGATGCTGTCAGGATCGATGCCCAGCGCTTCCGCCATGTCTTCATTTACGTATAATTCTAATTCTTCCGCTTGCTCAATCGGCATGGTCGAAGGATCTTCACCTTCAATTACACGTGCTGCCATTTCAGCTGTTTGACGGCCCAATTCGTAGTAGTTTAATGAATAAGTCGCTAATCCACCATCTTCCACTTGGTCAATTGAGCCAGCAACAACCGGCACTTGGTATTGTTCAGAAACCGCACCAACCGTTGACGCTGCCCCTGCCATGATATTATCTGTTGGAATATATAACAATTCCGCTTCTGACATCACAGAATTCAAGGCTTGTTGTACATCATTAGTCGAGGTGACCGTACGAATGACTGGCGTTTTACCAGCCGCTACAATGGCTGCTTCAGCTTGTTCTGCTTGAATTTGCGAGTTGACCTCACCCGTATTGTAGATGATGCCAACATTTTCCGCTTCAGGTTTAATCGATATTAAGAGCTCAACTTGCTTCTCAACCGGCATCTGGTCGCTTGTTCCCGTCACATTTCGGCCCGAACCCTCTAGTGATTCCGCCAAACCTGCTGTTATAGGGTCAGTTACGGCTGTAAAAAGGAGTGGTTTCTCCTCTTCCGTCACGGCTAGTGCCTGAATCGTTGGCGTTCCAATACCTAAAACCAGCTCAGAATTCTTCAACAATTGTCCTGCCATTGGATACAAGTTGGCTTGCTGACCCTGGGCATTCATCCGGTGGTAAACCACGTCAACGCCCTCTTCATAACCCAGTTCAGTCATCCCATCAATAAAACCTTGCTCCGCATCATTTAAGGAATTGTGGTCCATAATTGACAAAATACCGATATCTAAAATGCCATTGTCTTCAGCATTCTCACAGCCAGCCACAAAAATCGCCAAACTAGCTACTAAAGCTACCAAGCCTTTCTTTAAGCTCAATCTTTTCATTATTTACTCCCCTTTACAATCAATCCAAAGAAAAAAGCACCTATCCAGATAAAATCTAAATAGGTGCTTATAGCGCTAAAATATCTAGCTATGCCACAATAGATTTTATCTCTACGTGGCCACTTGTTACGCAACAAAATGTTTAGCCATCATAGATACGGTTCAGTTGTTTACTGACGTTTGTATCTATGATCTAAAACAGATTTCATAAATACAAACTACCTAAAATAGCTAAAGTAAAAGCGATTATTCGTATGTAGGCTGTTCGTTTTCATCAATAAATCCCCTCGAATATGGCTGTCATTCATCAAGTTGCGTCTTTCAATAGCATTATCATAGATTTAATTAAAAAAATTGTCAAGCCAATTCACATAGATTTTTCATATTATTGCTTTTTTTATAAGGTCGTTACCAGTTAAGGATTCTAAACTTGCATAAACCACCCTTTTTCTTCATAATGAGAGTAAGATTAAATTTAAAGGAGACAACAATTCATGCAAAACAAACGTCCATTTACCAACCTATCAAAAATTGAAGAAATTGCTGCTGAAATCCCTACTCCATTCCATTTATACGACGAAGCCGGTATCAGAGACCGCTGTCGTCGTCTGAAAAAAGCTTTCTCTTGGAACCCTAACTTCCATGAATATTTCGCTGTTAAAGCCACCCCAAATCCACACGTATTGAAAATTATGCAGGAAGAAGGCATGGGCGTCGACTGTGCATCTTATACAGAACTTGTATTAGCCGACAAAGTTGGTTTCTCAGGCCACGATATCATGTTCTCATCTAACGTAACGCCAGCAGCTGACTTCAAAAAAGCAGCTGAACTTGGTGCGATCATTAACTTTGACGACATCACGCATATCGACTTCTTCAAAGAACACGTAGGCGAATTTCCAGAAACTGTTTGTATCCGTTACAATCCAGGTGGGACATTCGAAGTTGCGAACGGCATCATGGACAACCCTGGTGACGCCAAATACGGTATGACACCAGAACAAACCCGCCAAGCCTTCCAAAAATTAGCAGACTACGGCGTGAAAAACATCGGTATCCACTCATTCTTGGTTTCCGGTTCGACATCAAACGAATACTATCCAAAATTAGCACGTACATTATTTGAATTAGCGGTTGAATTAAAAGACCAAACTGATTTAAATATCACCTTCATCAACCTATCAGGTGGTGTTGGGGTGGCTTACAAACCAGAAGAAACACCTGCAGACATCGACATCATCGGTGACGGTGTGCGCCAAGCATACGAAGACATCATGGAACCAGCTGGATTGGGCGATGTTGCCATATTTACCGAATTAGGTCGTTGGATGTTAGCTGAAAACGGTGGTTTAGTAGCCAAAGTCCTACATGAAAAAATCACTTACAAAGACTACATAGGATTAGACGCATCTGCCTCTGACCTATTACGTCCAGCAATGTACGGTGCTTACCACCACATCTCTGTTTTAGGCAAAGAAGACGAAACTGCCGACCAAACATACGATGTAACAGGTGGTCTATGTGAAAACAACGATAAATTCGCTATCGACCGTCAATTACCCAAAACAAACATTGGCGACTACATCTGGATCCACGACGCAGGTGCCCACGGTGCCTCAATGGGTTACCAATACAACGCCAAATTACGGTCAGCAGAAGTCATGTTAAAAGAAGACGGCACATTTAAACAAATCCGTCGTCCTGAAACACCAGAAGACTACTTCGCAACTATGGACTTTAATTTCTAAAAAATATATCCAGCAAAAAGCGCCCGAACATGATGTTTGGGCGCTTTTTGCTTTATTCTTTTAGTTTGTGAACAATTAAGTCAGCCCTTTAAACTAAGCCTTCTTCAGTTAATGCTGTTTGATAGTTTACTAGGGCTAAGAATTCTTCTAATGTGATGTCATACTTAGTGATATATTGCGCAGCTTCTACACCAACATAACGGTAGTGCCATGGCTCAAAGCTATACCCCGTTACCTGCTCTTTTCCTTGTGGGTACCGTAAAATAAAGCCATAATCTTGGGCATTTTCTGCGAGCCATTGAGCTGATGGTTGGTCTGCATAAGCCTCATCTAAACTGCCACCTATCCCTGTCCATTCAGTGCCTAACCAATCAAAGGCTAGTCCAGTTGAATGTTCACTGGCTTCTGCTGGTGCAAAATAATCATTTGTTAGGTCACGCGCTTCTGATTCTGAATAGCCTTGAGCTAAGTAATCTTGAAAACCATTCTCCACATTTTGTGCTTGATAAGCAATGGTCCGGTGAGCAGAAATTGTCGACAAGGTATACCCGGCACTTGCTGCTGCATCAATCAAAGCAGTATAAGCATCTGTAATCGCTGCGTTATAGGGTTTACCTGAACTTGCATAAGCGAATTCCATCACTGGTTCGGTAAGTAATGGGTTAAGTTTATTGACTAATTGATATTGTGCTGAATCTACATCAACTTCTTTAGGTAGGTCTGTCAGCAACTCGGCTAAGGCTGCAGTTTCGTCCAGTTGCAGCGCAGCAGCTACATTTGTTGCAATATCCTTCACAGAATAAGCTTGGATATCATCTGCATAGTCGGCTGAATATTCGGCCATTTGACTGGCTTCTTCATCGGTTGTGCCGTTTGATGCAACCGGTGTGGTGATGGTTTCTGCCAACTCAGCTTTACGTGCTTCAGCCTTTTTCTCATCATCTGAAGAGGCTGCAGAGGCACTTTCTTCGGTGGTTTTTGTATCTGTGGGCTGGTTTGTGGTGGTTTCTGTTTCGGCGTTGGTCTTACTGTAGCTGATATCATAGGTAGCAAGCACTAAAATAAAGGCCAAGACGACGGCGATGTAGGCCTTGTTAAATATACTGATATTCATTTTTGGCACTTGAGTCACTCCTCATTTTTCCCATTTCTCTTTTACCTGCCTAAAAATCACAGGTCCTCTATGCTATAATAACAGAGTGAGATTTCAATTCGATTAAAAAAGAGTAAAACTAATTTTAATATACAAAATTTTTAGATGAGGATGAATGAGATGAATCGTGAAGGAATTTTAAGCGCAGAGAGAATTGTTGTGAAAATTGGGACACATTCTCTTTTGAATAGTCAAAATCAAATCAATTATAACCGGATTGACCGCCTAGCTTTGGCCCTTTCTACCTTAATTCAAGAAGGTAAGGAAGTGATTCTTGTAACCTCGGGTGCGATTGGTGTTGGTTCTGTCAAAATGGGCTTAACTAGCCGACCTACCGATATGGCATCACAGCAAGCAACTGCCGCTGTTGGACAAGTGGCTTTGATGAATTTATATAGTCGGTCATTTAACTACTACAGCCAATTTATCGGGCAAATCTTGTTAACACGGGACATTATCGACTTCCCGGATTCTTACAACAACTACAAAAATGCCATGAATGCCTTATTAGGACAAAAAATCTTACCCATTATCAATGAAAACGATGCGGTAGCAGTTGATGAAATGGACCACCAAACCCGTTTTGGTGATAACGATACCCTATCTGCCTTGGTTGCTTCCACAATGGATGCGGACTTGTTGATTTTCCTAACAGATGTAGACGGCTTTTATAATGACAATCCGAAGCGAAATCCTGATGCGGTTCGCTTTGATGTCTTGCATGAGGTGACTGACGACTTATTGGATATGGCTAAAGGCGATGTTTCTGCTTTTTCAACTGGTGGAATGGAAACGAAATTGACAGCTGCTAATGAATCTTTAAAATCTGGACAAATGACGGTAATTATGTCATCAGAAGATCCTATGCAGATTTTAGACTTAGTTAAAGGCGAATCAGTTGGGACACTTTTCTTGCCTAATTAAACGAATCTAATAGCCTTTCTCAATAGAAATGGATATAATTAATGAACACAATGAGAAAATACTCATTATTCTAATGTAATGGAGGTACGGACATGATTGATGCACAAGGTTTAGTGAATCTTGGTAAAGCTGCAAAGGTGGCTTCACGAGAATTAGGTAAATTGCCAAGCCAACAAAAAAATGCGGCTTTATTAGCAATGGCCAAGTCCTTGCGTGCCAAGCAAGCGGCTATTTTAGCGGCTAACCAGGCTGATATTGAAAATACACGAAAGGCTGGTCGACGCCCCGAAAGCTTTATTGAACGGATGACTTTAACAGAAAGTCGGATTAACGATATGGCCGCTGGTTTTGAAAAGGTGGCGAATTTACCGGATATTATCGGGCAAACGGATGAAATGTGGTTTACTGAAGATGGCATTGAGATTGGGAAGAAACGTGTACCACTTGGAGTTATTGGGATTATTTTTGAATCACGTCCAAATGTAACAGCAGACGCTAGTGCCCTAACCTTTAAAGCCGGTAATGCGGTCATTTTACGTGGGGGTAGCGAAACGATTCAATCCAACTTGGCCATTATTGAGGCCATTAAAGCTGGTTTATCTGAAGCTGGCGTAACAACAGATGCGGTCAACTTGATCGACAATCCTGACCGGGCCTTAGCGACTCAATTTATGCAAATGAACCAATACTTGGATGTCTTAATTCCACGTGGTGGTGCAGCCTTGATTCAAAATGTCGTGAAAAATGCGACTGTGCCAACAATTGAGACAGGCATCGGAAACGACCACCTGTACGTGCATGAAGCGGCTGATTTAGATAAAGCTTTAGCCATTTTGAAAAATGGCAAGCTACAGCGGGTTTCAGTATGTAATGCTTTAGAAAACCTATTAGTCGACGAAAAAGTCGCGGAAGCCTTTTTGCCACAAATCGTTGAATCCTTTAAAGCAGACAAGGTTGTAGTGCACGGAGACCAAAGAACGCGGGAAATCTTGCAAGGGAAAATCGATATCCTACCTGTCAATGAGGAAGATTATGCAACGGAATTCTTGGCTTATGAAATTGCGGTCAAGGTAACTTCTGGCTATGATGAAGCTGTTGAACATATCCAAACTTATTCATCTGCCCACACAGAAGTGATTGTAACCAAAGACTACTCGGTAGCCCGTCAATTCGTGGATGATATTGATGCTGCTGCGGTGGTTGTTAACGCCTCTTCTCGCTTTACAGATGGCGATAAATTTGGTTTTGGTGGCGAAATAGGGATTTCGACTCAGAAATTGCATGCCCGCGGACCAATGGGGATTGAAGCCTTAACGACTTATAAATATGTGATTTATGGCGATGGGCAAATCCGTCAGTAATCATCATATGATAACAGAAACGTGCGTACCGGAGATTCTTTCTGGTACGCTTTTTCGTGGTATAATGGGCGTAAATATTTTTAATAAGGAGCATTTCATGACCAAGCGCGTTTTATTTATACTGACTGGTGGGACGATTTCGGCTCAGGATTCCGACCACGGGCTTGTTGCCGGGACTATCAACCAAGAACTGACTGAAATCCTAGCATCTTCTGGGTTAGATTTTACTTATGAGGCAGTCAACCTATTGTCTATCGATTCAACCAATATGCAACCGGAAAATTGGCTGCAGATGGCCCAAGTTATCCAGGACCAATACGAGGCCTATGACGGCTTTGTTGTCGTGCACGGGACAGATACCATGGCCTACGGGGCGGCTGCTTTATCTTACCTGGTTCAAAACAGCACCAAACCAATTGTCTTTACTGGGTCACAAGTGCCCCTATCAAAAATTGGTAATGATGGCGTGAAAAATATCCTAGACGCCGTAACCTATGCCATTTCTGACCAGGCCTATGCCGTATCGATTGTATTCCACGGGGAGGTTTTACTGGGCACCCGGTCGCGCAAAGTCCGGTCTCGGTCTTACCAAGCTTTCCAAACCATCGATTTCGCCAACCGGGCAGTTGTCCGGTCACAAAGGGTTTTACCTATCTTAAATCAATCTAGTGATTTAGGGCCAGTTAAATTCTACAACCAACTGAATCCGCGCGTGGGCTTGATTAAATTAACGCCCGGCCTTCCAGCTCAAGTCATTGAAGCCTATTGTCAGTTGGTGGATGTCATCGTTATTGAAGGTTTTGGGATTGGTGGGATTCCGCAATTGACAGCTCTTGATTATGCAGGGCAAATTCGGGCAGCCGTTAACCAAGGAAAATATGTGATTTTAACCACTCAAGTACCAATGGAAGGTTCTGATTATGAGGTCTATGCAGTTGGTCAGTCAATTTTAGGGGAAAAGCATATTATTGAAACAGCGAATATCACCAGCGAAGCCCTAGTTATGAAGGCTATGTGGGCGCTTGGGAATTCGGCAGATTTTGACCATTTCAAAGCTATGATTCAAAGACCTATTGATTATGACTATCTGAAATAAAAAATAAAGCAGGTGCATCCTTTCAAGATTGTTGGGTGCACCTTTTTTATTTATTTAGGTATTTTTTGATCGATTTAGATTTATTGGTAGATTTATCCTTATTTATTTCCTTGCCTGTCTTCATAAGTGTAAGAACGAACCACGTACAATTCTTTATCGTATCCTTGTACATCATTAGGTGACGCACAAATCCCATTTTCGTCAACCTTATTTGAATATTTGCTTTGCAAATATTGTTGTAAGATCTTACAATGAAAATGATACGGCAAAAAGATAGCGGTTTTAATAGTGGTCTGTATTTTTTGAATAAAGAAAAAGAGCTGAATTGGTGATATTCAGCTCCTTGTTATTTTCTATTGCAATTGTTGATCTACACTAGTTTTTTTGGTGTACTTCTTCACTTCAGGAATGACCTTTTCACCTAGTAAATCAATGGTTCGTTTGATTTTATCTATCGGAACACCACCCATATCAATTTGGCCGATGTACCGGTCCATACCATAAACTTCATATTGATAAAGCAATTTATCAACAATCATTTCTGGACTGCCCGCCATCATCGTATCTTGAACAGATCTTGACTGCGCGAATTGCTGCTTAGGGAAAATAGAGCCATTTGAATGTAAGAATGATGATTTCACATGTGGGTAAAACTCTGCCAATGCTTCTTGACCTGTAGGGGCAATATACATAGGGCTAGCTGTTGTTAACGGATAAGTTGTTGGGTCTATACCAAGATTCGCTAGTTCTTCATGGTAAGCCTCTACAGCTGGATAAAAGGCCATCGCTGGTCCAGCTAGAGTCGTTAGGACCATCGGGATACCCGCACGCCCTGCTTTCACTGCAGAAGCTGGTGACCCACCTACACCCCGCCAAATTGGAATAAAGTGATTTTTTGGTTTAGGGAAAATTTCTGCTTGGTTTAAACGGTGGCGGAATTGCCCTTCCCAAGAGATTTTTTCACCCTTTTCAACTTGCTGGTTGATGTAATTTAATAACTCAAATTTTTCTTCGAACAATTCTTGATAGTCGCGTAATTCATAACCTAACAGCTCAAATAAACCAATTCGAGAGGCACGACCACCTACTAATTCAACCCGCCCGTCAGAAATTAAATCTAAAGTC
This sequence comes from Aerococcus viridans, assembly GCF_001543285.1. Classification (NCBI taxonomy): domain Bacteria; kingdom Bacillati; phylum Bacillota; class Bacilli; order Lactobacillales; family Aerococcaceae; genus Aerococcus; species Aerococcus viridans. The sequence continues at coordinate 1,690,937 of NZ_CP014164.1, forward strand.
GCAAAGTTTTCGTAAATTCGAACCGGGTCAGATGTCGATACAACAGTTGATGAAGAGGATAATTTAATCTTATTCGTCGCTTGGGCAATGGCCCCTAAAATGACTGCATGGGCTTGAGAGACAAAGTGTTCTTGATGAGATTCACCAAGGGCAAAAATATCTAAGCCCGCTTGTTCAGCGTGTTGAGCCGTTTCGATTAATTCTTGAACTCTTTTTTGTTCCCCTACCCCTTGGTTGGTATGTGGATTTGGGGCATAGTCACCTAAAGAATACAGGCCAAATTGCAAGCCTTCATTTGGTTTAAAACCAAACTTCTCTTTCATTGTTGTCATCGTTATTCTCCGTTCATTTTTGAATATATTTTTAGATAGCGCTATTATAATTTCAAATCCGAATTAACACAAGAAATCAGCTTACAATTTGTTAGTTAGGCAATTTTCTGTTAGTAAGATGATCTTCATTTTCCAATCAGACGCACAAAGATCTTATTTATTGAAATCGAACAAGTTCAAACCGGTTTCTGCTTGGTCTTTCGACCGTTCCACTTCCCCAGAAATCATATGAACAAAAATTTCTCCAGTACCTGAAATAATGGCTTCGTTTAAGTGGCCACCAACTACTGACCCATCTGCACGGCCAAACGTAGCATGTAGGTGGTTATATTGTTCGCCGTCCATCATCGACATATTGCCGTTCAATGAAGTTAGCTCTAACTCTTCACTTAATTCGTTAGGACTGTATGAACGCTCTGCCACATTGTATAGGCTGTATTTCACCTGGTCACAAGCGCCAATCCCTTGAACAGTTGCTAAAGATATTTTCTCACGCTTAGCTAATTCTGCCAAGGTAGTAATAATCTCATCACCTCTATCAAGTCGTACAACTAACACATCACCAAATCGTCTATAATCCATTCGTACATTCTCCTTTGCCGAAATTCACAAGTTATTTTACTCCTTCAATTAGGATAACACACCTAGATTCTAAAGCATTATCAAAAGCCATACCAAAAACCAATCGAAATCCCTAGCCGTCTTGACTAAACCGATTCTCAAGTACAAAAAAGAGATAGCCCCGAAAGCCTATCCCTTAGTTTGAAATCTATTATTTGCTTGTTTCGCTTTGACCATAGCCATAACCGTAGCCATAACCATAACCGTAGCCTAATTTATTGGCATCTTCACCGTTATATACGGCACCGATCACGTTGGCATTCACCACGTCCAATAAATCTTTTGTTTTGCGTACTTCGTTTTTGTTAGCAATTCCTGAACGAACAACCACAATCACGCCATCTACACGCGTTGCAACAACTTGTGCATCGGTAACAGCTAGGATCGGTGGTGTATCAAAAATAACTAAGTCAAACATTTCTTCTAATTCGCCGATTAATTCAGCCATGCGGTTTGAACCTAGTAGTTCAGATGGGTTTGGCGGAATTGGACCAGCTGCTAAAATGTAAATATTTGCATCCGCAACATAGTTTACAGTATCCATGATGCTTGCATCACGGTCTGTTAGTAAACTTGTCAAACCAACAGTTGTGTTGATATTGAATGTTTTGGCTACTGTTGGTTTACGTAAATCAGCGTCTACTAATAAGACACGCAAGCCTTGTTGCGCCATTACAGCAGCAGTATTGGCTGTAACAGTTGATTTACCTTCCCAAACACCAGATGATGTGAACATGATTGATTTAAAATCATGGTCAACCATTGAGAATTGGATATTCGTACGAATTTGACGGAAAGATTCAGAAATGACGTCATTTGGTTGCGTAACAGTAATTAAACTAGCGCCTCGGCGTTGTTCTGCATTCATCTTGTCAAAATGTTTTCTTTTATTCTTAAACAAAATTGAACCTCCTAGACACGACGACGGTTTCTAGAACCATCTTTGACTGCATTACCTTTGAAGCGCGTATTTTCAACTTTACTTTTATCCATTTGTGGAATAGTTCCTAATAAAGTCCAACCAAGCTCTTCAACGATATCACTGCTCTTAACTGAATTATCTAACATTGCATTGACTAATTGCCATACAACACCGACGATTAATCCTAATAATGCACCAATAATGATATTTAAAATGACATTTGGTGAAGTTGGCGATTGACCAGGTTCAGCTGGGGTTACAATCGAAACGTTCTCTACTTGTAATACTTGTTGTACAACTTCGGAGAAAGATACAGCAATTGCGTTGGCTAAGTTAGCAGCAACATAAGGTGATTCATTTTCTACAGAAATGGTAAATAGTAATGAATCTGAATCCATAGAAACTGTCACGTTTTCTGCTAATTCAGCGGCCGTCATACCTTCTGCTTCAGGTACATCTGCAATAGCGGGGTCAAGCACTAATGGACGGCTTACCAATGATTGGTAAGTGTTTAAAAGTGTCAAGTTCGCTTGTAATCCTGATTGAGTGATTGTATTTTCGGTAGTAGCGGTAGCAGCGTTATTCACAACAATATCAGTTGTAGATGTATATTTTGGTGTCATTAAGAAAAATGTCACTAAAGCTGCTAATACAATCCCAATAACAGTGGTTGAAATAATCTTCCAAATATTCGCAGTAAGAATATTTAGTATCTCAATTAAAGAGATCTCTTGGGTGTCGTTCATCTCGTCCTCCTCGAGCAAATATAATGCATATTATTTACTTCCTATTTGAATATAATATCATAACTATGTCAGTCTACCATACCAGTTTTTAAGTTTTCAATAAGATATTGTGGTTCCTGGTATTTTTCACTTGATTCTCATTATCCGTTTTCAGATGTTTTCGCATCACGGTGAACAAAATCAACTAACTTTTTGTTTAAGGTATCATCGTTAACCGCTGTTAAGTCTAATGATTCAACGAATTCATAAATTTCTTCAATTGGCTGACTGGTAATTTTTCCAACAAAAATCTTATCATCAACTTTTTGACCAGTTGTTTCATCAGTCAGTAGCAGTTCTTCATAAAGTTTTTCACCAGGTCGAATACCACTTTCAACAATTGGAATTTCTTTTTCAGTAAAGCCTGATAGTTTAATCATTTTCTTAGCAAGATCTAGAATTAGGACTTCTTTACCCATATCTAAGATAAACAATTCCCCACCTTCTGCTTTAGCGCCAGCTTGGATAACTAAGCGACTAGCTTCAGGAATCGTCATAAAGTAACGACGCATTCTAAAGTCTGTAACAGTTACCGGGCCACCCTCTTCAATTTGTTTCTTGAACGCAGGGATAACTGAACCACGCGAACCCAATACATTACCGAATCGTACTGCTGCAAATTTCGTATGGTTTGAAACTTTATCCATACCAGTTACTAGCATTTCAGCGATTCGTTTTGAAGCTCCCATTACGTTAGGTGGGTTGTTAGCTTTATCAGTGGATACCATAACGAAGACATCAACATTGGCATTCTTCGCTGCGGTTGCTACATTCAATGTTCCAAAGACATTGTTTTTCACTGCTTCAGTTGGGTTAGCTTCCATTAGCGGTACATGTTTATGGGCTGCTGCATGGTAAACGATATCTGGTTTGTAGGTTTGCATGATTTGTTCAATATGTTCTTTATCTTGAACGTCCGCAATGATTGGAATAATCCGGGTATTTGGTAAGTCTTTTTGAGCGAACTCTTGGTTGATCAAGTAGATTGAGTTTTCTCCGTGACCTAAAAGATAAATCGTTTTTGGTGCGAATTTAGCTACCTGACGACATATTTCAGAACCAATTGAACCACCAGCACCTGTAACTAAGATGTCTTTACCAGAGATTTGACGGAAGGCATCTGAATCGTCTAATTCCACTTCGTCACGACCTAACAAATCAGAAATTGAAATTTCTTGTGGCCCAGAAGTTGTATCCATTTGGTAACCTAATAATGTTTTTTCAACTGAAGGCATTTGACGCACATCCACGTCGTATTCAATACCCCAGTCTAAGATTTGTTCAATCTTTTCACTTGGTAGGGTTGGTGCCGTAATAATGATGTTTTGTAGATGGTATTGTTCGATAATACTTGGAATATCTTTAATGCAACCTAAGATGCTCAAGTTATCCAATTTCTTATGTAATAACTCTTTATCATCATCTACAAAGCCAACGAATCGGTAAGCTCCATCATTTTTAAATTGTTTAAGGAAAGTATTCCCACCTCGACCTGCACCTACAAGTAAAGTTGGTTCAAAGACACTTTCACCATTTGGTATGTTTTCTCTACGGTCCATTGTTAATCGCCATGTAGCTCGTGATAAAAAGGTTAGGCCTATAGCAAATACAGTTAATAAAAAAACAAAACGAATGGAAAAACTTCTATAAATGATTGCTACTGACGCTAGGGTTAAAATTGACGCAATAAAATGGGTAATCAGTAAATCTGAAGCCCCTTTAAAACTCATATAGCGAATAATTAAATTGTAGTTTTTGGTTCCTAAACTAGCTAGTATATAAGTAATGAAATAGATAATAGATAAACCTACCGTCACTGATAAGGTTAAACCAACATAAATTTCAAGTAATAGATATGCGACAAAACCAGCGACTAATATCGATACAAAATCAGCAATCGCTAGTATCGAATATTTTTGGTATTTAGAAAAATTCATTTGCGCGTTACGCTCCCAACTTGTGCTTTTCTTTTTCCTGATCAATTGATTTCAAACTATAATCCAACAAACTAAAACAAACCAAAGAATTTCTTCTTACGTTTTGGTTGGTCTAAAACAAAATTGGTGATCATTGGATCCCCATTCACCAAACTTTTCGCATTGGCTTTAAAATCAAATACAATACGAGTCCCATACTCAGCCTGCATTTTATTGAAAGCCGCCTCCATATTAAAGCCCCTAGGTCCATGTGGACGGTGGGCATCTGAAGCGAGCATATGGACAAGATTGTCTTCAATCAACAAACGACTCGTTTCTTCAACACCTGAACCAAACTCCCCTAAATATGAAGCTGCTGTTAACTGTGCATAGCACCCCATCTCCACAAAACGATTTAATATTTCTGGTTTTTCAATAATCTTTTGATTTCGTTCCGGATGAACGATGATCGGACGGATATTTCGTGACAATAAATCAAAGAATACTTGTTCCGCATAATGCGGTACTTCATGACTTGGAAATTCAATTAAAACATAATGGCCATCTAAATCTGTAAATAAAATTTCACCTTGGTCAATGTGGTCTAACAACTCACCGTGGAGTCTGATTTCTTGACCAGGGAATACAACTAAATCAATGCCTCTGCGGTCAAGTTCTACTTGCAGTTGCCCAACAGCTTCTTCAATCTTGCTACGTTCATTAACAAACTCTGAATTACGGTGGTGGGGTGTGGCTAAGATATGGGTAATCCCTTCTTGAACAGCGACATTCGCCATCTCTATTGCCATTTCAATATCTTTAGCGCCATCATCCACGCCTGGTAATATATGATTATGGATATCTATCATTACATTCCCTCCTTTTCATTTAGTGAATGAAGTATTGTGATCACTACATACCTAAAAAAGATTCAGGATATATGAATCTTTTTGTAATTAGGGCAATTTTCATTTCTACAATATACTATATGTAAACAATTTATATGTAAAAAATTGGTGAAGTCACCTTACAATTTCACAATAATCATTCATTTTTCACTACTATATACTCTACCGCTTTTCAACCAATTTTAAAATATCATTTTCATCATATACCAATTTTATATCCATCAATGTAGATGACCCAATCAATTCTTTGAGGAAAATACGGTCGCCTTCCCAAAGGGTTAAGTCAAAAATCTTATCCTTGTCTACCCAAGCTAGGTCCCCTTCTCTGGTTTGTCCGACCTCGTTATTTTCTAATTGACCCGTATATAAGAAAATATACATAGGTTCTTGGTCAGCATAGATAAAAGTGACTATCCCCCGGAAAACGGCTGCTTTTAATTTTTGGCCAGCTTCTTCTTTAACTTCTCTTTCCAAGCATTCCATAGGTGATTCACCGTGTTCAAATTTGCCGCCGATACCAATCCATTTCCCATGGTTGACGTCGTTGGCTTTTTTCGTCCGGTGGAGCATCAAGTATTGATCCAAGTCATTTTCCAAGTAAATAAGTGTTGATAACATATAGCCTCCACTTAGTCTAAGTCAGCGTCTACTAGTATCCCCATACCCAATGCACCCTTACCGCCGTGAACCCCTAAAACGGGTGTTAAATATCGGATAATGATGTCTTCATTTGGATAGTTTTCTAGGAAAAAGTCTCTGAATTCAATGGCTTTATCATAGGCATCACCGTGGGCAAAGCCTAAATGCAGACGGTCACCAAATTGCGCACGCGCTTCTTCATAGATACGCAACCAAGATTTTTTAATTTTTCCTTCAGTACGGATCTTCTCAAAAACATCTACTGTCCCGTCATCTTCAAATCGTAGGATAGGATAGATTTTTAATACAGACCCGATAAAGGCTGAGGCTGCCTTGGCCCGGCCACCTTTGACCAAGTTGTTTAAATCTTCAATAAAGACATAAATTTCTGAATCTTGAATCATTTGGTTCATAGCTGGAATAATTTGTTCAGCCTTATAGCCTGATTCAATCAAACGAATCAATTCTTTCACTTCGTGGGCAATGATAATAGATACAGCCTTGGTATCGATTAAGTGGACATTGATTCGATCTTGATATTCTTGCATGACCATACGGGCTGTTTGGAAGGTCCCACTCAGTTTGCTAGACATAAAGACCCCATAAACCTCGTCGTAACCCTTGGCTACTAGTTGATCCATAATTCGGTAATAGTCCGCTGGTTCGGGTTGAGATGAGGTTGGCAATTCGGCTACACTCACCATTTTGTGGTAAAAGTGTTTCAAACTCATTTCGTTAGTGGTATCATCCATCACTTCGCCATCTTTAAAAGCAATCTTTAAAGTTACCTCGTACACATCGGGATGGTTTTTTAATTCGTCAGGCAAACTGGATGTACTATCTACAATGATTGCTGAGCGCATAATATTTTCCTCCTTGTAACACTTGGTGTCCTGTGTTGATTTACAGTATATTATAACAAAAAAAATGCGATAAATCGCATTTTTCTCCCGTTTTACAATTCGGCATCTACCACTAAAAAGATTCCAATCGAACCGTTCCCTACATGGGTCCCTACAACCGGCGTTAATGCAGAGACAGTTACTTGTGACATATCCATATCATCTGACATATTGGCAACAAGTTCTAAGGCGCGTTCTGAAGCGTTTGAGTGGGCTACAGATACATGTAACCGGTGACCATATTTAGCGTGGGCAGTCTCGTAAATTCCTTTGAATTTTTCTTTCATTTTACGGTCAGTACGGATTTTATCAATCACTTCTAGCACACCCGTTTGGTCAATTTTAATTAAAGGTGTGATTTTTAATAGGTTACCAAAGAAGGCACCGGCAGCTGATAACCGGCCTCCTTTTACTAGTTATCCAATGATCCTACCATAATATAAGTTTCTGTCTCATCTGCTACCTTTTTTAAAGCTGGGACGATTTTTTCCGCCTCCTAGCCTGCTTCTAGTAAACGTAAGCATTCGCGAACAAGGTGTTGCGATACCCCTGAAGTCGATTTAGCATCGATAATATGGGTCGTTACTTGGTCAGTAAATTCACGTGACACAGCTTCTAATGACGATTTAGTCCCACTTAATTGACCTGAAATGACCACGCCATACACTTCATCGTAGCCCGCTTTGACGATTTCTTCATATACGTCATAGATTTGGCCGTTTGTCGGTTGTGATGTTGTAGGCAGTACTGTCATTGTTTCTATTTGATTGTAGTAGTCGGAAATCACTTGGGGATCACTAGAATCTTCACGGACTTCCCCGTCTGGAAAAATAACGCTCAGTTTTAGTTTGGAATACATTTTCCAAGTTGCTAAGGTCTTCTGGTAAAGTTGCTGTTGAGTCAACGATAATTGCTGTTTTCATATATATGAGTCTCCTTAAAAATACATCATTGTACTAAAAATGGTGTCGACATAGTTTACCATGACCGCGAGTCAAAAAAAAGGGCAAGTTTTAACACTTACCCCTTTTCCTAGTTCCCATAACTAGATTGTTCGTAAAGTTTCATTAGTCATTGCAGCGCGCTTCAAGTTCAGTAGTATTTTTATTACAGATGATAGGCATTTAAAGGACACTGTTATCAAGGCACTAGAAGAAAATATACATTTACTATATTTTTGTTGGCATACGTAACAGTTAATATATGCAATAAAAAATAGCCTCTATAAAGTTTCTAAACGATAGTTGAATGTTGCAAACAAAAAACACCCCACTTCAAATCAAGAAGTAGAGGTGTTATCGATTCGTTTAACTCGCTATTTTATCTTTTTCAGTAAGGATAATACCTATAACAAGCCCAAGAAGTGCTGGGACTAGCCAGCCGAATCCGTAGGCGTAGAATGGTAAGACTGCTTGGGCGAAATGACCGATTGCGTCTCCACCAATTAGATTGAAAATACCCTCTGGTAATGTTTTGATGAAGTCAAACAAGGCAGCAACCATAGTAAAGCCAGTTACCCAGCGGTAGACATGCTTACTGGTGTAGACGGGTTCACATAGGGCTAAAATCACAAGTGAGATTGCCAGTGGATATAGGAACATTAATACCGGCGTTGATAAGCCGATTATCGTTGTTAAACCAACGTTTGAAACGACAAATGATAAGACCGCAAATAAAATTGTCCATTGTGCTAATGATAATTTATTTGGGAATAGCTCTTCAAATGTTTCTGCACAGGCTACGATTAATCCAATAGCTGTTTTCAAACAAGCAAATACCATCACAATGGCTAACAAGATTGAACCAGCTGTACCAAAGTAGTGTTGGGTGATCAATGAAAGCGCGACGCCCCCATTTTCCTGAACATCAATAAAGCCACGACTTTGTGTGCCTAAGATGGCTAAACTGAAGTAAATTAAGCCCATTAATATAGCAGTTAACAAACCGGATTTAACGGTTGAATTAGCTAAGGCTTTAGGTTCGTTGATCCCTAATTTGCGGATTGACCGGATAATGATAATCCCAAATGCCAAGGCCGCCAAGACATCCATGGTGTTATACCCTTCTAGGAACCCTTGGAAAAAGGCTTGGTTTGTATAGTTGCCAATCGCGTCAACTTCAGCCACACTCGTTTCTGGCATAGTAAATGCACGAACAAAAATGACAGCTAGGAAAACTAAGAAGACGGGGTTTAAGAACTTACCAATATAATCCATGATATTAGACGGTCGAAGAGATAAAGCTAAGGCTACCCCGAAAAATAAGGCTGAATAAATCAATAAAGCGACAGGTGACCCAGCAAAACTTGTTGTCGCAAAACCCACTTCAAAAGATACAGATGCCGTCCTTGGACTAGCGAAGAATGGGCCTATAGTTAAATACAGTGCTACCGTAAAAAAGTATGCATATTTTCTAGAAATCTTACTTGCTAAATGAAAGACACCTTCTGAGTGTGTCATCCCCATAGCAGCTACTGCTAGTAAAGGTAGCCCAGTTGCAGTAATAATAAAGCCTAGACTTGCTTGCCAAACATGGTCACCGGCCATTTGTCCCATCAAGACAGGGAAGATGATATTACCGGCACCAAAAAATAAGCCAAACAAGGTCGAAGCCACCACAATGAGTTCACGCATTGTCAATTGTCTCTTCAAATTTGGTTTCATAAGTGTAACTCCTTTTCGTATTCAACAAAAATACCATATCCTAACATAAAACAACATTACATTAAGATAAAATTTAGGGAATTTTAACCCTATCCTCTTTTGATTTACAAATATCTCGTAGGATTTTCTTATAAAATATAGGAATATGCTATAATTTATAGCGTTAACAGGATGGGGAAAGTAGACGCAATAATCAAATATATTTCAATATCCTTTCGTCCCTACAACAAATTTTTTAACAACATTTAAGGAGAACACTATGCAAATCGCGATTGTAGGATTAGGTGTAGCTGGAAATGGCACCCTAAAAGCCCTAATTGATTTTAAAAACCAACATCCAAAGCAGTCCTTAACAATTGATATTTATGATGAATCTACGTCCTTAGGCAGTGGTTTCCCCTATCAAGAGGACGACCATAAGTTAGTAATGAATTCATATGCGAAAGATTTGTCTATCGAAGCAGATAATCCTAATGATTTATTAGACTGGTTGTCATACCACCATAAAGAATACTGTAATCCAGGAGCCTTTATCCCCCGTGCAATGTACGGTGATTATCTAAAAGATCGTATGAAACATTATTTAGACAATGACCACGTTCATATCCATTACCAACGTATTCAAGACATCCAAGTTGTAGATCAAGCAGGTAGTCATATTACAGGCAGCCAGGAAAAGAATTACCACTATCAATTACAAACAGCTGATGGTCATTGGCAGAACACCATCTATAACGTCGTTTTCTTAAATATTGGGCATCCACCTTATGCAGATCGCTATCACTTAATGGGGCACAGTGGATATATCCATGATCCGTACCCCGTAAATGAGAAACTTGCCGCTATTCATCCAAATAAAAAGATTGGCATCATTGGGTCCGGCTTAACTGGTCTAGATGTTATGCGTTACTTGCAATATCACTATGCTGGGCAACTCGCTCGTTCAATTACCTTCTTTACACGATCTACACCATTCTCCTCTGTTAAACAAGGGCCATATGATGGTTATATTCAGGCTACTTTTAATATGGATTGGATTAAAAATCAGCAGTCAGCCCATAATGGTTATATTCCACTAGATAATATATTGGAAACTTTTATGGGAGATATGGCAGTTAATCATGTAGATGTTAAACGCGTAATTGACCGATATAGTAGTGGCTCTATCACGCAGATTCGTCAAGAATTAGCCCACTACGATCGCGATTTACATATATTCCAAATTTATGCAGGTATTGTCACCCCTTATTTACCTTATATATACATGGGCATGTCGGTACTGGACCGCAATAGATACAAGCAAGAATATATGCCTATTTTTGAACATTTCAGAAGCCAAATGATACATGAAGCCCTAGAGGATATTATGCGGTGGTATGATGAGGGAAAAGTGACCTTCCAAAGTAAACTGGCGGATATCAAACCGCATAGTGACGGTGGGTTTGAACTGATTTTTGAGAACGGTTCAAGCAAGCATGTGGATATTCTAGTGAATGCAGCTGGATTTGAAAGTCAATTACTGCCGGCAACACAGCAAGATATATTCATAAAAAACATGGTTGATCGTGACTTATTTACCCCTGCCTTAGACGGTGGTGTGCTTATAACCTGGCCTCAAGGACAAGTCATTTCTCAACGGTATGGAACGCTCGACAACCTCTTCTTATCAGGGCGTTGGATTATGACTACACAATACGGAAACAACAATGCAAAAATGTCTTTTGCCTTTGGACAACAAGTCGCAAAACAATTTCTAGATTGGCAAGTAAAAGCGTATAAATAAATAAAGAGTCTGACTTGATCGCAATGAATCTTAATCAAGTCAGACTCTTTATTTTATACTGCTAATTGATTGGACCCATCGCTATAATCAATCTCAATCCCTGGTTGAACATTTGGGATATAGACATGAAACTGCAATTCTCCATCATCCTCAATGGAATAGGCCTCCATGAAAATCCCGCGCGCCAGGAGTTCATCCCCCATGAATAAAGGGGTAATCCGATAGCGGACATGATTTTCACTATCTTCCACGTAGGCAGCCACATAGTTTTCAAAAGGAAGCATACCTTCCACATTGAAATACCTAGTCCCAGTCATCAAGTTCAGCAAATTATCCTGCTGACCAGTCAACTGAAAACCAATCAAATGACTTCGGTTATACAACCAGCCAGCCGATACAATATCATACCGGTTTTGTTGCCAACCAGTTGGGGTAATTGCGGTCAAAGCTTCTCGTTGTTCCGATTCAGCCGGCATCAAATCCGCCCCTAACAAGGCATTGGCTTCAGACACCCGACCCAAATCATCCAAAGGGCTATACCGCTCCCAGGCTTCTTCAACATCCGTCAAATCCGCATCCGAAAAAATCGGCACATTGTCATTTACTTCAACATAAGCCTGCCCGCCCGGCACACTAGGTGGGTTTTGGTGGTAGAGCTGACCTAAATCCTCAGCCTCTTCCAGCGAAGGTGCCCCTTGTTGGCTTTCAGACGCCGAGTCACCACTTGATTCTGATTCAGATGAAGAACTTGCCCCATTCCCACTACTATCTTCTATAGAAGAAGATGCTTGATCGTTCTTATTCCCTTCATCAGCCTGACGCACCCGCGACGACTCAGACGCTAATTGATGGTCCTCCAATATCTCCTGGTAAATCGACGACGTCCGGGATACCTCTTTGGCCACCTCAACTGGCTCAGCTAACCGCTCTTCCGCCATCCGGTTACCAACCCATAGAAATAGGATTAATCCCGCCAGAACCAGCATGGCAAATAACCGCTTATCCTTAGGACCATTTTGATTTCTACCAACCACCAACAACACCTCCCTCTCACTAAATATCTGCCTTTTATCATACCATATTTCCATTTTTTCTGGGCAAAAGGACCAGCACTTTCATGGCTGACAAGCCAATTTATCCGAATTTTTCGTCAAGAAAAGGACTGTAGCTTTTAGCCACAGCCCCTGTAAAATTTTATGATTAACGATGGTTATAGTATCGGGCTTAAAATTAGTCACCGTTGTAAATAGTTGGTACGATCATGTAATCCACCGTACGTAAAGCTCCTAGGTCACGACCACCAGCATATGAAATACTCGATTGTAAATCTTCTTCCATTTCGCGCATGGTATGCCATAAGCTACCACGGCTTTCAATCAACATTTTTTTACCTTCAACGTTTTTGTAGATCCCTTTTTGGAATTGAGATGCTGAACCAAAATATTCTTTGTAAGTTACACCATCTTCCTCTACAGTTTCACCTGGTGATTCAACGTGGGCAGCTAGTAGTGAACCAATCATTACCATAGATGCACCGAATCTTACAGATTTTGCGATATCCCCATTTGTACGAATACCACCATCAGCAATAATTGGTTTACGTGCTGCTTTAGCACATAATTTAATCGCTTGTAATTGCCAACCAGCAGTACCAAAACCAGTTTTGATTTTAGTGATACATACACGACCAGGTCCAACCCCTACTTTAGTCGCGTCAGCACCGGCGTTTTCTAAATCACGCACTGCTTCAGGTGTTGCCACGTTACCAGCAATCACAAATGTCTCTGGAATTTGTTCTTTAATGTATTTAATCATATCGATAACAGTCTCAGAATGACCGTGAGCGATATCAATTGTAATGTAGTCTACGCGTTCACCACTTGCTTTGATTTCATCGATGAAAGTATATTCTTCTGGTTTTACACCAACAGAAATTGACGCAAATAAACCTTCAGCATTCATATGCTTGATAAATGGCATACGTTTTTCTGGTTCAAAACGGTGCATAATATAGAAGTAACCTTTGCGGGCCAATTCTTCAGCTAACGCTTCATTTAATACAGTTTGCATGTTTGCTGGCACAACTGGTATTTTAAATTCACGACCTCCAAATTCAATTGAAGTGTCTGCCTGGCTACGGCTTGTAATCACACATTTAGCAGGTATTAATTGGACTTGTTCATAATCAAAAGTTTCCACGAATTCAACTCGCCTTTCTCTCTATCAATATCTTCAACAACAAAAGGTGTCCGTAAACACCAATTCGTATTCTACAGACTAACTTTCTGAATTGCAAGTTTTATTTATTCAATTTTTTAGCAATTTGTAAAATTTTATCCGAATCAAGGCATAATTAGACTGTCTTTTTCACTTATTAACGAACATTAAACTTTAGAATCAATCCGAACATTACTAAATTCAAAACAAGCGGTTTTGACCTCGTAGAATTAATATTAAAAGACGAACTATTAATCTCATAACATTTTTATTTAAACAAAAAAGAAACTAGCTTATCACTAGTCTCCCTCTTGCAAAAAAATCTACCTTTATACTTGCCAGCTATCATTAAATTTTTCATGCGCTTTTAAAGCATCAATCGTTGGCATACCACCTTGAGCACCAAATTTTTGTACTGATAAAGAACCTGCAATTGAGGCAAATTGAATGGCGTCAGCTAAACTGTTCCCTTTAGATAAGGCCACAGTGAAGGCACCTGAGAAGGTATCGCCAGCACCTGTTGTATCCACTACCTCCCCTTTAATCGCTGGCACATGGACAGCTACTTCCCCATCATGGTAACGGATCCCGTCACCACCCATGGTAATCAATAATTGCGCTGGATATTGGCCCAATAAAGCATCAACATCTTGGTCACCAAACATCTCTTTGGCTTCTGTTTCATTTGGCAATAAATAGTCCACTTTTTCTAAATAGGCCTTGTCAATCTCAATAAAAGGCGCTGGATCATAAGTTACTTTAATATCATGCGCGTCTGCTAGGTCAATCAAATATTGAATAGATGGCATGGGAATTTCATTTTGAATAACGAAATAGGTACAAGCTAACAAGTCCGCTTCCACTGATTTCAAATAATCAACTGTCACTTCTTGGTTGGCACCAGGCACATAAACGATAGCATTGTCCCCTTCAAAAACCGTGATATGGGCAGAACCTGTAGTGGTATCTTCAATGGTTTTAATAGCTGTCACATCCACACCGTTTCTTGCTAGATTCGCCTTAGTTTCTTGTCCAAATTGGTCGCCACCAACGCAACCGAACATTTGAACTCGACCACCTAGTCTAGCAGCTGCTACCGCTTGGTTAGCCCCCTTTCCACCAAAAGTTGTTTCAAAAGCTTGCCCGTATACAGTTTCTCCCTGCTTTGGCACACGGTTTGTCGTTACAACGAAATCTGTCGAAATACTACCAATTACACCAATCATTTAAACATTCCTCCTCATGTATCATTCTTACCTATATTATACGTTATTCATGCCAACTAGGCAGAATTTTTCAAAAAAAAGAAGCCGCGCACTACACACGACTCCCATTGTACAGATATTCAACTATTCTAATTCTAAATGATCTCTAAGTTCTGCAGAGGTTTCTGAAATTTGTGATTCAGATAAGATATTGTAGTAAATACCTGTCGACATATCGCCAGTACCTACTAAAGTAGTAGATTCCACATTTTCAGAATCTACTCGGTAGTTCCAGGCTAATTGGGTCATATCTGAAACAGTTAAGTCAGTAACCACATTGGCTTGTACTGTGTCGAACAAGCTACCTAGACTACCAATATTAGACACATCAGAATACTTATCTAAGATAGCTAATAGCACTTGACGTTGACGGTCAGCACGTCCATAGTCACCATCTGGATCATCATAACGGTTACGGACATAAGCTAAAGCTTCAGCACCTGTTTCCAAGGTAATTTGACCTTCTGGGAAGGTATATTCATCTTGAGAGAAACTGAAATCATTGTATAAGGATACCCCACCAATTGCATCGATGATGTTCATCATACCCGTCATATTCACTAAGGCATAGTAGTCAACCGGTACATTCAATAGGTTTTGAACTGCATTGATTGAACCAGATGCCCCCCCGGCCATGGCATAAGCACCGTTAATCTTGAAATCAATACTTGAAACATAAGTATCACGTGGAATGGATACCATTTTAGCAGTTTGTGTATTCGGGTTAATGGTCACAAGAATCATGACGTCAGTATTTTG
The DNA here is from genome assembly GCF_001543285.1 of Aerococcus viridans. Lineage (NCBI taxonomy): Bacteria > Bacillati > Bacillota > Bacilli > Lactobacillales > Aerococcaceae > Aerococcus > Aerococcus viridans. The sequence continues at coordinate 1,706,649 of NZ_CP014164.1, forward strand.
TTCATCAGTTGTTCTCGTCCCCCCTGAGTCCATCCCCATAAGTAAAATAGAAATTGGTTCTTTATCCGAAATAGTCACTTCTTTTTCACGGACTTCTTCTACCGGTTCCGCACCATCAGCGTCCGCTGGTTGGTAAATCGCGTCTCCTGTTTGGTCAATTCGGTAGTATGAGTATGCAAGAATCCCGCCTCCAATAATTAAAAAGGCTAACAATACCCAAGCAAAACAACCTAATAAGCTACGACGTTTCTTACGAGGACGCTCCTCATGATACGCTTCCCCTTGACTTCTACGATGGCGACTTTCTCTATTTGCCATATAATCCCTCCTCCTCAAAGATAGATATAAAAACTTTTACAAATTTTATGCTGTTTAGTATTGTATGATTTATTCTGTAACGGTACTTTCTTCAACAGGCATATCGGTCACAGGTTCTTCAGATGTAACCGGCGCTTCTGACGTGGCAGGTGCTTGTTGACCCGTTTCTGGCACGCTTTCTTCAGGTACTGTCGTTGATTCTGATGTCGCCGCCGCTTCATTACTATAAGTGTCGCTATAGGTATCTGTATAATCTGATGTTTCTGAATAAGTAGATGAATCGTAATATGTGCCCGTGTCTTCTTCAATAGTTGGGTCACCGTAAGTATTCAAGTCATTACTAGTTTCCTCAGTCACAGTGCCACTTGGGTCAAAACCAGCAGTAATATGTTCTAGCAATTCCTCATCTAAAGTCGTCGGAATCGTTTGATCTTCATTTTCATCGAGTAAGTCCGTGTTCCCTGTTGATTCTAAGTAGTCATTAATTGAATAACCAAAGATGTATTTGACCAGTTCATTCAAGTCTTCCCTTGAATATACACCTGGTTGAACGGCCATCTCGTCATCTGTTAAGATGCCGTCCCAATTTAAGTCAGACACTGGGAAGTAGGTTGATGCAACCCCATACTCAACAGGATAAACGATGGCTGAATTAGTCGCTTCATAATCGATGTTGTCTTGCATGATAGATATATTTTCTAAACGCTCTAATTCAGGAATTAACATGTAATAACCAAAATCAAGGTTTAGGTCAACATAGTCATCAAAGACTAATTTATTTAAATTATCCAAAGCTGGCAGGTATTTGGCTTGTAAGACAAACATATTATCTACTGTAATATTTGTTTTAATATCATCGCCTACGGCATCTAAGATGTCATTGTAATTGGTAATTGTTCCAAGTGAAATGACCTTATCTACTACCGCTTCGATGAATTGTTGTTGTCGTTTTTCACGGCCAATATCGCCTTCAGGATCCGATTTACGCATCCGTACGTATTGCATTGCTTCTATGCCAGATAAGGTGCGTGTTTCGCCTTCTGTAAAAGAAACGTCATTTTGAGTAAAAGTTAAGGTGGGTGTAATATCCACACCCCCAAGGGCATCAATCACGTCCATAAACCCTTGCATATTGACATTCACATAATAGTCAATTGGTATATCTAAATAGCGTTGTAGGGAGTTGATTGTCCCTTCAATCCCATTATAATTCATATAAGCATGGTTTAATTTATCAAATTCATCCGTATCACTTTGGACCCCTAAGGCATCTCTTGGAATAGATACGACAGTTGATTCGTTAGTCTTTGGATTAATGGTGAAGACCATCATTACATCCGTCCGCGTCTCCTCAACATCCTCGTAATAAAGCGCTCCGCTATCAAGACCTGTTAGTAAAATAGTAATTGGTTGACCATTTTTTAATTGGGCATCTGCATCACGAAGTTGCGCTGAATTCACATCCTCATAAATATCAGAACCGAATCCAGAAATATCAGCATATACTTTAAATGCACTCGCACATATAACGACTACCACAGCTGCAGCACCTAAAATCCAATAGGTTTTCTTTTCTTTGGGTATCCATTTTGAGGATGTAAGGGTCTTTAAACTGAATGAATTCGCTTTTTTATTATTACGGCGACTAGGGGCTTGATTGTTTTGATTATCTTGCTTTGTCATAAGCGCTCCTCTGGAGAATTATTAGGAAAATTGCTGGGTTTTCTTTGCTAAAAATATCTGGTTTATCTTGTGAAACTTAAGCAATCTATACCAATTTACATTATAGCATAATGAAATTTAACTTCATTTCAATTTAAATAATCTTAATAATTATATATGCCAAAAAAACCATTAAGTTTGCAAGACTGCCCTTAATGGTTCCGTTATGGTACTTAATCTTTTTGTTGCGTTAAAATAATTGGCCCATCTTCAGTGATGGCTAAGGTGTGCTCATACTGTGCTGAACGTCCGCCGTCAATTGTGCGGGCAGTCCAACCGTTACCGTCCATTTTGGATTGCCATTTACCAGTATTTACCATTGGTTCAATGGTTATCGTCATGCCGGCACGTAAACGTTGCCCTTTTCCAGCCACACCAAAATGTGGTACTGATGGACCCTCATGCATAGTTGGTTGAATACCATGACCCACAAACTCACGTACCACAGAGAAACCTTCCCCTTCGACATAAGATTGAATAGCCGCACCAATATCACCAATACGGTTACCTACACGTGCCTGTTCAATACCTATTGCTAATGCTTTCTTAGTAACGTCCATTAAACGCTGACCTTCTTCATCCACTTGACCGATACCATAAGTCCAGCAAGAATCGGCAAAGTATCCATCTAAAGATAAGACAGTATCTACACTGACAATGTCCCCATCTTTTAAAGCGCGATCAGGAAATGGAAAGCCATGACAGATTTCATCATTAATAGAAATACAAGTTACATATTCATAACCTTCAAAGCCTACTTGTTCCCGAATAGCACCTGCTTCAGTAATTTTCTTATCGAAAAAGGCTTCTATTTCCATTGTGGTTACACCAGGAACCATCATTGGACGCAATTGTTCATGGATACTAGCTAGTAAAGCTCCTGCTTTTTTCATGCCTTCTATTTCACGGGCAGATTTTAATGTTATCATTCACTCTCGTCCTTCCTTTATATTCACGTTCATTATACCCTAAAATCAAACGGAATAAAATTAATCAATCATCCATTATATCATGTAACCGTTTTATTTTTTATAACTTTTAGTGATAATATTTGGCTTTTACCCTATTAAACTGGTATGATTAAGTTAGTAATAAAACGTTTTTGCATATTTTTAACAGGCAAATATGAAACGTATCAACCAACGGCCTGAGCGAGGTGAATGGCATGGGAAAAACACAGAAACTAGAACAAGTTGCCTACTTACACATAAAAGATCAAATACTTAGCGAAAATTGGAAAACAGGATTCCATATTGTTGAAGCATTTATTTCTGAAGACTTAGATATTAGTCGTAGTCCGATTCGTGCTGCTTTAAGTACGCTAGCGGATGAAGGTTATGTAGACATGATTCCATATCGTGGATTCTTTGTAGCCGAGAACCCACCCAAAATTGATTTTGTTGCCCATCGTTTACGCTATGAACTAATCATTAGCTACAGAATGTTAGACCAAATGATTAAACAAAAAGTAAAGGGTGAAGACTACAAGGCCCTCTTAGAAGAAAAAGTGAACGCGGTTAGAAAAGCTTACGATGAAAAAAACTTCGACGATTTTTTGACTACTAGTGAAGCATTATTGAAAACAATATTGGACCTCGGTAACCATGACTTTTTAGTCAAAGAAGCATTAGAATGCTCTCGAACTGTCATGACGGCTATTTTAGAAAGATACCGGTCAGATGAACCTACTGATTTCATTTTGGATATGTATCCATTCATGATGTACCTAGGTGACTTAGTACGGTTGATTCGAGAAAACCGTTTTAACGATGCTCGTGTATTATTTGAGATTATCTTTAACTATTTAAAAACTCAACTACCCAAAGAGACTCAAGTAGCATTTGAAAACATTGATAGCTATCGTTTGGCTTAGACAATCGTCTATATATTGAATGAAAGCACTCTATATCGTCAAAGAGTGCTTTTTTTGCTATAATTTAGTTTGGAATGAAAATTATAATTGAAAGGAGCGAACCATATTGCCAAAGGCACTAGTTACCTTTGCTTCTTTAACTGGAAACGATGAAGAAATAGCAAATATTATGACCAAATCCCTAGTTAATTTGGGCGTAGATGCACGGATGGTAGAATGCCAATCTGTATATGCGACGGATTTTCTAGAAGAAGATATCTGTGTTGTCGTCACCTATACCTATGGTGCTGCAGCGGATTTACCAGATGAAATTGTAGATCTTTATGAAGAATTGGCGGATGTAGATCTAACAGGAAAAATATTCGCAACATTAGGGTCTGGTGAGTATGATTATGAGGAGTTCTGTAAATCAGTTGACGATTTTACCTTACAATTCAAACAAGCCGGTGCTATCCAAGCTGGTGAAGCTGTGAAAATTGAATTATATCCAGAAGATGAAGATATTCCTGAAATTGAACAACTGGCTCAGCAATGTGTAAATACCTATCAAAAACAACAATAAGTATTAGGAGGATTTAATTGATATGAAAAATTTTGACCAATTATTAGACAAATATGCAAACCTGTTAATCGAAAAAGGCATTAACGTACAAAAAGGTGACAATGTAATGATTTACATTGCTGTCGACCAAGCCCCTCTAGCCCACTTCTTAGCAAAACACGCTTATGAAAATGGTGCTCGCCGTGTACACTTTACTTGGAAAGATGATTACACTACTCGCTTAGACTACGAGTACCAAACGACAGAAGATTTAGCGGAAGTTGCAGACTATACTGTAGCCCGCCAAGAAGATTTAATTTTAAATCAAAAAGTATCACGCCTTTCTATCGTTTCTGGTGACCCAGATTTATTGAATGGTATTGACCCAAGCAAAATTGATACCGTTCAAACAAGTCGCGGTCAGAAATTAAAAGTTGTCCGTAATGCGACAATGAACGATCAAGTTAAATGGACAGTTGCAACAGCGGCTGACTACGGCTGGGCGAAACACGTTTTCCCTGAATTAGCTGATGATAAACAAGCAGCGACAGATGCATTATGGGATGCCATCTTCAAAGCTAGTCGTGTATACGAAGCTGATCCAGTAGAAGCTTGGAACAAGCACCGTGACTTGTTAGATGAAAAAGCACAAAAATTAAACGACAATCAATTCAAAAAATTACATTACACTGCACCTGGTACAGATCTAACATTAGGTTTACCTGAAGGTCACATTTGGGTATCTGCTCAAAGCTTTAACCCTGAAGGTTCACCATTTATCGCTAATATGCCAACTGAAGAAGTCTTCACAGCACCAGATACAAACGTGATGGATGGCTATGTGACTTCAACAAAACCGCTATCTTACGCGGGTTCTACGATTGAAGGCATCAAAGTAACCTTTGCAGACGGTAAAATTGTAGACGTTACAGCTGATAAAGGTGAGCAAATCATGAAAGATTTAGTCTTCAACAATGATGGTGCCCAAGGATTAGGTGAAGTTGCATTAGTGCCACATCAATCACCAATTTCTCAAAGTAACCTAACATTCTACAATACTCTATTTGATGAGAATGCTTCAAACCACTTGGCAATCGGTGCTGCTTACCCAACTACCGTTAAAGGCGGAACTGAAATGTCAGAAGAAGAATTACAAGCAGCTGGTATCAACCGTAGCCATGTCCACGTTGACTTCATGATTGGATCAGCTGAAATGGATATCGATGGTATCGACGCAGATGGTAATGTATTCCCTATCTTCCGTCAAGGAGAATGGGCTTTCTAATTATCTAGTCATTAATTACTTTTTACACACAAATTAAAGGAGGTTGACCATGTCGCACAATCAAAAAAATAACGAAAACGACTTGAATGAACTGTATAATCGTTTAAAGAATATGGACCGAAAAAAAGTTGACGAAACCCTTGAATACCTAGATAAAGGTTCACCAAAATTAAACTGGTTATACATCACCCTTGCTGTTGCCATTATTTTTCTTTTAATTTGGTTAATTATGGTAATGAACCCGAATGAAGATGTGGCGCCAACAATCGGTAGGTCAGAAGAAATCAATCTTCAAATTCAGGAAATGGAAACCCGTATCGAATCTTTGGAAAGCCAAGTAGAAAGCATAGAAGAAGCTAATAATTAATATAAACAACAAAATCGCTACCAAGTACCTAGGAAACTAGGTACATTGGTAGCGATTTTTTAGTGATGAACATCATAATTTATTTGAATATAAATACTTTACTAAAAATATAATTCAACAAGACGACCACAATTTGTGTGACAAGTTTTGCCCAAACTTCTCCTATACTTAGATAGGTTAATAAAAACATTAACAACATATCGATAAAAAAAGATAATAAGCGGAATGTGACAAAACTGGAAAATTCTTTAAGAATAATACGTACTGACCATTTTTTTGCTTTAAACACCCAAATCTTATTGGTAATATAAGCAAATATAATAGATAAAATCCAAGCCACTGTATTAGAAACAAAAAGACTTGATACTTGTCTCATCAGAAAGAATGACACAATATTGACTAATGTTGTTAATACGCCAAAAACTACATAGATAACAAATTCTTGATTAAATAACTGTCTCTTCACCTTATCTATAAATGCCATCATTAGTCCTCATTCAATTCATTCTTTAAATCTGCTTCGGTTTCTTTAATAATAAATATGGGTCTATTTTTAGTTTCTAAGAAAATTTTGCTGATATATTTACCAATGATCCCGAGACAGAGTAATTGGATACCACCGATAAACAAGATAATCACTACTAGAGAAGGCCACCCCGCAGTTGGATCTCCGAATATTAAAGCACGTAGTATTATAATCAATCCTGCAATAATAGAAATGACAAACATCAAGGCGCCAGAATATGAAGCAATTGATAAAGGTATTTCAGAAAAATTGATAATTCCTTCAACTGAATATTTAAACAAGCTCCAGAAAGACCAAGTAGTATTACCAGCGACTCTTTCTCTATTTTCAAATTCTAGATAGATAGTATTGAATCCTACCCACGAAAATAAGCCTTTTGAAAAACGATTGTATTCTGTCAATTTAAGGATAGCATCCACCATTTGTCTGGTCATCAACCGATAATCACGTGCGCCATCTACAAATTCAGTATCACTAATTTTATTCATGAGTGCATAGAATTGTTTAGCGAAGAAGCTACGGATAGGCGGCTCCCCATCACGGTCTACTCTTCTTGTCCCAACACAATCAAGCGTGGGATCTTGGTATAATTTATCAAGCATTATTGGCAATAATTCAGGTGGATCTTGTAAGTCAACATCCATTAAGGTAACAAAGTCCCCTTTTGCTTGTTTTAAACCTGCATAAATCCCTGCCTCTTTACCGAAATTTCTCGAAAATGAGATATAACGTACTTGATCATTCTCCTTGGCTAGCTTTCTCATTTCATTTAAAGAATTATCCGATGAACCATCATTCACAAAAATATATTCAATATCTTGATCCATCAATGGCTTTACCTTTTCCATTTCTTTGTAGAAAAGGTGAATAGATTCTTCTTCATTAAAACACGGTACGATGACTGATAACATATTTTCATCCCTTCTATAATTATTACGCCTAAAGACTTTTTAACCATACATACTAAGGATTAAATTTATTTTTAAGCAAATTAAACTATTTCACAAAATATTTAGCTTTTTATGAAATAGTAGTACGATCAAATCTTCTGCGCAAATAAACTAAGATAATCAAGGCAAGAGCGCTAATAAAGATTGTTAATTTGAAAAATGGTTGTTCAAATCTTAATTCAATAAAAACTTCTCCCTCTGGTATTTCAAAACCTATCATACCAAAATTGGTATCAACAATTGTCGATTTCTCGCCATTAATATATAAGCTCCATCCAGGTTCATTGAATATTGGAAGTACCATAAAAGGATATCTATTTAAATTATTAAATCTTACTTTCACTTGCCCATTATTAATGTCTAGACTATAATCTTGATTTTCAATTTCATTTTTATATTGTTCCAACCCATCATAATCAATGCCATACACTCTTTTTATTTCAAATTTGTAGTCCGAATGTGTTGGGAATGTAAATACAGCATCTTTACCATTTTCAACTAATGCTATTTTATTTGGTCGGCGTTCTGAATATATTTTATCAAAGCCATATAACTCAATGCTATCGCCATTGATTTTATATTTTATTGTACTATTCTCATCTACAGGTATTAATGAGTAATCTATTGCTATTTGATCATAGTCACTATCTTCAAAAGATAAGGATACTGTTGTATCTTCACTCTCTTCTTGAGGTAATAACTTATTATTTTCAAATTCACCGTTTTCTATACTAATGTCATATTGAATATCATTGATTTGATAACGGTTATCTCCGTCATTTTGAGCGTATTCACTTTCTACAACGGCACCATCTACCATTAGCTCATCTAAATTTTTGTTGTTTGCTTCATCTTTACTGTACAAGTATTTCACAGGATGAATAAAAGGTAGCCCTAAAGTATTTTCATAAATATATGTTTCACCATAATTATTCTGTTGATTCGTTCGTTCGAAACCATATGGAATTCTTTGGTGATCTGCTGGTGAGACAACTGTATCAATGCCTAATAGGCTATATAAAGATTGTCTCCCACCAAATCCATTGATCTGATTCAAATGCTCAGAATGATCTAAAACTTTTAATTCCGTAATAAAATTTTGGATAGAACCATTCAAAAAGCTTGAATAAATATTATAGCTAGAAATATCTTTAGTAAGAGCGAGATTAATTGGTGATTCTGTAAAATCAATTTTACTTATATTTAGTTCTTCACTCTCTAAATTATTTATAATTTCAGTAATCAACATGGAGTCATTTTGGTAAGTATTTACTATTTTTGCTTCATCAATTTTATATAAGTGATAATCATAATAAAGTTGTCGATTTTGATCATAAAGTAAAAGAACGTTAACTCCCCCAAGTATCAAAAGTACAGGGAGAAATATTTTATTATTCTTAAATAAATATATTAGTATTAACAACAAACTCGTTATAATAACAAAAAATGGCCAATATTCTACTAATAGTGAAGGCTTGTCCGTCAACGGCATTTTACTTGAATTCATGTAAATTAAAGTCGTTATTAGTAAAGAAATTATAGCTCCATAAATCGCATGCTGCCTTGTTATTCCCTGTCTTATTGTTTCTAGAGACATACCAATTGCAATAGACATAAACAATGGCACTAGGAATATCCATCGCTCCTCTGGATATGAAAAGCCATTCATTATACTTCCAAACAGTGGACTAAATCTTGCTACCATGCCTACCAATGTAATCAACACAAAAAATCTAACATTATTATTTTTATAAATTGGGTAAAAAGAAGCTAACAATACAAATAAAACTGGTATTACTTGATATTCATCAGTAAAAACAAAATTGTGAATCTCAGGATCAAAAGCAAGTAGAGGTGCTGTAAAATTGCCGGAAGTACGCTTTGTTTTCAAGAATCCAATAACAAATGGTACGAAGCCAGGAGAACCTAATATTAGACCCAATATACCATATATAGCATAATTTTTGATTTGGAGCCACAAACTACTTTCGTTCGTTGTTAAATGTACAAAAAAACGTATCCCAATATAAATCAAGGTCATAAGTAAGACGATATACGCTAAATAGCCATTATTAAATACAGCTAATCCTACAGCAATTGCAAAGATAAATCCTTTTTGTTCACGAATTATTTTTTCAACTCCGAGAATTAACAAAGGTGCCCATATAAACCCATCACCAAAGATTTCCCACAAACTAGTTTGATGAAAATACACTGGTGAAAGTGCATAAAATAATGATGAGAATAAAGCAATGTTTGGTCTCACATCTAGATATGTTAGCAATCTTGTTGTAATGAATATAATAATTGCTGTTCTAAAAATACTTACGATCAGTATCATATTTGCCCAATATACAAGATCCACATTAGAAATCATTCCTACGGATTCAAGTAGAAAAGTAATTATACTTGATAAGTAAAACGATATTGAAGTCGAATAATAATAACTTAAAGACGTAAAGAAATTTTCTCCACCCATATATTGAAAATCATAAAAGAAGTTTCCATTCGAAAATTGATTATATAGGTAATCTTTGAAAATAATCATTTGACTAAACTGGTCCCCACCAGTAGCCATCATTTGATCATTTAATACACTATTTTTTATAAAAAAACCATGACCAATCAATGAAATGATTATACATAATAAAATAAAAAGAAATCTCTTTTTATAACGTCCCATAAATACTTTTCCCCCAAAACAAAATTAATTTTAAATTTTTAAAAAGTGACTACTTTTTAGTCACTTAGCTTATATCTAATAAAAATTAATTCATTAGTCTTCTATTTTCATAATCTGTTGGAATATATCTTGTAATTCTACTCGTTTTAAGAATAGTATTGCTAATATATATACCATATATAATACAAAACCTACGTATATGTTCAGATAATTGGCTGTGATATAAAATATAACGATATGACTAATGATTAATAACCACTCGCTGACATCACTTTTCAACATAACAAATTCCTTTCTAGAGGCATACATATACCATAAGAAATAACACAATGTAGTTGCCCAAGCAATTCCTGCAAGTGTTTGAGTAATTAAGAACACGATGAATACAAAAGCAAAGGCTAATCCCGCATATAATATTGAGTCACGGATATATTTTTTCTCGCCTCTTTTCGCCTTATACAAGTTTGCTACGACAATTTTTGAAATCATTATGTAGGGTATCGAAACAAAAGTAATCGATAATAGCTCAATTGATGGTACGTAATTCGGTAAGAAGAATTCGATAATCCATTTAAATACAAAGAATCCTAACCCACCAAAGATACCTAATAATAACGTTAAACGTTTAATGATATTAGCTACTTTAGGATTATCAGTTTTAGAAATTAAGTTATAGAAAACCAAAGCTACCGCATTCACTATTAGGATAATGACGTTTAATACAGAATTTTGGAATGAATACTGGGCAAATTCTTCAATTGAGAATCCCCAGTTGGCAATCCAAGACCCGATATTGCCGACAAATGTCAACGACATATTTGCTAGTAAAATCAAGAAACCAACTCGAAAAATTTCAAATTTGTCTTTAACTGTAAAGCTTGGATTAAATCCTAATTGTTTAACAAAATTCATTTCATAATAGAGATACATTAATACATACGAGATTACATTCAAAACGATATAGAAAATATAATTTTCAGATTGGAAAATAAATATACCAATTAATAGTAATACAATATACGAAATTGATCTAAACATTGATGCAATAGTAAAGTTCTTAAATTGACCAATTGCTTGTAGAAAATTTGAATGATAAGTTGTTACATTTGAGAAGAACGTCACGACCGAGAATAGAATCAACACTGGATCTCTCGTTATTAAAGATATAATAAACATTCCTATGAACATCATAAATTGGAAAGCATTCGCAAAGTTATGCTCATTTCGGACTATATCTTTATCTAAGTCATTGATGTTATCCCCACCGTACTTAATATAGATACCATCTGCAAATCCCAGATGGAATAAGTAAGTAAAACTCAAGTATAAGGTGTATTGACGATAGGAACCATATTGAGCGACAGTTAATATACCGGGCAAAATGAACCCTACAATAAAGCTAGTACCAAACCCTACAATATTAGACATTGCCACGTTTAGGATATTTTTTAATGTTTTCATTTTCATCCTCACAATTTATTCTAAATTTTGTTTAAGCAATAAACGATTCCGAGAAGATTTGAACTTCCGACACCTCGTTTAGGAAACGAGTGCTCTATCCCCTGAGCTACGGAACCATAATATAAGAGCTGTGACAATAAAATCACAGCACAAATTTGATAAACTATCTACGCCAACCTTTAATATAATGCTTCAAATAAGAGCCGAAATAGTATATCCATTGATTATCAGTAATACTTGAAAGTCTAGATTCATCCGGATTAACGGGTATTTCTAATAACTCTGGCCATTGCTTTTCAATTAACCCTTTATGAATAGCCTTTTTAAAGCGCTCACTGCGAGAAACGCCTAACCACAATTCTATCAGATAACGATTGTTGAAAATATATAAGGGATTACTAAAATAATCATAGTTTTGAGCATTGTTGGTAAACCAACGCCCCCATCTGTTTTCCCAAAAAAATAAATCATATATAGATACATTCTTCGAAGGTAGATAAGCTTTTAAATCATCTTTCCAAGACTTAATGGATGCTCTACTTTCATCTGAATAATTATGACTTTTAGTGACTAAATATGAAACTGATGCCAAACTATCCGGTAAATTTTGACCAAAATTGGACTTTGCTAAAGGTATAATATCGCCTGGTACAAATGAACGGTCATTTAACTCACTAGAGGCTAATGTATAAGCATTTTCAAGGATTCGAACATTTTGCATACCAGCTAAGTCGCTTGCAGCTTGGTTCAATTGCACTTCATCCAATTTTTTTCTAGATAAAACTTTATATTCGAAGTTGAATCGTTCACTCAACGCTTTGGGCACTACAATATCTGCAGTATTTTCATCAAAATTTTCATGTGCAAATGTATAAGCCACTATATGTTCTGTATAATCCTTAAAGAAAGATAAGATTAAACGGCTATCAAAACCTGAAGTTAATGGAATCGCAATTTTTTCTTTTCCCATTACTTCATCCAAAATACGGCCTATAATTTGGCTAGTTTGGTTTATCACCTCATCAACACTTGTTTCGGGCAATTTTTGAATAGGAAAGTATCGTTTCGTTTGTTTAGCAGTCACGTCTAAGTAATGATTTGGCAAAACATTTTTTACGTTTTGGAGCATTGTTAAATCATTTGGCATAGGATGTTGTTGTTCCAAGGCACCCTTTTTAATCGCGATAGCCTGATCAGATACCTCTAAATTGAATACATCTCTCAGTAGAGACAAATTAGCTGATGCAGCAACTTCTTTGCCCTCTAAATAATAATTTACCGGAATACTGCCAGTCGCATCTGGTAAAACGAACAACTTATGGCCAAATTGCGCTACAATAATAAACCTTCCAAGTAAGTATTTAGATGCTTCTATAAGAGAATCAATATCAGTTGATCCATTTAACTTTTCGACTAAGTCCTCCAATGTTAGTTTTGTATCTTGAATATGAAGAACTTGCCCAAATAATAACACTTTTTGATGATTCTTTTTTGATATAGCCACTTCACTTTCATTTGTTTGAAAATAGTAATTTTCAAATTTTATAGTGTGTTTAAAATTAGCTTGTGCTTCTTGGCTAAATAAGTACGTCGTTTCCAATGATTGGCCTCCCGTTCTAGAAATAACAATTATAATCGACGCTTAATTGCATTTAATACATAGTTTACAAAGTAATAACTTGCTTTAGGTAAGGGTAACTGTTCAAGATTATAATAAGTATTCCATGTACGTTTTAAAGCGCCAAAACGATCACTTGAAATTGACCCTTCAACTTGACGATACGAGTTCAAGGGTAATAATATACCATAAGCTGTTATATCATTTTCTCGCATGATTTTTAACCAGGTTGCTGTGTCTTGCCCTTTTCTCACTAACGGCATAGTGAAATTTCCAACAACATTACGATCAATCATCACCGTTGAACAAGCTATTGCAGTATTTTTTAATAATCCTTTATAGTTCAATGAAATAGGAACATTGGTTCTTTCCTTTAATACCTTACCATCCTCATCAATTAATCGAATATCTGTATATGAAAAAGCAATTTCTCCTTTTTGCATAAAATTGATTTGGCGTAATAACTTTTCTGGTTCCCACACATCATCCGAGTCAATAAAGGCAATATATTGGCCAGTTGCTGCACTGATACCAGTATTCCTCGCAACAGCAGCCCCAGAATTTTCAAGAAGGTTAATTACTTTTATTCGGTCATCATGTTTAGCGTAGTCTTCGATTATTGCAAGACTATTATCTGTTGACTGATCATTTACCAATAATAATTCCCAGTGCTTATACTGTTGGTTTTGCACACTCTCAATAGTTTCGCTAATGAAGCGTTCAGCATTATAAACAGGTGTTATTATCGAAATTAAATTATTTTCGAATTCCATCACTATCTCTCCTATTTAAAATGGATAATTTTTACACGAGATTCATATAATTTACTTAAATCAAATTGTGCTTGATACCATTCTTTATCAGTTTTACCAGATTCGATAAAAATAATGATTTCCTCTGGTGTGTCATCTGCTCCGTTTAATTGAGTCGCTACAGGTAGATATTTAGTCGATAAATCTTGAATGATTGTACTATCTGTATATTGTGCTAATGCAATACGTCGTTTTTCTTTAGGTATAATCAACCAATTATTTAACGCCTCTATATTAACGTTATCTGCAGACACAATAGTTTGGTAATCTTCAAGGTCCCAATTGTAGTCGTAAGCATAAACAATCTTATTACTAAAGAAATGAGTAATGAATAAAATAACAGTTGATAAAATGAATCCTAATATTAAACCAATTACAGCATAAAAAATAAGTTGTGAATTAGATCCTTGAGGCGCTAATTCAGCCAGCACGTTACTCGTTGGTACCATTGGATTCTCTTCCAAAATTAAATCTTCACCAATATCTGGTTCACTAAGGATTACTAAGTCATAGTTACTTAGAAAAGGAACTTTATCCTCTTGAATATATTCATATATGGCTTCAGCAACGGCTAAATTTTCTTCTGGTGTTTGTCCTACTAGAACACGAATTGTAATTTCTTCAGTTGAACTATTACGAACTGAAGCAATACCACCACGGAAATCTTTAGATTTTTGCAAACCAACATTACTTTCAGCTTCAAGCGTCGGTGCTATATCTACTCCTGATGCCTGTTCAATTTCAGCTAGTACATCTGGACGAATTAAAAATTCATCAATAATAAAAGAGTTCGCTAAAGTCAAACCTTCATCATTTATACCAACAAAAGAAAATTCAGCAGGTTCTTGATCATAGACCTCCATTAAATGCTTGTAAGAAGCTTCAATTTCTTCTGGCTTAACATCTGCATTGGCACCAGTTTCTGTAGTAGCTGTTTCCATTGCCGAATTCTCAATATAATTGGTTAACAGTACTCTTGCGCCTATCGTCAATACCATTACAACGACTGCACCAATCAAAATTTTTAAAATATTATCCTTTATAAATCGCCATAGCTCAGCGATAATCGTTAACAAACTCATTTATCTAACCCTCTTTTTTTGTTGACTTGCTTCTCCATGATACCAATGTACGCGATAATTAAGCCAAAGAATATCCAATGCCATTCAATTAACATATTATTGGCACTTGTAATACTAGCACCTATAAAAATGATTAAAAATGTAATGATAGCATTCATCACATTTCGCTGATTCTTCGTAACTCCTTTTCTTAAATTGAACAAACGGTAAATCATTAACCCGTACCCTACTACATAGGCTATGAATACAAAAACACCATATCCGACTAAAATTTCAAACCACCAATTATGAATATTAAACACATTTCTAGTTGGCAAAGTACCAAATGTTTGCATCCATACTTCTATGTTACCAGCACCAACACCTAATCCAAACGTTCTACCAAAATAGGTTAACCCGTTCCGCAACATATTTATTCTAGCAGTATCACCAGAAAGATAAGGTCTAGGTAAAATATAAATATATTTCATAATTGTGTCTTGTACCAGAGGTACGAAAGCAATTGCTAAAGCCAATAACGCTAATACAATGACAATGATTTTTTTTATCCAATTTCTCTTTACATTCCAGCGGATTTTGAGGGCAAAGTAAATAACAAAAAAGGCCATCGCCATCAATAAACTCATTCTGGAACCTGATTGATAGATTAATAACGTCGCTAATATCATACAAAATAAAGTTAATAATCTTTTCAGATTATTTCTAGTTGTATTCAATAGAATTAAATTGACCGGAAAAGCAGCTAATAGCATTGTTGCATAGTCATTTTGATTGGCAAAAAATGTAATCGGCATCCGTGTCCACGGTTGAGTTGCAAAAGTTGAATATTTGTCTAACTTTCCTACATCAGCTAATAAATAGGTATTAGTTAAAACCTCAAACAATCCCCATAAGCTCAAGAATGTTAACATGACCCAAACCGTTTTAATTAAGATACGCCACTGAAAATAATCTTTGGTCCAGAGGAAAATGCCTATAACACTTGACACGCCTAACGTAAGCAATACCATCGTCTGTAACCATGCGCCAATACTCATCGCCCATAAAATGGAGCAAAGAGCCCATAGCCACCAAAATATAAACACGCCAACCATGAACGTTGCAGTTGAGTTTGTGTTAATTTTAAAGGCTCTTCGGTTTTTAAAAATAGTAAAAATAATAATTGGGATAATAAGTAGTGAAAAAATTCGATAAAGAGATATTTGCCCAACCGGTAGAGAGACGGCCAATAAATTTGAGCCTAAAAATACACTAGATACTAAAATAACTAAATAAAATAACAATTGGCCCCTCCTCACAACATTCTTTTTTGATAATTTCTTTTGGTAATTGAGTTAAATTTGAAAAGCATTGATTTTTCCTGTGAAATAATCGACGTATAGTTTAGCTGACGCCTCATTACTAAAGCCCTTTTCTTTAATTGCATTAATTCTCGCTTGAACATTGGGAACTGGTTGTTGACTCATTTTGACCAAGGTATCAACCCATTCAGAAATAGGCGTATCTAAACTCACTTGTTCAACTAAGTCAAGGCCTAAATCTACCTCTGAAGTAATAGCTTTTGACATTACTGTTGATACACCAGCACCTTGCACCTCAACAACCGTTGTTGGCAAACCTTCAGAAAACGAAGGCAACAGTAGAACATCTAGTGCAGGATAGTATTCTGAAATAGGGTTTATTCGACCAGTAAATGTAATAAAGCTTTCTAGACCTTGTGCCTTTACAATTTCCTTTAATGACGACTCAAGATGTCCTGCTCCTGTTACTAGAATTTTCGCATTTATTTGCTTGTCCTTGATATATTTGGCAATCTCTAATGTTTTTTCGTGGTTTTTAACAGGTACTAATCGACCGACATGTCCGATGAGGATCGTATCATCAGAAATGCCAAAGTCACTTCTTCCTTTTTCACGTACCTGCTGAAAATTTTCTTCAGAATGATTATACTCTTCAACATCGATTGAATTTGGAATGACCATTGCATTATTCAAGCTAGTTTTTGGTCCATAAACTGATTTAATGGCAATACGACCACACCCAACAGCAGCTGTCGAAAGTTTAGTATTAATAGTTTGTTCCATTTTAAACATCAACTGATCTTTTACACTTTTAACTTTATAATCATTGGCATGATGTGCATGGATATAAAAACGTTTAACACCATAATTGCGTGCTATTTTATAGTAAGGTATTGCACGATAACCTTCAACATGACAATGCACTAAATCATATTTATTTTCTTCAAAAGGTTTACAGAATGTCTTAGAAAATGATTTGTAGCCTTCTTTTTTTGGATTTATTAGTTGATAAATTTTACCACCAGTAGCTTGAATAGCTGTTTCAAATTCCTTACTACATTCATCATAAGTCGCTATATCAAATGTGATACCATATTTAGGCATTAATTTTGCCTTATTCAATATAAAGGAAGAAATTCCTCCCCCAAAACTCCCCATCACATGCAGTATACGTAAATGTTTATTATCTTCAGTCACTTGCATCTTCTACTACTCCTCACTAACATATCTGCATAAATGTATAACATTTATTAAATCCGTACAATTATACTATAAACTTGTAGCATTCTCATTTATAGAGTAATAAATAATGAGGCTGTGACAAGCGTATCACAGCCTCGTATTTGTCTAATAAATATTGGGTTATTAGTCCCCTAAAAACATACTCATTTTAAATAAATAAACAGATAAATAAGTTCAATCTTTCTGACTTCACTTAATTTTCATTGTATACATCACGAGTATAAACCTTTTCAGAAATATCTTTCAACTCTTCATTCATGCGATTTGTAATCACAACATCTGAATCATTTTTAAATGTTTCAAGATCATTGACTACTTTAAATTCTCCGTAAGTATCACCTGTCCAAGTTGGTTCAAAAATAATGATTTCAATACCCTTAGCTACTAATTGATTCATGATATCTAGAACTGCCGATTCACGGAAGTTATCCGAAGATGATTTCATTGTTAATCTGTAAATACCAACAGTTTTAGGATTTTTAGCTGCAACTGTATCTGCGACAAAATGTTTGCGTGTTTTGTTTGCTTCTACAATAGCTGAAATAATATTATTTGGTACACCTTCAAAGTTTGCACGCAATTGTTTCGTATCTTTTGGTAAGCAGTATCCACCATACCCAAATGATGGGTTGTTGTAGTGTGTACCAATACGTGGGTCTAATGAAATACCATCAATGATAGATTGGCTATTCAAACCTTTCATTTGTGCATAAGTATCTAATTCATTAAAGAATGATACACGCATGGCTAAATATGTATTTGCAAATAATTTAACGGCTTCAGCTTCAGTTGGTTCCATAAACAAGATATCGATATCTTCTTTTTCAGCACCTTCAGCTAATAAGTTAGCAAATTGTTTCGCTTCATCCGTGTGGTCCCCAACAATAATACGAGAAGGATTTAAATTATCGTATAAGGCTTGTCCTTCACGTAAGAACTCTGGTGAGAATAGGATACGGTCTGTACCTTTAGCTTGACGCATTTCTTGGGTAAACCCAACTGGAATTGTAGATTTAATAATAATTGGCGCTTTAGTGTCTTGCAATAAGACATCGTCAATTACACCTTCAACTGTTGATGTATCAAATGAGTTTGTTGTTTCATCGTAATTAGTTGGTGTTGCAACAATAACAAAATCAGCATCTTTATAAGCATCGTCTTTATCAGAAGTTGCTCGTAAGTTTAAAGGTTTTGTTGCTAAGTATTGCTCAATTTCTTTATCAGCAATATGAGCTTGTTTATTATTTAACATGTCTACAATTATAGGGTTCACTTCTAATGCTACTACCTCATTGTTTTGTGCTAGTAAGATGGCATTTGCCAATCCTACATATCCCGCTCCCACTACCGTTATCTTCATTCAAATTGCCTCCTGTGTATGGATATATTTAATTTTTTTCATATTCCATTGTAACACTTGTCGTTAATGCTTTGAAATAAATTATACCATACCTATACTTGACCAATATTTAAAAAAAAATTAAATAACCTTTTGGTATACTAGATATAGCATAAATTGAGGAGTATTACCCATGAAAATCTTACATACTTGTTCTTACTATTCAACTTCACCCTTGTTTCAGCAACTATTTGATCGTCAAGTAGCTGACGGACATGATATTGATGTATACGTCCCTATCTCAAATCAATTTCCTGAAGAACGGATTGCTTCTAAAGCGTCATATGCTCAAACTGTCCGTGTCTTCAACCAAATCGAGCGATTTTTCTACTTCTATAAGCAAAACAAAATCTATCAAGATTTAAAAAGCCGCTATAAAACGGGCGAATACGACTTAATTCACGCCCATTCCCTATTTACCAACGGCTATATGGCCTACCAAATTCATAAAGAATATGGTACCCCCTATGTAGTAGCCGTGAGAAGTAATGAAGTTGCTGATTTCTTTAGAAAAGCAATTTGGCTAAGACCTATTGGCTTAAATATCTTGAAACATGCTAGTCAGATTGTTTTTATCTCACAAAATAATTTTGAGAATACCTTTGAAAAATATATTCCCAAAAAGCTCAAAAAAGAATTACTAGCAAAAACTTTGGTCTTGCCAAACGGTATCGATCAGTTCTGGCATGAACATGCCTTTGAAAATCGCCAAGGGACTTTAAACGAGCCATTAAAAATTGTTGCGACCGCAAAAGTTCAAAAGGCTAAAAACCTACTTACTTTAGCAGACTATGTCGCTACCTATAACCAGGATGTAGCGCCAGCTGAGTTACACATCATTGGCCCTAATTGGGACCAGGGTATTTTTGACGAATTAATTGAAAAACCATATGTGAATTACCACGGGCCAATGGATAAAAATCAATTAATTGCTTTTTACCGAACGGCAGATATCTTTGCCCTACTGTCTTCTCCAGAAACCTTTGGATTGGTTTATGTTGAAGCGATGAGCCAAGCTTTACCAGTAATTTACACAAAAGGCGAAGGGTTTGATGGTTTCTTCCCCAATAAAAGAGTTGGTGTTTCGGTAGATCGATTTGATATCGCTGCCTTTAAAGATGCTGTCGACTACATCAAAAAGTACTATCCAGAAATTTCTAAAAATGCATTAAAAGAATCCAAAAAATTCCAATGGGATGATATTCATCAAGACTACATCGATATCTATAATAGAATATTACAAAACTAAAAAAATGTGCGTTGGTTGATAGCCAACGCACATTTTTCTTTATTTATTCAATTGTCGGATTGCCCACTCTAGTTTCTAATACATAAAACACAAACTGCTCAACTTTATTATATAAGTTAGTTAGCGTATAGCCGATAATCCATGATACTGAGAATACCATAACTGCCACAAAGATAATAGCCGGTATAAATGTAATTGGTGACCACTGTATAATCTGATGAATAATTGGTAGATTCCAAATAAATTCACGTACCTCAGATTGCTCATGAACCAAGTAAACACCCAAAGTATAGGCTGCTATGGTATTGATCCTTACTGACTTCACTTTGATTTGTCGAATATACATAAAGATGCAGTAGGACATGATAAATTCAAAGGGCCCGTTGTAGTTTAAAAAGTCTACTTCGGGTAAGATATATTGCAAAAAGCCAGTAATCAAGGCTAATGTTAGATACCCTAGTAGATATTGATTACGGGTGAAGTCTTTAATAAATGCGCCATGTAGGCGGATATAGGCGCCTACAAAATATAAATACACGAAGAAAATTAATGAAAAACCTGAGTTAATTGATATAATTTCCTGGTTGTTGACAAAAAATGGCCATACAACCCCCACCAAAGTCGATAAGAATAAGAAATGTTGATACTCTTTCTTACTAATCATATGAACAATTTTATTTAAGAAAGGAATGAATAGGTACAAGGCAAAGTAATTCGATATAAACCAGTACTCTCCCCTAAATGTGGCAAATAACTTACCTAAAATCCGCCAAATATTAAAATCGATAGCGCCAAACACCATTAGTATGGTGATTAAAATGGCTGAAACAAAACCTGGTAGCATGGCTACATGGATAATTTTTTTAATTTTTAGTTGTTTAGCATTAATTGAAAAATAGCTTGAGATAATAATATAGACATTTACACATACATATATGATGGCACGAAGTAAGGTTAGTAAGAAGTTATTCAAGCCAGTTACTTCTAACTCTACCTTCATGATGTAGTGGGTGATCACATGCGAAACTACAATCATAAACATCGCAATAATTCGAAGCAATTCAAAGTTCTGTTGTCGTTCTTTCATCTCCACTTACCTTTCCCTATTGAAATATTGGTTCTCATAATAAAATAGTCTATCACTTTGAATAGCTAAAACATAGAATATTACATACATTTCATAAAATGCAATGGTACTTGGATTTTTAGTTCCTATAAAAATAGGCACGAAAAAAGACCTTTAAGCCATGTTTTTACAATGGTTTACAGGTCTCTTGCAATTTCCATTAATCTTTAAACATTGTACCAAGTGTTAATTCGAATCCTTTAGCGAATGAAGGGTCTTTTTGCACTTTAATCAGTGACTCGTATTCAAAGTCGATTTCACGGTCCGGTGTGTCAGATTCACACAATACGGCTATCCCAGCACACGTTGAGTTAAATTCTTTCAACATTGAGTTCATCCCTGTGATGGTTCCCCCACCGTTTAGGAAGTCATCGATGACTAATACGTGTGAGCCTTGTGGTAGTGAAGATTTTGTTAGTTCCATTTTTTCTACTCGGGTTGTCCCTTTTGTAGCGTAGTTAATAGAAACCGTTGAGCCTTCGGTTACCTTTGAGTCACGACGCACAATAACGAATGGTATGTTCAGGTATAGTGCAACCATTTGTGCGATTGGCACACCTTTTGTCGCAATAGTCATGATGGCTGTTGCTTTTGATTCTGCATAATAGCTTGCAATGATTTTACCTATTTTGCGTAACTGATCTGGGTCACTTAATAAGTCAGTTAGGTAGAAGTATCCACCTGGTAGAATCCGGTCATCTGAAGCTTCTAATTGGTAAATCAGATTTTCCACTTCAACAATCGCGTCTTCTTTTGACATTGTTGGAATATAGATGACACCACCAGCAGCTCCAGCTACAGTTTCGATTCTTCCAAATCCACTTAATTCAAATTGTTCTTTTAAAATCGTCAAATCTTCAGAAATGGATGATTTCGCTGATTCGTAACGTGACACAAAAAACGTTAACGACACCAACTTGTGTGGGTGTGATAATAAATATTGTGTCATGTCCACTAGTCGCGGGCTACGTTTGATTTTCATATAGTCCAACCTTTCAAATTCTTTTATATTGATATTTATTATATATTGAATCTAGTCAATTTGAAAGGAAAATTTATGATAATGTTCGTTTATTTTTTGTAAATAGCAAAAAAATGAGCTAATTCTCGAAAGAACCAGCTCATTTACTAAACATTCGTAATTAGCCTTTAGTGATTTTAAGAAAACCACTTTCGATAATGAATATTAAAACGAAGATGGCAACAATTGTTGCACCTGGTGGTGTGTCTAAATAGTAAGACGTTGTCAGCCCAGCAAACATCCCAAACATGGCGATGATCACACCGACGATAATGACTGAATCAAAGTTTTTCACTAGTCGTAACGCAATGGCTGCTGGCATAACGATGATTGCTGATACTAGTAGTGATCCTGCAATTGGCATGATTAAGGCAATGGCCATTCCAGTAATAATTGAAAAAATGACTGAGATCATTCGAACTGGCAAACCTGCCGTATAGGCGGTGTTTTCGTCAAATGAAACGAGGTATAAGGGCCGTTTAAAAATTAAGTAGCCAGCTACAATAAATACCGCTAGTCCAATCAAGATATAGACTTGTAATGACGAAACGGTCACGATGGAACCAAATAGGTAGGCGTTAATAGAGGCCGCTGAATCTACTTGGTTCAATAATAGTAAGGCTAAGGCCATCCCACCAGACATCATCATGGCAACCGATATATCTGAATAGTTGGCGTAAACGACCCGCAAGTATTCTAAGATTAAGGCTGCTGTCGCCACGAACAAAATGGTTGTAATAGTTGGCTCGACCCCTAATAAATACCCGAAAGCCACTCCGGCTAATGAGATGTGGGCTAAGGTATCCGCCATTAATGATTGCTTACGCATGATTAATAGGAGACCTAGGATTGGGGAAATAAATGAAATGGTGGTTGCGGCTATGAATGCCCGTCCCATGAACTCATACTGAAACATCTCCACGGCGAATTCTCCTTTCTTACTAAATGCACACGTTTGTCATAGTATTCATCTATAATATTGTCGTCATGAGTTACCATCAAAATAGCTTTCCCATGTTTTTCTGTGTTATGACGTAAAAGGTCATAAAAGGCCGCGCGGGAATTCTTGTCCATCCCTGTTGTCGGCTCATCTAAAATAAATAAATCTGGATTGGTCGCAAAGACGCGTGCTAAACCTACTCGTTGTTTCTGTCCACCAGAAAGGTCCCCTATTTTTTTATTGCGTTGTTCTTCCATACCGACTGATTTTAAGGCCCTTTCGACATGTGATTTATCGTTGTCATCTAGTTTTTTAAACCAACGATCTTGTTGGAAACGACCAGAAGCCACAAATTCATAGACTGTACTTGGAAAACCAGCATTAAAGCTGTTCAAAGTTTGCGGTACATAGCCAATTTGTAATTTTTGACCAAAAGCATTGGTTTTAGAAATTGTAGCGGACCCTTGATCAGGTGATAAAAGGCCAAGTATATTGCGTAATAAAGTTGATTTGGCTGCGCCATTTTCCCCGGTGAGGATGACAAATTCACCCTGGTCTACGGTAAAGGAAATGTCGTTTAATACGGGTTCGTTGTCCCAGGAAAAGCCTAATTTTTTCACCTCTATGTAGTGCATTGTATCCCTCCTTCTTCTATATTTAAATATCTCATTGGACACCTTCTGCTAAACTCTCTAAATTATCTTTCATGATTGCAATAAAACCGGTGCCATCTGCTGGATATTGGCTAGTATCAACACTCTCCATTGACTGCAATTCACCTACTGTACCGCCCACTTCTGAGGCAATTGTTTTGGCAATTTCAGTAGCACCACCAGCTTGACCGTAAATCACTGAGATATTGTTTTCTGTCATATAAGAAACGATGTCCGCAATGCGTTTAGGCGATGGTTCAGCTGACTCAGTTACCCCTGTAACTGCTACTTGATGTAAACCATATCGATTGGCTAAATAACCAAAGGCCGCATGTTGCGTTAAGAAGGTTTCTGTTTCTGCAGCTTCAAAAATACGCGCATATTCTTCATGGACAGCCATCATATCGCTAGCAAATTGTCCCGCGTTTTCTTGGTATGTTTCAGCGTTATCAGGATCTGCTTCCGTTAATGCATTGGCAATTGTCTGTGCTTCAGTGACCGCATTGACAGGGTCTAACCAAGTATGTGGGTCCGTTTCGTGACTGTGGCCCTCGTGGTCGTGGTCTTCCTCTGTTTCAGCATCAGTGTCCTCATCTGTATGTTCTTCTTCAGAATGTTCTTCAGTCTCTTCTTCAGAAGTCGTTTCTCCGACTGTTTCCACATCACCATCGATCAATTCAACTTCTGAAGCTGCTTCAATAATGACTAAATCTGGGTTATCAATCGATTCTAATAAAGTTGCTACGAAGGTTTCCATGTCTTCACTGTTATAAACAAAGACATCTGCTTCATTTAAAGTCGCAATATCTTGCGCACTCGGCTCATATTCATGGGTATCCGCATTCTCCATCATAACCGTTACCTCAGCACTATCTCCAACCACAGCGTTGGTTAAGGCCTGCATAGGGTAAAAAGTTGTTACAATCTGTAAGCTACTATCATCACTTGCTGTCGACGCCCCATTGCCACATGCTGCCAAAAAGGCGATGGCTGATAAAGCTAGCAACCAAAAAAATCGTTTAAATTTATTCACACTATTCTCCTTATAAAAATTACTATATATATATGAATACTTCTTCATTAAATCGTAACCGATACGATTTGACAAAAGCTAATATATCATACTTACAAAAAGCTAGCAAGTAAAAAAGGTCGAGTTTTAGCTCGACCCTTCCCCTAAAATTTATTTATCTTTGAATGCTTCATTAATTTCAGGCATCACACGTACCATATAAACTTCTTGGCAAAAGCCGCGTAAGGCATTATAAATCCGTTGGCCACGGCTGTAAACCTGGGTAAAGCCAATAATTGTCGGCCCAGACCCAGACATCGTGACCCCGTCTGCACCAAAATCGAGCATTTGCTGTTTCAACTTGGCCAATTTAGGGTGCTGGCTAAAAGTGACTGGTTCCAAGGAATTCCCAATTGCTGCCATCAGGTCTTCATAAGACTCTGACTCTAGGGCTGCCAGTACTTTTGGCGCATTGGGTTCATAGTTTAATCGTTCAACATCTAGTTGGTTGAAAATTTTCCGTGTTGAAACCGAGATAGCTGGTTTAGCAAGAATTATCCAACATTTAGGAGCTGGTTTAATTTGGCGGATTTTTTCCCCTCGACCTTCTACCAAAGCCGTGCCGCCCGCAATCGAATAAGCCACATCAGACCCAACCTGATTAGCCAACGCCTGCAATTCTTTCAAGGGCAAGTTGATATCCCATAGGGTATTGAGTTTACGAAATACTGCTGCTGCGTCTGTTGATCCACCACCCAAGCCTGCTGCGACAGGAATCCGCTTTTCAATCGAGATATGAACACCCGTCTTGATATTGCCCACTTTTTTCATGAGTTGGGCCGCTTGGTAGGCATGGTTGCGGTTATCTTCTGGCAAAAAGGCGCGACTTGTCTCCACGATAATCTTGTCTTCTGGGATTAACTCAAAAGTTAAGTAATCTGACAAATCGATTGACGCCATCACCATGGCTACTTCATGGTAATTGTCTGAGCGACGAAATAATATATCTTGAGCAAGGTTGATCTTTGCCGGTGCTACTTCTCCCTCGATCATAAGCAAACCTCCCGTCCAATATTTTTTCCGTATAATTACTAATAAGTTTACCAAAAATATTACGCATTAAAAAGAAAAAAACCACAATATCAAGCACTTCACAGATGAAGCTAGATACTGACGGTTTTCAATGTCGTATATAATATATATATCATTTCAATCGCTTATTCGAATTCGATTTCGACTGATTCAGTTAACACATCAGAATAGCTATAGCAGATGCGTTCAAATTTGTTTTCTTCTTGGTCTAGTTCAACCACGAAAACAGCAGGGAAAGTGTCACTTAGCACCCCTTGGCGTTTCATCACGCGTTTACGACCAATCTGTTGTGTTAGATGGACGCGTTCACCAATTTTTCCTTCAAGTTCCGCTTTAATCGTTGCAATATTATTTGGCATGCCCTCACCTCTCTGCTATAAAGTATACCATAAAATGCAAGATATTTAAATACCATTTTTGTCTTTTATTGTCAACAATAATAATGGTAGAAATAGGTGAGAATTTTAGCCAGATAATCTTAATCTTGGAAGGTTAAGTCTTCTTTATATAGTGCGTCTGCCAAGTGTCCAAAATCTGCAATCGTTAGCGTTTCCGCCCGTTGTTTTTGGTCAACTCCTGCAATTTCAAGGGCTTTTACCATTTTTTCAACGACGGCTTCTTCTTTTCCAAAGGCAGCCCGTAAGTTATTCCAAATGGTCTTACGTCGTTGTTTGAAGCTTGACCGTACTAAATGGAAGAAAAATGCTTCGTTTTCAACAGTAATTCTTGGTTTATCCAGCTTGTTTAAGGCCAAGATAGCCGAATCTACGTTAGGTTGTGGGTTAAAAACAGTCCGCGGTACAGTAAAGGCGATTTCCGCGTCACAGTAGTATTGAATAGCTACTGATAATGACCCATAAGCCTTTGTCCCTGGGGCTGCTGTCAATCGCTCTGCTACCTCTTTTTGCATCATCAAGATGAATTGGTCGAAGTGGAAGCTGGCTTCAAGTAAGTTGAAGATGATTGGCGTTGTAATATAATAAGGCAAGTTAGCCACTACAACCGTCCGCTCAGCAGGTGGGAAGGCCGCCATTGTCGCATTCAAGTCCGCTTCCAAGATATCTTGGTGCTTGATTGTTACGTTGTCGTAATCACTTAGGGTATCGGCTAAAACTGGCAACAAGCGTTGGTCAATTTCAAAAGCCAATACTTCCTTGGCATTGATGGCTAAAAACTCCGTTAAAGCCCCAATCCCCGGTCCGATTTCAATGGCGTTGGTATCCTTGTCCACCCCTGCTACGTCCACCATATGTTGTAGGATTTGCGGTTCAGTCAGGAAGTTTTGCCCCAAGGACTTTTTCGCATCTAAATTGAATTTCTTTAGGATGGCACCCGTTCTTGAAGGCGTTGCGATATATTTAAATGGTTCATTCATAATTTTCACCTATTTCTTTTGGTAATTTTCAAGCACTGCTGCCACTTGGTCTAATGATATCTGGAAAAGGGCTAACCGTTTCGCAAGCTGTTTGCCGTTGACATAACCCAAGTGTAGCTGGCTTGATAAGTATGCTCTTCTGTCTTTGGCATCCGGCGTCCCAATCAACCTTAAGGCAATCAAGTCTTTTTGTGCGATAGGTTCAACCGCGTTTCCTGCTGGATCAGCCAACTGGTAAACATTGACCAGCGCTTTTTCAATCGCTGAATCAGAGGCATGCTCAACCCCTAAACTCCCCTTATGACTTGGTTTCGCTTCATCTCGTTCAATAAAGGCATGTTGAACACCAGGTACAGCGTCCACAACCGCTTGACGAATCTTAGTGCCTGAGATATCTGGATCTGTAAAGACAATCACCCCATGGAGTTCATGAGCTTTCTTGATTTCAAGTAAGGTCCGTTCATCAATCGCTGACCCGTTAGTTTCAATCGTTGTGACTTGGTAGAGCCGGTTTAACCGTTGGGTATCTGACTTGCCCTCAACTACAATCACTTGTTTAATTTGTTTCTTTTGTTTTGCAGATGGATTTTCAGCTTTCGCCATCTCTCCCTGTTTGTCTTCAGCTGTCATATCACGCATCTACTTTCTTTTGACCAATTGTTGGCCATCAAAATCCAGTGCGAATAAATCCAAAGCATTTTGGAAGGTTTGCGCTTCAAAATCTGCAATTGAACTTTCGCGTGTCGTTGCCAAGGTCTCTGCCACGTAGGCTACAAAGGCTGATTCATTACGTTTGCCCCGTTTTGGTACCGGCGCTAAATACGGCGAATCTGTCTCAATCAAAATCTTATCATCAGGCACCAATTTCGCAGCTTCCCGCACCTCTACCGTCTTTTTGAAGGTCGATACACCGGAAAAAGAGACGTGCATGCCTAAATCTAGGAATTTCTCGGCCCATTCAGGTGTTTCACCAAAGGAATGCATAATGCCACCGAAATCGCCCACTTTTTCTTCTTTTAAAATGCGGTAGCAATCAGCCGTCGCCTCCCGGTTATGGATGACAATAGGCAAATGTAATTCGCGGGCAATCGCTAGTTGACGTCGGAAAGCTTTTTCTTGTACGTCACGGGGACTAGTATCCCAGTAATAATCCAAGCCCGTTTCCCCAACCGCCACTACCCGGTCATCTTCTAAAGTAGATAATAGGTATTTTTCAGCTTCGCCATTGTAATCCACCGCTTCAGTTGGATGCCAGCCGTAAATGCCAACCATGTCCCCATTTTCCTCGACCATTTCTTGGGCTCGGTTAATGGTATTGTAGTTAAAACCTACTAAGGCAAAGCCTTTTACCCTAGCATGTCTAGCCCGAGTGATGGTTTCATCGCGGTCGTCATTAAAATCATCTACATTTAAATGTGTGTGCGTATCAAATAACATATTTTTCCTTTCTTAACTTAGAAAAAGGGACTGTGACAACCAGCCCCTTCTTCGCGTTATCATTAAGCTATTTCACTACCATTTGCAGCATCTTCAGGTGCAAATACTACTTGTAGTTTACCCTCGTGTTCTGCGGAAAGGATCATTCCTTGAGAAACTTCACCCTTCATCTTACGCGGTTTCAAGTTGGCGATGATGCAAACTTTTTTCCCGATTAAAACACTTGGATCTGGATAGAATTCACGAATACCAGATAGGATTTGACGGTGACCCTTGTCCCCTGCATCCAATCTGAATTTCAATAATTTGTCTGCCCCTTCAACGAAGTCAGCATCAATCACTTCAGCAACCTTGATTTCAACCTTATCGAATACATCATATTTGATTTGGCTATCTTTAACGGATACCAATTCCGTTTCTTCAGGGTTGAAGCTTTCGTCTTCTTCCTCGTCGCTAGCTGATTTATTGGCCGCCATTTGCGCTTGGATATAAGCTACTTCTTCATCGTGGTCTAGACGTGGGAAGATTGGTTGCCCTTTTTCAACTACTTTCGCTGTTTCTGGGTATAAACCAACTTTGGCATTTTCAAAGCCTGCGTCAGCGTCGAAATCTAAACCTAATTGTTCAAAGATCTTAGCTGGCGTTTCCACCATCACTGGTTGGATTAGGATGGCAATCACACGTAATGAGTCCACCAAGTGGTACATCACTGACTGCAATTTACCTGCTTCTGCTTCATCTTTAGCTAAGATCCAAGGTGCTGTTTCATCAATGTATTTATTAGTACGAGAGATGATTTCCCAAACATGATCTAAGGCTACACTGAATTGTAGGGCATCCATTGATTGTCGGTATGCCGCTACTTCTGTTGTGATGAGGTCTTCTAATGGTGCATCAAAGTCAGTAATTTGACCTGGGTAAGCACCTACTTGACCACCTAAGTACTTGTTCACCATTGAAACAGTACGATTCAATAAGTTTCCTAAGTCATTCGCTAAGTCATAGTTAATACGGTTGATGAAGTTGTCAGGGGTAAAGATCCCGTCATGACCAAATTTCACTTCGCGCATCAAGTAGTAACGTAAGGCATCTAGACCGTAACGTTCAACTAGCATTTCTGGGTAAACAACGTTCCCTTTAGATTTAGACATTTTACCATCTTGCATCAATAACCAACCGTGGCCAAAGATTTGTTTTGGTAATGGCAAGTCTAATGCCATCAACATAATTGGCCAATAAATCGTATGGAAACGAACGATTTCTTTACCTACAAAATGAATATTTGCTGGCCAATATTTGTCAAAGTTTTCAGCATCCGCATTTGGATAGCCTAAAGCTGTAATGTAGTTGGCTAAAGCGTCAATCCAAACGTAAACTACGTGTTTAGGGTTAGATTTAACCGGCACCCCCCAGTTGAATGATGTACGTGAAACGGCCAAGTCTTCTAGACCTGGTTTAATGAAGTTGTTGATCATTTCATTTTTACGGGTTTCAGGTTGGATGAATGTTGGGTTCTCTTCGTAGTATTGTAGTAAACGATCAGCGTATTTACTCATCTTGAAGAAGTAAGATTCTTCTTTTACTAATTCTACGTCGTGACCAGATGGCGCTTTACCACCGATTACTTTACCATTTTCATCTTTGTAAACTTCTTCTAATTGGGTTTCAGTGAAGAACTCTTCATCAGAAACTGAGTACCAACCTTCATATTCACCTAGGTATATATCACCTTGTTCTAATAAGCGATCGAAGATGTATTGAATGGCTTCAATATGTTGTTGGCTTGAAGTACGCATGAAAATATCGTTTGAAATCTTCATTGTCTTCCAAAGTTCTTGCATACCAGCCGCCATACCATCAACGTATTCTTGCGGTGAAATGCCTTGTTCTTCAGCTTTTTGTTGGATTTTTTGTCCGTGCTCGTCGGCACCAGTTAAAAACATCACATCAAAATCGTTCGCACGTTTGTAACGCGCAAGTGTATCAGATGCTACTGTTGTATATGTATTTCCGATATGTAATTTACCACTTGGATAATAGATCGGTGTTGTAATATAAAATGTTTCCTTATTTTCAGCCACGAATGAGTGCCCCCTAATATTTGTCTATTCTCTTTCCGTAATAGTATATCATAATTTACCAGTATTTTAATGGGGTCCGACGACATTTACGATCACTCGTGTCAAGAATAATTGATAATGTGCTAATGATTCAATTTGAAAAATGGCAAATCTGCCCTTAGCTGATACACTAGTATATCTACTTATCTAATTATCTACTTACTAGACTAATTGCTTACAGGTCATTAATCACCCGGTTAGCAAACTGTGGGGCGAAGCGGCCAACATGACCGTATGAAACAGCCTTTCCCGGACTTGGCGCGTGTAAATAATAGCCATCCTCAAGGGCTAAGGCGACATGGTAAACTTGGTTGTCTTCTTCAAAAAAATATAGGTCGCCAGGTTGAACATTGTTCAAATCTACAGGTTGTCCAAAATATTGCTGTTGATTGGTTGTACGTGGCATATATAAGCCGTTTGACTTAAAAATATATTCTATAAAACCGGAGCAATCAAACCCAGATAAATCATTGCCACCCCAAACATAAGGAATGCCAATCAAATCATTGGCTGTGGTCAGGATGGCTTGCCGTTTAGTTGTTGCGGTCTTGAATGGTAGGTGTGCATTTTGGTCGCTAGCTGGTATTGATGCTATTGTGCCCTTTCCCTTGGCATGAATGGCTTGTGCGGGAAAGGCGAGTGCAGCCACTGTGTATAAGGCGGCCAGCAAGTATAAGAAACTTCTTTTTCTAAACATATTGATCACTCCTTTATTGGTTATAACAGGGTTATCATATCAGGTTGATACCCCTGTTGCTATGGGCTTTACACAAGTTTTACCAAGCATTTTCTGGGTGTTTTCACGTATACGGATTGGGGGCAAAATGCGTCAAAAAAAGACCTGAACCGGGGTCCAAGTCTTTCATCTTTTCTATATTAATATTTACGCGCCTTCGATGGTAATTAAGAAGTATTTTTTCTTACCGCGACGAACGACGATGTATTTGCCTTCGATGGCATCTGCTGCTGAGATTTCGTAGTCGACGTCTTGTAGGCGTTGACCATTGATGTAGATGGCGCCGTTGTTGATGTCTTCGCGTGATTGACGACGTGATCCTTCGACGCCTGCGTCTACTAACCAAACGGCTAAATTGTTGCCTTCTTTGGGCATTGTTGACCCTGGCATGTTACCGAAACCTTGTTCAATTTGTTTGGCTGATAGGTCTTGGATATTGCCTGAGAATAAGGCTTCTGTGATGGTTTGGGCATCTTGTAAGCCTGTTTGACCGTGAACAAAAGTAGTCATTTCTTCTGCTAGCCGACGTTGTGCTTCACGTTTTTCTGGTTGAGTAGCTACTTTTTCTTCTAGGGCATCGATTTCTTCTTTATTTAAGAAGGTAAAGTATTTCAAGTATTTCACGACGTCTGCATCGTTTTGGTTTAACCAGAATTGGTAGAATTCGTATGGTGACGTTTTTTCTGGGTCTAGCCAAATCGCACCACCGGCAGTTTTACCGAATTTAGTGCCATCCGATTTCAACATTAATGGAATAGTTAATCCAAAGGCTTCTGCGTCGGCTCCAGCTTCTTTACGAATTAATTCTAAACCTGATGTGATGTTGCCCCATTGGTCGGCCCCACCGATTTGAAGACGAACGTCCTCGTTTTCAAATAGGTGTAAGAAGTCCATTGATTGAAGGATTTGGTATGAGAATTCTGTAAATGAGATGCCTGTTTCTAATCGTGAAGCCACGATATCTTTTTTGATCATGGTATTCACGTTGAAACGTTTCCCAATATTACGTAAGAAATCAAGTAAAGTCAGGTTTTTAGTCCAGTCGTAGTTGTTGACCATACGGAAGTCGGCGTCTTTTTCTTTCAGGAATAAGTTTTCCATTTGGCTAGCTAATTTGCGAGCGTTTTCTTCTACCTGCTCCATAGATTGTAGGTTGCGTTCTTCCGATTTACCTGAAGGGTCACCGATTGAACCTGTCGCTCCCCCAATTAAGATAACTGGACGGTGTCCTGCTAATTGGAATCGTTTAAGGACCATAAATGGAATTAAGTGACCGATATGTAGTGAGTCACCAGTTGGGTCAACACCGCAGTATAAGCTGATTTTGTTGTCTTTGATGTAGGCTTTTAGGCCGTCTTCATCAGTTTGTTGGTTGATGGCACCGCGCCATTCTAATTCTTCAATAATGTTCATGTTTTTCGCTCCTTTTTCCTTTTATAAAAATAAAAAAGCCCCTGTCTAAGCTCTTCCAATTGGAAAAACCTAGACAGGGACGATTAATTACCGTGTTACCACCCAAATTGTTATAAACATTTAGTTTACAACCTCTCTTTGTGCGTTATCGGGCACTAGCCGGCGGAATTTGTACTGCTATGTGTAATTCACTATCAATCCTTGACTAGTTTTCACCCACCACTAGTTCGCTAATTGCCAGATTTATTGCTACTCCACCAATTGACTTGGTGCCATAGTGCATTCCTTGCACAAGATTATTTGCGTGTGAAGCTTTCGCTTCTCACTGAATTTTATCAAAGTCATTGGATAAGTCAAGCAGTTTTGATGTCTTTTTCTACTATTCGATTGATACTGATATGCTTTCTCTTCTATCCAATTACCATTCTTCGTGGTTCCATGCTAGGCCGTCTAAATTGCCTTGGGCTTGGAATAGACGTTTGTCGGTTTCAGCGATTTCAGCTTTCACTTTTTTTAGTATGGCGATTGTTGCGTAGTCTGTTGCCGTTTCGATGGCTTGATCAATGATCGCCTCGGTCCATTTCAAGTCATTTTCCATTCCGGTTCTAGTCTCCTTGTTTAATGCCGTCATATGTTGTGCCCTCCTTAACGCCAGCTTGTTTTAGGTAGTTGCGCTTCAATGTCGCCTAGATTCTCCATTTCTTCTGCCCATTCTTCAGCAACAAGATTTAGTTGCTCTTGTAATGGTTGGTCAAAATCACCTGCAATGTCTTTTAACTGTGCGATCAGCCAAGCGTTTCGTTCAGCAAATTTTGCCTGGTTTGGTAGTTCTAGGTATTGTCTAAAACGGACTAAGTTGTCTTGCTGGATATGTTCTGGTTGGTAGGAATGTTGGGCAAGGACAAATGGTGGCAAGTAATCTAAGCCAATCGCACGTGCAAAGGATTGGAAAGGACGAAGTAATTCTGAAATGGTTACTTGTTCCCGGCCACCTGCTTGGTACTGTCTTAAAGGTACACCCACCGAGATGATTACACCAAATTCTTTACCTTTTAAATTTTTACTATAGGTATCTAAAAATTCCTTATTAAAGACTTCTTGAATAAAATCCGATACTAAACCAGGTGCTTGATACCAGAATAACGGAAACTGAAGCAGCCATCTATCTGATGTTAGGATAGCTTCTTGATAAGCTGTCACATTTGATTCAGTGAATGGTCGTTCAATTTGGATAAAAGGAACGGTACTTGGTCTTGCTTCATATAGGAATTGATGGGAGGCTGAAGTCTCCATTTCTGGATGACCACCAAAGATCACGCTTGTCATTGATTCGCCTACTTTCTCATATATATTTTTTTATGCATTTCTAGTCATTTTATTTAAAGTCGCCCCTTGAGAAAACCGTGTAATTCATTACATGGATGAATCAAGTTCTAGGGCGACCGTCATTGTATTCCGTTAATTGATTTTCTATATACTTTTTGACCGTTTCTTTAGACATACTGCCTACTGTTGCCATGAAATAACTAGGTGTCCATAAATGGCCACCCCATAACATTGCTTTTGTTTCTGGATATGCTTTGAACCATAGACGTGCAGATTTCCCTTTAAGTGTCTTGACGATACTACTTGCGGCATGTTTAGGGTTGAACGAAATCAACATATGAATACGGTCAGGCATTACTTGGAGCGATTGGATGACAATATCATGTTCATCACAAATATGTGTCAATATATCTTGCATGGCGTTTTGTTTTTCAATGGTTGTAAATATTTCTTTACGATACTTTGTTACCCAAACCAAATGGAAATTAAAATCATAGACATTTGTCCTTGTTTTCGCAATCATATGTAAACACTTCTTCAACTAAATTATAGTAATTGTTATCGCTATAAACAAGTGTCATACGTATGGTATAATATATCTATAAACGCAAGGGGGTGAAAACATGTATCAAGGAATTGAGTGTAAAATCTATCCTAATGAAAAACAGCGTCAGTTAATTCATATGACCTTTGGTCATACCCGATTCATTTGGAACGAAATGTTGGCCATGTTGAATGCGCGGTATGAAAACAATCCTGACCTTCAAATGCTATCTTATAATGCGTTATCCTCTCTTATTCCACAAATGAAGAAGGAATATCCCTGGTTGCGTGAAGTTGATAGCGTAGCTGTTCAATGTAGTGTTAAACGCTTATCCGAAACTTTTGTTCGTTTTTTTAAAGGTTATTCAAAATACCCAAAATTCAAATCAAGGAAGAACACCAGACAGTCGTATTTAAGTACTATACGTGGCAACAACATTCGTTTTAATGATAATCAGCGGTATATCAAATTACCCAAATTAGGTTGGATAAAATGTAAGTCAAGTGTGCTTCATATTGAGAATGAACGCATAAAATCTGTCACCGTAAAATATACACCTAGTGGCGACTACTATATCTCCCTTTTGGTCACAAGCGATAATCAAGCAATGCCCAAAACAGGAAATGTAGTCGGTGTCGATTTAGGTGTAAGTGATTTAGCTATTACGTCTGATGGTCAAAAATATCAAAGTCAGCGACTACATTTGTCTTATAAGAAGCAATTACATTATTGGGAAAAGCGAATGGCCCGTAGACGTTTACAAGCCAAAAAGAACGGTGTAGCTTTAGCGGATGCGAAAAACTACCAGCAAGCCAAACGCCAAGTGGCCCGTATTCATCAACGTATCAAAAACATCCGCAAGGATTACATTCATAAAATCACAACCGATATGGTTAAAAGTTATGACGTTATCGTTCTAGAGGATTTAAAGACGACTAATATGATGAAAAATCATCAATTAGCCCGTTCAATCGCTGGCCAATCCTGGAGGATGTTTAGAACAATCCTAGAGGCAAAGTGCGAAATGTACGATAAGACATTTGTGGCTATTAATCCGTACAAGACGTCCCAAAAATGTTCCAATTGCGGGTATGATAGCGGTAAAAAAGCGTTAAATATACGTCATTGGACTTGTATGAAGTGTAATATGCATCACGATAGAGATATCAACGCAGCTAAAAATATATTAAATATTGGCCTGGAACAGGCCTTAGTTAAATAGCTTAGACCGCTGTTTTGCTTTGAAATAAGTGGAACAAGTCATGAGTGTTCCTAGAAACACGCCATTTTAATGGCGTTGTAGTTCATAATAAAACTGGTGAATTTGGTCCAACTGGTATGCCAATTAGGTACCAGATGACTGCCATAATAATCCACACAATACCGATGGCTACTGAGTAAGGTAATACGTTAGACATTAAAGTTCCTAAACCAGAACGCTTGTCGTATTTGTATAATACTGCTAGAACTACCGGAATGTAAGCTTGCATTGGTGTTAACGGGTTAATAATCCCATCACCAATACGGTAAAGCATTTGGGTGAATGATGGGTGGTAACCTAATAGCATGAACATTGGGACAAAGATTGGTGCCAGGATTGCCCATTTTGCCGAAGCTGAGCCAATAAAGAAATCAACGAACATTGATAATAAAATAAATCCGATGATTAAGGCGATACCATTGGCGCTTTCTAGTAAGGCTGCTCCTGAAATCGCAATGACTGTCCCCATGTTAGACCATGAGAAATATGCCATCATTTGACTTGAGAAGAAGATGATGACGATGAAGCTACCCATATCAGCCATTGATGAAGATAACATCCGAGACAAGTCGTGTGAATCTTTGACTTGGCCGGTCATCTTACCATATACGAAACCTGGTACGAAGAACATAATTGTCATCAAGACTGTGATACCATCCATAAATGGTGAACCAGAAATTAACGAACCTGTTTCAGCATTTGCTAAGAATGAATTTGGCATCAAGGCTAAAACTGCAATAATAACGATTGTCGCTAGTAATGACCAGTTTGCATATTTGACTGCTTTGATTTCTTGGTCTGATAATGACCCACCATTGTGAAATGCTGGTATTTTCTCGCCGGCAAATTCAGGTTGGTACTCACCCATTTGTGGTAATGAAATTTTAGTCAGTACGAAGTAAATCACTGGTACTAATACAAATGTTGAAGCGAAGATGAAATAGTAGTTCATCGCAACGTTTAGTTCAATATCTGGCAAAATAGTCTGTGCTGCTGATTCTGTAAAGGGGAATAATAAGGCATCAGACATCCCCAACATCACGTTGGCCGCAAAGGCTGCAAGTGATGATACATAACCTAGAACTGCACCGGCCATTGGGTTAAAACCAATTTTCAAGAAGGTTAAGGCTGCTAACGGTGGCAATACGATTGGACCAGCGTCCCCAGCGATGTTGGCAATTACCCCTGCAAAAATGATGATCAGCAAGATGTATTGCTTGGGCGCTTTCTCCACTACGTTAGTTAAAACGGCTTCAAAGTAACCTGATTTCTCAGCCATACCTACACCAAGCATAATAACTAACACGGCTGACAAGGCTGGGAATCCGGCAAAGTTTGTCCCTGCTTCTGATATCATGCGGGCAAAGTATTCACCAGTTAGCAAGTTATTTACTGCAATCTCTGAATTATCTATCGGATTGACAACCGATACACCAAACATACTCATTACCCATGATGCTAGAATGACTAGGATACTCAGGTAAATGAAGATCATAATTGGTGAAGGCATTTTGTTCCCTACACGTTCAATTGCATTAAGAATACGGAGTAACCGTGATTCTTGTTGTTTTTCTTCCACTTATTTCATCTCTTTTCTTATTGTAATTCTTGCCTAGCTTTTCGCTATTGTTTAGATTATAAAGATTCCATTAAATTTCTTCAAGTCTTTGTTAAATTTTGCATAATTTTTAGCCTTTTCTTGTAAGGTAATCTCCATTTTCCCAAATAAAAAAGACCCATACCCTCTTTATATGGATCTATTTGTTAGATTTATTGACGGCTAGAGACCATTTTTTTGTATAAGTTACTTGTACTTGTCTCAACCCTACCGTATTGATGTACGAATCCTAATAATTTGTAATTGTTTTTGCTTGTAATGTTCACCTCTTTCCGTTGTTGGATTTGTATTTCCTGCGAAAGAGGGGTTTGTAAATTATAGAACCTTTAACGGCTAGCCACCGTTTCTGTGATTGTTTGAATTGCGGCTTCACTTCTTTGAATCAAGTCTTTTCCT
Source organism: Aerococcus viridans (assembly GCF_001543285.1). Taxonomy (NCBI): domain Bacteria; kingdom Bacillati; phylum Bacillota; class Bacilli; order Lactobacillales; family Aerococcaceae; genus Aerococcus; species Aerococcus viridans. The sequence goes on from NZ_CP014164.1 coordinate 1,745,148, forward strand.
TTGGCACCTAATGTTGCTTGTAGGTTTTCATCCTTTAATAATAAGACGTTTTCTTCAACATTTTCGTTGGCTGCTTGGATAGCCGTTTTCAGCATAGTTGTCCCAACGGTAACATCGGCCATGACTGACTTGCGTCCTAGGCTTGCGACTTGAGTCATGATTTCTAAGGCTTGTGTTGCGTGGTCCATGATTTCCAATGGCACTTCTGTGGCAATTTTTAAGCCCGCTTGAATCGCTTGTAGGCGGTCAGCCTTTTCTTGGTCAGTAGCTTTTGGCAATTTGAATGCACCGAATAGTTGGTTTGATGCGTCTTCATCCCCTTGCACCAAAGCGAACAGTGCTTCTTGATGGCTAGTCATTTGATTGACTAGACCCGTCAGCAAATCAAGGTCCGCCCCTTTTTGCTTTTCAATAGTAATATTTAGGACCATGTTACCTAAGGCAGCGCCCATTGTGCCGGCGTATGCTGCTGCTGACCCGCCCCCTGGTGCTGATTGGCTTGAGGCTAATGCTTCGATATAAGTATACATTTCCATGATATATTCTCCTTTTTAATCATTTTTTGAGTGACGTTTGAATAATTTCTTCTATTATAGAATAGTGTTAAAACAAGTTGAATAGTGGAATTAAAACGATTGGTACGAACATGGATGGTGCGATGTTCATGACCTTAATGTCAGTAATTTGTAAGAGATTGAAGCCTAAGCCCATAATAATGAGGGACCCTACTGCACCGATTTCTGAGGTTACGACGTCTCCTAATAAGGGCGCGATGGATGCGGATAGTAACGATAAGGCTGCTTCATAAATAAATAATGGGATAGCGGCAAAGGCTGACCCAATTCCAAGAGTTGACGACAAGACAAAGACAAACACAAAGTCTAAGATAGATTTGGCGTACATGGTGGTGTGGTCTAGGAATAAACCAGACTGCAGGGACCCAATGATCGCCATTGCGCCGACTACAACGAATAAGGTGGCCGATACAAAGGCTTCTTGAAAGGTAGATTCACCTTCGTCAGCTACTCTTTCTTGGAGTTTTAGGGCAAAATGGTTCAATTTCCCGTCGAAGTCAACTGTTTCACCGATTAGAGTCCCCATCACTAAGGACAGCACCATGACGATTAGATTGTCTGTTTCAAGGGCACCTTGGATACCAATAAATATAACGACCAAGGCGACAGCTGTCATTATGCCTTTTCGTGTGTTGTTTTTTAAGAGGTGACCGAATGTCGTCCTACACCTGCCCCAAATACTACGCTAATCGCGTTCACAATTGCCCCCAATATGACCATGTCCTAACTCCTCTTATCTTCGTTTTCTTTTGAATTTGATTATAACAAATAATGAGATTTTTATGTGTAACTTGTTAACATTTTGTTAAACCCAGTTTCCATGTTATATTTTATGACACAAAGCGTTAATTTGCCCTTGCATTCTATTAAAAATACATTCATAATACACAAGTAGTTAAATTTAGGACGACAAAAAAGGAGCAATTTTTATGCGAACATGGACTAGAGAAGCAATTTTTGAAGACGTAAAAGAGAAAAATGTACATTTTATTCGTCTAGCATTTTCAGATGTTAACGGAATTTTGAAAAATGTTGAAATCCCTGTTTCACAGCTAGACAAAGCTTTAGATAACGAAATGGCCTTTGATGGTTCTTCTATTGATGGATTTGTCCGTATCGAAGAAGCTGATATGAAGCTACACCCAGACTTGAATACTTGGACTGTTTTCCCTTGGGGTTCTGATGACAGAAAAGTTGCCATCTTGATTTGTGATATTTATACAACTGATGGTGAGCCATTTGCAGGTGATCCTCGTGGTAACTTAAAACGTATGGTAGAAAAATTAGATGATTTAGGTTTTTCTGCTTTCAACTTAGGTCCTGAGCCAGAATTCTTCTTGTTCAAACTTGCAGAAGACGGCAACCCAACGACTCGCGTAAATGATGTTGGTGGTTACTTTGACGTGGCTCCTGTTGATTTAGGTGAAAACTGTCGACGTGAAATCGTATTGGTACTTGAAGATCTTGGTTTTGAAATAGAAGCTTCTCACCATGAGGTTGCGATCGGCCAACACGAAATCGACTTTAAATACACTGATGTTGTAGATGCTTGCGATAAGATTCAATTATTTAAGTTAATCGTTAAAACTGTTGCGCGTAAATACAACTTGCATGCTACTTTCATGCCAAAACCTATTTACGGTATCAATGGTTCTGGTATGCACTGTAACATGTCTTTATTCAAGGGAAGCGAAAACGTCTTCTTTGATGCAGATTCTGAAACTCAATTATCTGAAACAGCTATGCAATTTATCGCTGGTGTCTTAGAACATGCTAAAGCCATCACTGCAGTTGCTAACCCAATTGTAAACTCATACAAGCGTTTAGTTTCAGGCTATGAAGCACCCGTAAACATTGCTTGGTCTGCACGTAACCGTTCACCACTAATCCGTATCCCAGCAGCTCGCGGGAAATCAACTCGTGTTGAATTACGTTCAGTTGACCCAGCTGCTAACCCTTACTTAGCACTTGCAGCTATCTTAGGTGCTGGTCTTAAAGGTATCGAAGACGAAACAGTTGCACCTGCACCAATTTCTCGTAACGTATACAAAATGACTGCTGATGAATTAGTTAACGGTGGCATTGATAAATTACCTAGCTCTCTATCTCGCGCTTTAGACGAATTAGAAATCGACAACGTTGTACAAGACGCTTTAGGTGCACACATCACTGCAAACTTTATTTCAAGCAAGCGTATTGAATGCCAAGAATACTTACACCAAGTAACTGACTGGGAATTGAATACATACTTAGAACAATACTAATTTAGGCAAAATGAACACGACTCGGCGAAAGCTAGGTCGTGTTTTTTTATTGTATACGAATAGAAAAAACACATAACCTAAACAGAAATTCAGATTATGCGTTAAATTTGGTTTATTCATTTCTTAACAGTTTGTGTCGCACCCTAGTCAGGTTCGCTTTGGCATTCAGCTATCCACTTCATAATAACTTGCCCAAAAGCTCGCACCCTCTTTTTAAAAGTCGTTCCAGTTTTTATCGTCTGTATACTTGTCAACCACAAAACTGTGATTGGTTTTGTATGTGGACGGTTTTTCTTTTCTTGTAAATCCACGGTATGTGTTGCCTTGTTTTTTGGCATTGCGGTTTGAACTCGGCGTGTACTCGTCTTCTTCTACAAGGACTTCTTTGGTCCGGTGCTTTCTAGCTTGTCTTAGTCGGGATACTTTTTCCGGGTAGCCAGTTTCATCTAATGCTTCTTCGTAGAAGTTGATTAAGGCTAGGGTGTGGTAGGGTTTGACGTAGAAGTAGGCTAATCCTAGCGTGAATGGAATCAATAGGTACCATCCGATAAAGCGTAGGTTTAGCCAGATAAATCGCCATTTCCGGCCGCGCATCATCCGGCGAGATTCTGTGATGGCTTCAGATGCTGTTAGGATTGGGAAGTCGACGATTAAATAATCGGTCAATGCATATCCAATACCTTTATAAACCGCTGGGAAAAACAACAATAATGACCACATGAGTAGGTAAAAACCACGTAGGAATCCTGCCCAAGTGAATTTAATTGAATCGCGCATAATGGGCCCAATAATGTCACGGTGGATTCGTATCGGTCGTTGGTTATTCTTCACCATCAATGACCGTAGATAAGCCATTTCAGCTCCGGCAATAAAAACGATCTCGATAATCATAATCAGAATGCTGATGGGGAAAAGGACGAAGGATACTGCAGTTGGTACGGTCCCAATTATCCATACGATTGCCCAATAAATAATGGTAAATAAGACAAACCAACCTATATTTTGGCTTAGCGTCTCTTTAGCTTTTACTTTTAAATTTCTTCGCAATCACGGTCACCTCCTCATTAAAAATCATCCATTGATTATGTTCAAATAGTACTTGTCTAATCGATAAACTTTTAGACACCAGTACTTACCTTTCAGACCAGCTAATCTTATATAAGTATTTTATCAAATTCTCAAGTTTCGCCATCCACCCTAGGACCTATTTCAAACAAAAGAATAGCCTTGAATACCGTTGTACTCAAGGCTGTCCTTCGCCAGTAATAATGGTTACATCTTAGTCGCGAGAACGACCACCAAATAAAATCAAGACACGTAGTAATGACAAGGCACCTGCGATAGCTGAAGCGACGTAAGTCATAGCTGCAGCGTTCAAGGTTTTACGAGCATATGGTAATTCTTTGGCTGTTAAAATATGCCCATCTTCCATAATTTGTAGCGCACGTTTAGAGGCGTCAAATTCGACTGGTAAGGTCACTAGTTGGAAAAGTAAGGTTAAAGAGAACAAGATAATCCCAATGTTGATAAGGGTCTCGTTATAGCCCGCGATGGCACCTAGGATTAAGATTGGCCAAGACATTTTTGAACCGATATTGACAGCGGGTACAATCTTTTGACGTAGGGTCATCATGAAATAACCTTGGGCATCTTGAACCGCGTGACCACACTCGTGGGCTGCAACGCCGATAGCAGCAATCGATTTTGAATTTGCTGTGGCGTCAGATAAACGCAATACTTTATTGCTTGGATCATAGTGGTCAGTTAAGTTACCGGAAATACGTTCAACTCGAACATTGGTAATACCTGAATATTCTAGGATGTATTCGGCAACTTGGGTACCGGTCATCCCTTTTGCAGTGGCATATTTACTATATTTATTAAATGTGCGATTTACGTTGGCACTTGCGATGGACGCGATTACAGCACCAATAATAATTAAGATATAAGTCCAGTCAAACATCATGGGGAAAAACATTGAATCACTCCTTCTTTCATATTATAACATCTAACTCCGCCCTGGCCAATGCGGATGCTGGTTAGGGGGTCATGATTTGTTGGTGGATGATGTCGATAACTTCCTGACTTTCTGGTAGGTTGTTCAGGTAGAATTCATGGTGCATGTAATCAAACTGGTAGTAGTTACTGGTATGATTATGGACACGTAATCGACGGTGCAACCAACGGCCGTCGCAGGCGTGGCTGTCATCCGATCCGTTAATGAAATCAACTGCTGGCATTGAGTCAATTGGCATTTTGGCATAGTTCAAGGCAGGGTTTTTATCCCGCCAGATCGTTTTTAAGGCATTGACCTTGGTGGCGTCAAATTGCACATCATTCGGGTTGATGTTGACGTCATCAAAACTAGTATTTAGCCATGGTGACAGTAAAATCACTCGTTTCACAGGCTGGCCGATTTGGTCCATCCGGTCCGCAACCAATAAGGCTGGAATCGCACCTGTATCAGAAGCGAGGAAGTAGACATTTTCTAGTGACCGTCCCTTTTTGTCAGCGATTTCTTCTATTAGAGCTGTAATCCGCCCGGCTTCAGCGCGTAAGTCATAATTAGCGAATGACCGCAGCAAGGGAATTGATACATTCGCCTCATCTTCAAAGCGGTTAGCTATTTTTCGGACGAAGGCCCATTCACGCTCTTGTAAGGTATGAATCCCGCTACCGCCATGAAAATAAATAATCCAGGGCTTGTCATTCTTTGTAGGCGTGTCTTGTGAGTCCAATACCGGTTCCGTATCAATATCCGTCAGCTCGACGATGACACCCTTTTTGCCACGGTGAATCTCTGAAGCATGGTCCCGGGTAATAAAAAATAAGTTTTCGTGGTTAATGCTCCTTTTAGCTAGGTCTTCAGTTGCCTGTTTCTTGCTATTGGCAGGGGTTAATCGATTAGCTTCCCGCTTAATCCTCATACCATCTTGTATCACCTTGCTGCGCACCGATCGCTCTTGACTCATGGCATGATAAACATAGCCGACGCCTGTTGCAGCAGCTGCTAACCCTAGTCGCCAAATTCGGTTATTGTCCTGCTTACTCATTCTTGCACGCTCCTCCCCATTTTCTTCATCATAAAACTTGCACAGCTCTTTAGTCTATTATAACTGAACACCTGGCATTGGATAGGGACTAAAGTCCTAATTTCTGGCAAAAGAATTCCTACATTTTCCTTAGCATTTGTTAAAAATTATATTAATTTCTTGAGATGTTCGCTTAAGTCTCGTATCATTAAGGGTATATTATACTTTATGGGTTATTACCGCAATTCTACACCCAAAAATACAGCATTCATTTCTGTTATTCACTGCGGTAATACGAGAAAAAAATAGAATAAGGAGATAGATAATGGTATTGAAGAAACTATCCACCCTTGCAATCGTCGGGGCGAGCATTGGGGTATTAGCAGCCTGCTCTAGGACACCAGACCAAGTGGTGACAAAGTCAGCCGAAAACGCCCAAGCTATGATGGGGCAATTAGAATCCATTCAAACGCAGGAAATGGCTTTACAAGATGCTTTTGAAGAAGATTTAGCAGCTGACGAAAGTCTAACCAACTTGACTGAATCAGGCACGGGTGCAACACGGGAAAACCTACAAACCAGACAAGAAGAATTTGACGAATTAAAATCGCTTTTTGAAGATTTCCAAGGTCAGGTTGAAAGTTTAAATGAATTTGACGAAACTGACTTCACAGCCGGGGAAGATTTCGCCAACTTTGATGCGTCTCGGCAATTAGCTGACAGCGTGAACACGCAAATGAGCGCCTACATTGAAAACTACCAAGCTGTTTTGGAAAAAGAAGATGCTTATTACACAAGTTTAGCAGCTGAAGACAGCGATCTAACGACCTTCTCTGACGGCCTAGCGGAAATTAACGGCAACTTTAAAACGTCACAAGCAGCCTTATCTGAAATGTTGCCTGACTTAACGGAATTGGCCAAACTTTCGCAAACAGAAAATCAAGCACAATAAAATGAAATAGAACGGAGGCCAGAACCTTGAAAGACAATCAATCCAATCCAAATTCGGATATTAAGACAACTTTAGACCCAAAAAACGAAGGACCTAAATTCAATTGGAAACTTGTTTTAGGGCTACTCACAGCCATTGTATTAGGTTTAGCCTTAATCTTTGGCATTCGAACAGACTGGTATGGCTTAGCCAATGAAAATAACCAAGAAGAATCCGCAAGTAATGAAAGTTCGTCTGAACAAAACGCTGAATCTACCAGTGAATCTGGTGAATCAACTGAAGCAAGTCGTGAAGATGCTAGCGATACAGCGACAAGCGGTGAAGGTGACGGTGCACAATTACCAAATGTTTCTACAGAAGCAACGGCTTTATTAAACCAACCAAAAAATTTACCCTCAAAATTCCAATACGATTCAGGTTACGATATTGCCTATCCTGAAGACGGGGTAAAAGGGATTTACCTATCAGCTGCCGGTGCCACTGACCAAGCCCTATTTGATGAAAATATGGCCCTTTTAGATGAAACCAATCTAAATTCAGTCGTACTAGATGTCAAAGACGACTACGGGAATATTACTATGGACCTACCGTCAGAAGATGATACGGTCAACAACAACGAAACAGATAGTATTGACGGCGAAGGCATGATGCAAACTTTCGAAGACAAACAAATCTATCCAATCGCTCGTATCACAACCTTTAAAGATACCAAGCTAGCTAACGCTGATCCATCACGTACCTTCCTAACAGAATCTGGTGAAGTATGGACTAACGATGGTGGCGATGCCTTCTTAAACCCATACAACAAAGATAACTGGGAATACCTTGTAGAGGTCGCTAAATCAGCCGCTCGCGCTGGTTATAAGGATATTCAATTTGACTATGTCCGCTTCCCAGAAGGATTTGAAACTTTCGGTGAAACCTTAACTTACGATATGGGTGACTACGCTGAATATGGAAAAGCTTCAACTGAAGCCCGTCAAATGGTTATCGCAGACTTCCTAGCTTATGCCCGTGAAGAACTTGAACCATATGGTGTAGATGTTTCTGCAGATATCTTTGGTTACGTGACAGATGTTGTGGCAACACCTGGTATCGGTCAAAACTACAACATGATCGCTGAAAATGTCGATGTCATTTCATCAATGATCTACCCTTCTCACTGGGGTCCTGGCTACTTCGGCTTAGACTACCCTGACTTGTACCCATATGAAGTTGTACAAGCTTATATGGGAAAAGAGAATGCTTTAAATGCTGAGCTGGAAGAAGCACCAGTATCTAGACCTTGGTTGCAAGACTTTACCGCATCATACCTAGCGGAAGGTACTTATGCTGAGTACGGCGCGGCCGAAGTACAAGAACAAATTGACGCTGTTATTGAAAGTGGCGCCAAGGAATACCTACTTTGGGATGCATCAAACACCTACACAAAAGGTGTAGATTACAAATAATCGTAGTAAACAAAAACTCGACGTCAGCTGGCGTCGAGTTTTTGTTTTTTTCAAGTAGTGTTGGTAGGCGTTTTTAAGGAATTTTCACTAACACTATTTTTGTGCATACAAAATGGCCATGCTTTCCTAAAATAAAGTAAAACACCACATCATACTTGAAAGAAGGAAAATCATGACCTATTCATTTATTGTACAATTGTTATGCAGACTTTACGAGACAATTTCTACTTAATGATTTCAGTGTGGAAACACCGTGTCATATGCTGAAGCATAGTGTCCCCTAAATCTGTAAAGGTTGCAACACCATTAGCATGGACTTTCGTTTGAAAACCATAGGCATCTGCCCCACTAACCGTATTGAAAACACAAATATCTGTGGTTACACCAACAACATGGACTGTATCAACGTCTTTATCAAGCAATAAATCCGCCAAACCAGTATTAAAGAAGCTATTGTAATTTTCTTTAGGTAGGTATGTGACCAATTCATTGTCTTGGTTGGCTTGGAACCAGTCTTGCAATTCACCATAAAGTGCTTGTCCTTCTGTACCCACCACATTATGGGCTGGCCACAATTTAAAGTGGGGATCATCCACTTGATGAGCGTCCATAGCCACGACCACATCCTTCCCTTGGCTGATAAAGTCTTCTGCCAGAGATTTAATGTAGGGAACGATGGCTTGACCTGGTTGGCCAACGGTTAATGAACCGTCTGGTGCCACAAAATCGTTACTCATATCTACAATGATTAATGCTTCTTTATCCATGAAATCAACCCCTCAATCGTCATTTTCATCATTCTTTGAAAAATAAATTTGCATTTCTATACACAATATTTATCCTTGTCTTATTTGTTTCTTAGCTCGGTAATGAATTCTTCTATTTTGTCCATGGCAATCGTCAATTCTTTAATTGAGTATGCGTATGAGATACGTAAGAATCCTTCCCCACCCTCACCAAATGCTGAACCAGGCACAACTGCCAATTTCTTCGCATCAAGGAGCGCCAAGGCAAATTCTTCACTGGTCATATCAAATTCACGAATGTCAGGGAAGGTATAGAAAGCCCCGCGTGGTACGAAACAAGGAATGCCCATATCACGGAATCGGCCTAATAAGAAGTTACGACGTTTTAAATAGTCTTTCCGCATCGCTTCTACATCATCATCACAATCTTCTAAAGCCACAACTGACGCATATTGCGATACAGTTGGTGCAGCCATAATCGTGAACTGGTGGATTTTCAACATTTGTTCCACTAAAACTTCTGGTCCACATAGGTAACCAATTCGCCACCCTGTCATTGAGAAGGCTTTAGCAAACCCGTTAATGTAGATTGTCCGTTGTTTCATCCCTTCAAATGAAGCGATTGACGTATATTTATCTTTGGCATACCAGATTTCAGAATAGATTTCGTCCGTTAAGACATATAAATCATATTTCTTAATGACGTCAGCCAATTTTTCCAACTCTTCCCGAGTTGCCGCTGCCCCTGTTGGGTTGTTTGGATAGTTTAAAATAATAGCCTTGGTTTTTTCTGTAATTAATGCTTCAATATTTTCTGGTTGTAAAATGAAGTCGTGCTCACTTGGTAGCTTCACTGGTACGGGAATCCCGCCAGCAAGCTCAATTGACGGTGTGTAAGATACGTAAGACGGATCCATACACAATACTTCATCACCTGGGTTAATTAATCCACGACAAGCAAGGTCAATGGCTTCAGAACCACCAACAGTGACAATCACTTCCGTATCTGGATCATAATCCAAGTCATATTTGCGGTCTACATAATTTGAAATTGCACGTCGCAATTCAATTAAACCTGCATTGGCAGTATAATAAGTTTTACTTTTTCTAATGGCCCGAATCGCTTCTTCACGAATTGACCAAGGCGTTGGAAAGTCAGGCTCCCCTACACCAAGCGAAATCACGCCTTCGATTTCATTGGCAATGTCGAAAAAACGGCGTATACCAGATGGCTCCATATCAATTACGGTTTTATTTTGAGATTTCGTCATTGTGAGATCACCATACGTCCGCCATGTTCTTTGATATCTTTGTAGACAACCCCTTGTTCTTTATAGCGGTTCATTACAATGTGGGTTGTTGTAGCGCTAACTTCGTCGATAGCTGCTAATTTAGAGATAAATTTAGAGATATCTACCATCGTTAAACGCTTGGTTAATAATAGGAAATCATAAGTACCTGACATCAAGTATAAAGATTCTACTTGATCATATTGGTAAATGGTTTCTGCAATGTCTTGATAAGATACACCGTGGTGTAAATCAACATTGACTTCTACCATCGCTGATAGCAAGTTGTCATCGGCAACGTCCCAGTTGATCATGGTGTGGTAGCCGGCAATCACGTTATCTTTTTCATAAGCAGCGATTTGCGCAACGACTTCTTCTTCGTTAGCTTCAATCATGTTAGCAATAGTTTTAGGTGCTAATCGCGCATCCTGCGCTAAGATAGCTAACAATTCTTTTTTCTGTTCGATGTTCATTTTTATCCCTCCAAAAACGACATAACTTGTAGCCTTAAGCATACTTTTAAAGTGAAATTTTGTCACTTCATTTGAATAATTTTAATAAAAATTTTTGATTTCACCCCAATTTCAAAAACGCTTCCTCTTCTAGTATATATCAACTACTCTCTGTTAAAACAGAGAGTTTGTCCTAAACATGGTGGTTATACAAACGATATAATATCTCCAACCGTTTAAAGACACTAAGGGATGGTTGACTGGCACCCCATCAGTAAGCGGTCTGTAGACACTTACCGAATATTGTTTTACGTTTAATAATTTTGTATTGGCACAACTTTTTCAAACCGCGGGTTTTTCTCACTCGACAGATATCGGTGACCCAATTCTTGAATATTGATAGCTGCCACACGGTCATCATTTGATTGATACCCACAATTCTGACAAGTAAACAAGTGCTTACCTTGTTGTCTATTAGCTTTATCAATTGATTCGCATTTCGGACAACGTTGGGACGTAAATTGTGCGGATACTTTTAAAACTTGCGAACCACTTTCTAAAGCTTTATACATTAACTTTTCTTCAAAATCGAAGAATCGCCAAGAATGGTGTTCATACCGTGCATCTTGCTTACGATGGTGAGTCGTGTTAAAAGTAACGTTCGTAAGATCTTCCAACACAAACAAGGTATTGGCCCCGTATCGATCAACGAGTGTCTTTGATAATTGATGGTTCACATCATTCATCCAGCGGTTCTCTCGTCTTTCAATTGTTTTAAGGCGTCTACGACTTGATTTGGTGTTCTTCGCTTGTAAGGACTGGCGCAATTCCTTAAAACGCCGTCTTTTCTTCATCAAGCTTTTACCCGAATAGAAGGTAGTATGAGTTGTATCATCCGCAATAGTTAGTATCTGTCTTAAACCACGGTCAATGCCTACAATCCGTTGAATATTAGTTTCATCTGGGCTGTCTATCTCTTTACTTGCGGACACGTGTAAGAACCACTTACCCTTACGACAGCGTAATTCAGCTTGACCGAACTTGTAAGCATTCTGGCTAAATTGTTGAAGATAAGCGATATGTTGCTTATCACAAGACACTTTAATTCGTCCTTGATTGGTCGTCAGTGAATAGGTATTGTTTTGGTGATAAGCGTAGTTACGATTACGTACGAACACAGCTACTGGTTGCTTAAACCCTAGGGGTTTCGTTAAATGGTAAAGGTCTTTATATAGCGTATGATATTTACCTGTATGGATATCTTTATAACGCTTAGGTTTTTGTTTAAACTGTGTTTTCACGGTCTTATATCTCGCGATTACCGTACGCATCACGGACTGGGCCATTTGCGATTGCAGCCCAAAATCCTGACGTATCTGATGATACAAGGCGTTGTGCAAAGTCGTTTGACCTAATTCAAAGTCATGGTCAAAGATATATGTCGAAACAAAATTACAAGCGTTTAAAAACTGTTGTTGGGTTTCTTCGAACTTTTCAATATCACTAGCACTTGGGTATAATTGCACTTTAATCGTTTTCGTTAACTGCATCTTATCACCTCTTTTCTCTTGAAAATACATTATACTATCTATTTAGAGAAAACATAAACGATAACCTAGTAAAATCAACAAAAAGAGCTGTCTATTTCGCTAATTCCTCCTAGGTATCAATACCTAGGTTTCCTTAGCTGACAGCTTGTAAATGAAATAGATTATTTTTGTAGTGATATGGCTAGTAACCCATTTTTTCTGATTATTAACTTTTAGGTTATGCTTATGCCTAACATAGTCTTAAAAAGCAGTGGGACCGCCCTCACCCTAGTTAGGTTCGAGTCTCCAGAGAGGTCTCTCGCACCTTAATCATATTACTCCTAGACAGGAAGCGTCGTCTTTCGCACTCCTTTTCTCCTTAAACAATTTTTATATCCTTGTTAACAGTTTTCTAAAACCCTTTCCAATTTAAAATGATACAATGGGCTTACCGACAACTACGACCTTAATGGTCATAATCAGTCTGTAGGAGGAAACATACAATGGAAAAGTTTACAAAACGAATTTTATTAACTAGTGGTGTTTTAGCTTTGGGACTTGCCGTAGCTGCACCAAATAAATTAGCAGATAAGATTGCTATTGACCCGATGTTTACATACGGGGAAACTTTAGATGATAGCCAATATACTGAAACAAAAAAATTATTAGGTGTTGAAGATGGCGCGACTGAAATCGAAGTGGCTGTTAATGAATTAAATGACTTATTACAAGATAGCTACCCATACAACCAAGTCTACTCTTCAGCTTATATCACACCAGCTGATAACGATGGTGGCGTAACGGTTGAAATCGAAACACCAGATACAATAACAGATATCACTGAAGCCCAATATGAGAATGCGGCCATTACTGCGGGTGCAATTGACGTAGATATTAAAGTTGCTTCTGCTGTTACAGTAGATGGTTCAGGTGCCTTAGCGGGTGTTTATAAAGCCTTTGAAGATGCTGGTTATTCATTAGATGATGATGCCCGTCAAGTGGCCCAAGATGAGTTAGCGGTAACTTCTTCAATTACACAAGAGAATGAAGATACTGAAGGTTACTCTGATAGCGACATGAACGCTGCGATTGCGGATATTAAAGCGCAAATTGCTGACTTGAAAGACCAAAATGGTGGCTCAATTTCAGTGGATGAAATTACTGTTATCGTGAATAATGTTGTGAATAACTACAACTTAAATGGTGTGATTTCTGAAGACAATATCCAAGCGATTATTGATCAAATGAAAAACTTCTCTAACCTTGAGTTAAGTGAAGAGCAAAAAACACAATTATCTAACTTAGCAAGCTCATTGTCTGACGCTGCAAGTAACGTTGCCGCTTCTGCTTCATCTGCAATCGAAAATGCAGATACTGAGCAATTACAAGAAGATGCTATAGGTATTTGGGACCGTATCCTTTCTATCGTAGATAATATCTTTGGTACAAGCTTCAGTTCTGCTAGTGACACAACAGCTGAATAATCTATAAACAAAATTGTCCTCAACGACTAAGTTTCCATACAATTCTAGCCGTTGGGGGCTTTTTTTCACCTTTTTGAATCATCTGTGAGTGAACCAACCCACCATCTATATATGAAAGCATATAATAAAACTAAATACTTATGGAGGTGTAGCAATTGAGTGAACAAAGTAAAAAAGAATCTTTGATGAATGGCAATTACGTGAAAAGTATGGTTTACGGTGGCCTCGATGGTATTGTCACAACCTTCGCCGTCGTTGCAGGGGCAACTGGTGGTGCCTTATCACTTGACGTAGTCATCATCCTTGGCTTCGCCAATCTATTAGCAGATGGTTTATCTATGGCCGTTGGTGACTTCCTTTCAAGTAAGTCTGAGGGAGAGTTTGTTGAGAACACCATCAAAAAACGGCGTCTTGATTTTAAGAATGATTTTTCAAGTGAAGTGGCTAAATTATCTGCAAACTACCAAGCAAAAGGCATTTCAAAGGATGACGCCGATCAGATTTCAGCAACCCTAGCCAATTATCCTGAAATCTTTGAGCAAGAACGTGTGAATAGTGAGTTTGGGGATGAAGAAATCGAAACACATCCAATGAGAAATGCTTTAGTAACGTTCTTCTCATTTTTAATATATGGTTTTATCCCATTAATTGCCTACGTATTCGCCTCAACTAATACTTTTTTGATGGCCAATACCTTTGCAGTTGCATGCGTCTTAACCGCCATCACCCTATTTATCCTAGGTGCATCAAAATCACGTTTAACGCATACCAATTGGTTTAAATCTGGTATGGAAATGCTTCTGATTGGTGGTGCAGCCGCCCTAGTTGCCTATGGTATCGGTGTACTTTTAGGTAGCTAAGATATACCTGTAGTGACTATGCTGATTAAAAAAAACACCATAAAAATACCGCCTCGGCCTTAGAAGACCGAGACGGTATTTTTTATTTATTTTTCATTTACTAATTCTGGATAAAGCGTTTGAATTGATAACTGGTCATTAATTAATTTAGACGAAGGATCTAATTTCGCTTTTTGGTCAATACCTTGTTTCCAGAATAGTGCGAGAATAATTAAAGTAATGGCTGCCCCGCCCCAGTAGGATAAGTTACTTAATCCTAAGTTAAAGCCAATTGGTTCACTTAACAAGTAGACTACAACGGCATATAACATAAAGACACTTGGCACTAGTGTGACGAAGTAATTTCTACCCTTTAGGAATAAGTAGCGTGTTGTTACTAGTAAAGCTAGTACCGCTGTAACTTGGTTGGCCCAGTTGAAGTAACGCCATAAGATATTAAAGTCCACAAAGGTTAAGAAGAATGAAATCACATAAATTGGTAAGGTGATTGTCATTATCTTCGGCAATGTGTCCTGTTTCATGTGGGTATAGTCTGCAATAATAATACGCAATGAACGGAATGCAGATAGACCAGAAGATAATGGTAACACAATAACCCCAATAATTGCCAAAGTACCAAATATTGGTCCTAACAATTCTAATGACACGGCATTCACAACTGCTGAAGCAGTACCTGCATCAATCATACCTGATAAAGTTTCACCGTCAAATAAGGCTAATGAAGCTGCCACCCAAATCATCGCGATAACACCTTCAGCGATCATCATACCATAGAAAGTGAAACGCCCTTCACGTTCATTTTCCATTGTACGAGATACCATTGGTGCTTGGGTTGCATGGAAACCTGACATCGCTCCACATGAAATAGTAAAGAATAAACCTGGGAAAATAGCCAAGCCTTTAGGATGAAAGTTCGACATAGTAGCTGAAGACAATTCAACCATTGAGTGGTCTCCAAAGATTAACGTTAAACCAATTGCTACTGTTGAAATAATTAATATTGCACCAAACCACGGATACACTTTACCCATTGCTTTGTCGATTGGTAAAACTGTTGAAATAATGTAGTAAATAAAAATAGCAATTATAATGATAATTAAAGCAACGTTACCTGGAAGCAAGCTTTGAATAAGCGCTGCAGGCGACGAAACGAATACAGTACCTACCAATAATAATAGTAAACAAGCAAATAAGTTGACTACATGCATAGTCCCTTTATTAATATACTTACCTGCTAAAGCGGGTAATTGTGCCCCATTATTTCTAAGAGATACCATCCCTAACATGTAATCGTGGACCGCCCCAGCAAATATACACCCAAAAACAATCCATAAATAAGCAACAGGTCCATATAAAGCACCCATAATCGGTCCAAATACAGGTCCTGTACCTGCGATGTTTAATAATTCAATAATACCGTTCTTCCATCTAGGCATTGGTACAAAGTCCATGCCATCTTGTAAAACCTCCGCTGGTGTTGTCCGTTCAGGATTTGGCTCGAAGTTTTTCTCGATATAGCGACCATAGGTGAAGTATCCTACAACTAAAGCGACGACACCTATTATAAATGTCCACATAAAAATTTCCTCCCTTTTTTATCAATGTAAGCGTTTATACCTTTATATTATCACGCTATATTGATATACAAGTCAATTTTACTTGAAGGAAATCATTGTCAATATATTTATTTGTACATTGCTGTTTTTATGAATATGAGAAAAAAAGTAATTTAAACATTGAGATACAGACCTTTTCATGACAAATTTTCATTTTCCCCCTTGTTAGCTTCATGCTTCTCTTATATAAAAAACGCAATGTACAGTACAAATTTGTATTCTTCACTAACTCTAATACTTATGTGGTTGAGAATAAATAAAAAGAGAGGTAGCTTACCATTCGCTACCTCCCCATAATATTTTTTCCACATTGAATGTTTTAAAAATTGTCCCGTAAATTTCTTAAATCTTTAAAAGCTGTGACATCTTCTGGTTGCATAAAAATGTTAATGATTTTTTCTCTACCAATAGTTGAAGGATAGGTAGGATGGTTTACAGCATTTAAAACTTCTGCTTGCCCTAAGGCTTCAGCAATTACTTCATTTTCTGGAAAGATTGAATGGGCGAATTTTAAATTCGTTAAGGTATACTCATGTCCTGCAAAGACAGCAATGTCATCGTCTAAGCGACTAAAAGTTTCTAAGGCATCAAATGCTGCTTGGTAATCACCCGTAAATACTCGACCACAGCCGGCTGAGAACATTGCATCACCAGCAAATAGAAATTGATTATCGACAATATAGGCTAAGTGACCAGCTGTATGGCCCGCTGAAAGTAAGGCGGTTACTGTATGGCCTAAAATATCTACCTGGCTACCATCTTCTAAAATTGTCATATCGTCAAAACCTGGCACTTCACTTGGACCATAAATATTAGTTTCTGGGTAGGTCTGGATAATTTCCTCTACACCACCAATATGATCGTCATGTTTATGTGTTAATAAAATAGCAATTTGGCTAGGTTTTTCTACTTCGATATAAGATAAAACTTCTGCTGCTTCACCCGGGTCAACAATCACAACACTATCTGTATCTTCAATCATCCAAATATAATTATCTGCTAATGCATGTATTGGGAAAATATTCATACGTAAACTCCTCACTACTCCTTGTATACTTAACGTAATCTATATGAACTACAACGCCATTAAAATGGCGTGTTTCTAGGAACACTCATGACTTGTTCCACTTATTTCAAAGCAAAACAGCGGTCTAAGCTATTTAACTAAGGCCTGTTCCAGGCCAATATTTAATATATTTTTAGCTGCGTTGATATCTCTATCGTGATGCAGATTACACTTCATACAAGTCCAATGACGTATATTTAACGCTTTTTTACCGCTATCATACCCGCAATTAGAACATTTCTGGGATGTCTTGTACGGATTAATAGCCACAAATGTCTTATCGTACATTTCGCACCTTGCCTCTAGGATTGTTCTAAACATCCGCCAGGATTGGCCAGCGATTGAACGGGCTAATTGATGATTTTTCATCATATTAGTCGTCTTTAAATCCTCTAGAACGATAACGTCATAACTTTTAACCATATCGGTTGTGATTTTATGCATGTAATCCTTGCGGATGTTTTTGATACGTTGATGAATACGGGCCACTTGGCGTTTGGCTTGCTGGTAGTTTTTCGCATCCGCTAAAGCTACACCGTTCTTTTTTGCTTGTAAACGTCTACGGGCCATTCGCTTTTCCCAATAATGTAATTGCTTCTTATAAGACAAATGTAGTCGCTGACTTTGATATTTTTGACCATCAGATGTAATAGCTAAATCACTTACACCTAAATCGACACCGACAACATTTCCTGTTTGGGTATTGCTTGATTATCGCTTGTGACCAAAAGGGAGATATAGTAGTCGCCACTAGGTGTATATTTTACGGTGACAGATTTTATGCGTTCATTCTCAATATGAAGCACACTTGACTTACATTTTATCCAACCTAATTTGGGTAATTTGATATACCGCTGATTATCATTAAAACGAATGTTATTGCCACGTATGGTACTTAAATACGACTGTCTGGTGTTCTTCTTTGATTTGAATTTTGGGTATTTTGAATAACCTTTAAAAAAACGAACAAAAGTTTCGGATAAGCGTTTAGCACTACATTGAACAGCTACGCTATCAACTTCACGCAACCAGGGATATTCCTTCTTCATTTGTGGAATAAGAGAGGATAACGCATTATAAGATAGCATTTGAAGGTCAGGATTGTTTTCGTACCGCGCATTCAACATGGCCAACATTTCGTTCCAGATGAATCGGGTATGACCAAAGGTCATATGAATTAACTGACGCTGTTTTTCGTTAGGATAGATTTTACACTCAATTCCTTGATACATGTTTTCACCCCCTTGCGTTTATAGATATATTATACCATACGTATGACGCTTGTTTATAGCGATAACAATTACTATAATTTAGTTGAAGAAGTGTTTACATATGATTGTGAAAACAAGGACAAATGTCTATAATTTTAATTTCTATTTGGTTTGGGTAACAAAGTATCGTAAGGAAATATTTACAACCATTGAAAAGCAAAACGCCATGCAAGATATGTTGACGCACATTTGTGATGAACATGATATTGTCATCCAATCGCTGCAAGTTATGCCTGACCGTATTCATATGTTGATTTCGTTCAACCCTAAACATGCCGCAAGTAGTATCGTCAAGACACTTAAAGAGAAATCTGCACGTCTATGGTTTAAAGCTTATCCAGAAACAAAGACAATGTTATGGGGTGGCCATTTATGGACACCTAGTTATTTCATGGCAACAGTAGGCAGTATGTCTAAAGAAGCTGTTAAAAAGTATATAGAAAATCAATTAACGGAATACAATGACGGTCGCCCTAGAACTTGATTCATCCATGTAATGAATTACACGGTTTTCTCAAGGGGCGACTTTAAATAAAAAGTGATCTTTCTCTTGCATCTTAACATATCATGCATACTATCCGCCATTTATCCTACTGAAACGAGTTTTATTTATGATAAGGTTCCCCGTATCAGTTGTGACTGCGGTTTTTAATCGCAATTGAATCGTTACGGTTTCCTTATCTGCTTCAGCTATTTCTTTTACTTTATTTTAACAATAAAGAAGGGTCAACGTATTTTAAACTCACGTTGACCCTTCCTTAAAATTCAATTAAATACTATTTCCTTTTCTTTTTGAAAACTAATGCAGAACCAATAGATAGGAATAATGCTCCTAAAATACTAGTGATTGTTGTACTTTCTACCCCTGTTGGAGGCAAATCTTGATTTTTAGGTTCTACAGTAACATTTGCTGCATCTGTGTTATTTGGCTCTCCTGGGTCCACTGGCTCTTCTGGGTCCACTGGCTCTTCTGGATCCACTGGTTCTTCTGGATCCACTGGCTCTTCTGGGTCCACTGGTTCTTCTGGATCCACTGGCTCTTCTGGGTCCACTGGCTCTTCTGGGTCCGTCGGTTCTTCTGGATCCGTTGGTTCTTCTGGATCCGTTGGTTCTTCTGGATCCGGTGTTTCTTCTGGATCTGTCGGCTCTTCTGGATCGGTTGGTTCTTCTGGATCAGTTGGTTCTTCTGGGTCCACTGGCTCTTCTGGGTCCACTGGTTCTTCTGGGTCCACTGGCTCTTCTGGGTCCACTGGTTCTTCTGGATCGGTTGGTTCTTCTGGATCAGTTGGTTCTTCTGGGTCCACTGGCTCTTCTGGGTCCACTGGTTCTTCTGGGTCCACTGGTTCTTCTGGGTCCACTGGCTCTTCTGGGTCCACTGGGCCCACTGGCTCTTCTGGGTCCACTGGCTCTTCTCTTACTTTTGTACCAACTTGGATGATTCGATTCACAGGATCTTTTGTAACTTCACTAGAAACCTCTACCCGTGAAACTTCTTCGCCATTTTCGTACGTTACTTCTTCTACGATGGTACGAACTCCTGGTGTTCCTTCTTGTGACTCGACTTCTTCCCCCACTAACATGTCTGGGTTCTCGACACGAATGGTATCAAATGCTACCTCTTCGGTGTGAGTCTCTTCAACTACTTCTCTTACTTTTGTTCCAACTTGAATCACTTTATTTACTGGTGCAGTTGTGATTTCATCTGAGATAACTTCTCGAGCAGTTTCTTCTCCACCAACAGTCGTTACTTTTTCAACGATTGTTCGTTCGCCTAATACACCTTCTTGGGATACTTCTTCTGTACCGACTAGTAGGTCTGGATTATTCACATACTCGATCTCAAAAGCGACTTCTTGAGTACGAGTTTCTTCACTCACTACAGTTGCAATATCTTCAATTGGAGCTGCTTTTGTTCCAACTTGAATCACTTTATTTACTGGTGCAGTTGTGATTTCATCTGAGATAACTTCTCGAGCAGTTTCTTCTCCACCAACAGTCGTTACTTTTTCAACGATTGTTCGTTCGCCTAATACACCTTCTTGGGATACTTCTTCTGTACCGACTAGTAGGTCTGGATTATTCACATACTCGATCTCAAAAGCGACTTCTTGAGTACGAGTTTCTTCACTCACTACAGTTGCAATATCTTCAATTGGAGCTGCTTTTGTTCCAACTTGAATCACTTTATTTACTGGTGCAGTTGTGATTTCATCTGAGATAACTTCTCGAGCAGTTTCTTCTCCACCAACAGTCGTTACTTTTTCAACGATTGTTCGTTCGCCTAATACACCTTCTTGGGATACTTCTTCTGTACCGACTAGTAGGTCTGGATTATTCACATACTCGATCTCAAAAGCGACTTCTTGAGTACGAGTTTCTTCACTCACTACAGTTGCAATATCTTCAATTGGAGCTGCTTTTGTTCCAACTTGAATCACTTTATTTACTGGTGCAGTTGTGATTTCATCTGAGATAACTTCTCGAGCAGTTTCTTCTCCACCTACTGTCGTTACTTTTTCAACGATTGTTCGTTCGCCTAATACACCTTCTTGGGATACTTCTTCTGTACCGACTAGTAGGTCTGGATTATTCACATACTCGATCTCAAAAGCGACTTCTTGAGTACGAGTTTCTTCACTCACTACAGTTGCAATATCTTCAATTGGAGCTGCTTTTGTTCCAACTTGAATCACTTTATTTACTGGTGCAGTTGTGATTTCATCTGAGATAACTTCTCGAGCAGTTTCTTCTCCACCAACAGTCGTTACTTTTTCAACGATTGTTCGTTCGCCTAATACACCTTCTTGGGATACTTCTTCTGTACCGACTAGTAGGTCTGGATTATTCACATACTCGATCTCAAAAGCGACTTCTTGAGTACGAGTTTCTTCACTCACTACAGTTGCAATATCTTCAATTGGAGCTGCTTTTGTTCCAACTTGAATCACTTTATTTACTGGTGCAGTTGTGATTTCATCTGAGATAACTTCTCGAGCAGTTTCTTCTCCACCTACTGTCGTTACTTTTTCAACGATTGTTCGTTCGCCTAATACACCTTCTTGGGATACTTCTTCTGTACCGACTAGTAGGTCTGGATTATTCACATACTCGATCTCAAAAGCGACTTCTTGAGTACGAGTTTCTTCACTCACTACAGTTGCAATATCTTCAATTGGAGCTGCTTTTGTTCCAACTTGAATCACTTTATTTACTGGTGCAGTTGTGATTTCATCTGAGATAACTTCTCGAGCAGTTTCTTCTCCACCAACAGTCGTTACTTTTTCAACGATTGTTCGTTCGCCTAATACACCTTCTTGGGATACTTCTTCTGTACCGACTAGTAGGTCTGGATTATTCACATACTCGATCTCAAAAGCGACTTCTTGAGTACGAGTTTCTTCACTCACTACAGTTGCAATATCTTCAATTGGAGCTGCTTTTGTTCCAACTTGAATCACTTTATTTACTGGTGCAGTTGTGATTTCATCTGAGATAACTTCTCGAGCAGTTTCTTCTCCACCTACTGTCGTTACTTTTTCAACGATTGTTCGTTCGCCTAATACACCTTCTTGGGATACTTCTTCTGTACCGACTAGTAGGTCTGGATTCGCCACGTACTCGATTTCAAAGGCTACATCTTCGGTGCGTGTTTCTTCAACTACTGTAAGACTACTCACTCTAACCCACATCGTTGCTTTAGCTATACAACCATTTGAGTCTATAACTGTTAATTCATATTGAGTATCTTCTGTAGGGCTAACACTTGGATTTTTATCTTTTGATATGACTGTGTCATCCCCTACTTTTCGCCATTCATAAGTGAAGGTCGTACCATCATTGTCTCCACCTGTGACAGGACTCATGTAGTTTTCTCCATTTTCATCTGTTCCACTACCTAAGTTAATGGAGTCGCCTAAATTGATCGTTGCATCTGTTAAGCTGACTTCGATAAGTGTCGGAACATCTACCTCTGGTACTGGGAAATCTTTTGTCTGATCATTACCAAATATATCTTTGTAGGTTAATTTTGCAAATTCGTTAGTGTCTGCTGGTCCTCCTGGGAAATCCGGCTTCGCTACAACTGTATATTTAAGTTGAGCACTCTCATATATTGTTCCTGGGTTCCAAGTTATTTCTCTAGTGTCAGAATTGTAAGTTGCACCTGCTGGTAATGAACTTTCAACTAAATCAAAGTTATCTCCAATTTTGTCCACTACTTTCGCATTTGTTGATGCATAGCCAAGTCTTTGGGAGATTTCTTCAAAGATCGCATCAAGGTCTGTAGCTGATGGAGCTGGGTAATAACCCTTATTTTGTGCTTGTGTTAGTATATTATCTGCTAGTGCCTTTTCTGTAGCATTCATGCCGGTTGTTAAACCGATAGTAAAGACATCAGCTATATCATTTTGATAGATATTTTTACCTGCATTTATAGCCCTTTGGATATGAACATGGTTAATATCCGTAGTTTCAGCATAAGGGTTGCCGTTACTTGCAGTTGGTAATCCATCTGTTAACATGATCACTACTTTATTTGAGTTTGGATTTTGATTACTTGTTGTTCCTTCGATTACGCTCCGTCCTTGTTCAAATCCTGCTTCGGTATTTGTACCTCCAAAAGCAGTAATTCTATTAATACTATCAGTTACTGCCCTTAAGTCACTAGATAAATCAAGATCTGTAGTTGCCTGATTTTGTTGACCATAATGTCGTTGAGGATTATTCCGAACACCTGTAGCATATGCTGGGCCACTGAAACTTACTACAGAAACCCTACTACCAGGGATTCCATTTGGACCCAAGACTCTCTCGGCAAAGTTAATTGCTGCAAGCTTTCCATAGTCAAGTCTAGTTGGTGAATTAGGTGTTTCTACAAAATTCATGCTTCCAGATCTATCCAGCACAAGTACAACATCGACCGGAGCTTGTTGTAGCTCTCCAGTAATATTCAAATTCACTTCAAATGTTCGACATCCCGGTGTTCGTTTAGCTGTTTTATCTACTCCAATTGTATCTTGTAATCCACCTGTAGATTCTGCACTTACATGTGAGACGACAGATCCTCCATATCCTAAAAGTAATGTAAATAAAACGAATAAGGAGATAATTTTATTATATATTTTTTTCAAGCTTACGCCTCCTTTCAATGAATTCATCAAGTTTACAATTTGTTGTTTTTTTCACTTGCACCCCCCTTCAATTTACATCAGAAGTTGCCATACCTAAATAATTCCTTAAGAGTGTTGTCTCTGCCCTCCAATATGACACCGTTTTCATCTCGTATTAGCTCACCATTACCTACAGCATTCACATCGTTTGAAAAAAACGGCTCAAATAGCTGGATAAATAACGAGAATACAGTTACTTCTTGTTCCGGGGCTACTTCATTAGACCTATTTTCTTCTGCAGCATTCACCTCTTGCATACTCACATTTGAGAGAATCGCTGCTATTGTTAAAATGGTTAAGAGATTCTTATATCCAGTTTTTTTCTTCTTTTCCAATCTTCTTCTTATTTTCTATAATCATAACACAATTATATTTATTTTAGTAACTAATAGATCAATAAACTAAAGGATAATTTAGATAATTACCTTTATTAGATTTTTCAAAGTTAAAGAGCCAACAGCACTTTTACCTGCTGTTGGCTCTTCTTTAGTTAGGTCATTTAATCTATCGACTATTTCTTTGCTAAAATGGGTGTAGATGAGGTAGTCCGCCTTAGTTTCTTTGTTGAATGTTATTTTGTCAATGAATGTTCGTAAGATTTCTTTGGTATCCGCTTTACTATCTGAATCCATTATGGCTCGATTAGCTACTTTCATTATCTTAGACACATCTTCTGTTTTGACTTTGTACCCTTCTGCTTGTAGGAGTTTTAGAAGCTCGTCTTTCCTGTGTTTCTTTTCAATGTATTTAATTTCTAATTCAGTCATTCTTCCCTCAAGTTCCTTGGTTAATTCCGGATTGGATTTGACTAACTCTTGCCATTTCTTTAATTTTCCTTCTGTTTCTTCAATTTTTCCATCTAAGCCGTTTAACTCCATTTCCCATGGCTTCCGGTTCGATTCTATCTGTTCGTTCATTTCGTCTACAATCTGCTTAATGTGCTCTGGTACAAGTATGAAAAAAATATAATACGCTATCCCGGGATGACCAGGGGTTAGACGGCTCACTATGTGCAGTCTTAACTTCAATCGTAAGTGGTTATCATAATTTTATTACCGTTTAGCTATTTTCAAGAGTCTTTACAGAACTACCGAACGCAATTACAGTAAACTTTTAAAAATCTCACTATGAATCTTCATCAGAGTATACGGGTATTTCTACGAAAAAACCTCATCTATTTATGGTACGGTTCATTATTTTGTATTCTAAAGGCGCGATAAATTTGTTCTGTTAAGACCAATCGCATCAATTGGTGAGGTAAGGTCATTTTACCAAAAGAAACGGCTTGATTTGCCCGCTGGTTGACTGCACTACTCGTACCTAAGGATCCACCAATCACAAAAACTAAAGTTGATTTCCCTCGGGTCATTTGACTCTGCATTGATTTAGCTAATTCTGGTGAAGACAACATTTGCCCATTAATAGCCAACAGATAAACAAAGTCATCCGGTTTTATTTTATTCAAGATACGTTCACCTTCCGCATCCTTCACCATTTCATCTTCCGATTCACTAGCGTTTTCTTTTGTTGGTTCGTCTTTCACTTCAATAATTTCAATCTTTGTATAGCGCGAAAGGCGCTTGCTATACTCTTCAATGCCTTGTTTTAGGTACTTTTCTTTCAATTTACCAACTGAGATAATTTTAATTAACATGCAAAAATAACTCCAATCATGCAAATATTTCGTTATTAACTTTTTTATTTTTTATTCTACTAGATTTTTCTGTTAAAGTGTTTATAATTAATCGTATTTGAAAAATGAATCTTAAAATTTCTTAAAGTCATCAAGCTTTATGGGAGGTTATTAAAATTAATTTAATATATCGAGCACTACATTTTTTTATAAAACCAGTAAGCCAATTATCTAGTGCTAAAAAAATTGCTTTGTCGTTTGCTGTCGTCATCTTTGTAGGTTCACTACTACTAAGTTTACCAATTAGCCAGGTGGCCACATCAGATGCAACATACTTTGATCATCTATTCATTGCTGTTTCTGCTGTCTCTGTCACAGGTTTATGGGTTGAATCCATTTTTGATACCTATAATACGTTTGGACAAATTATTATGATGATGTTGATCCAAATCGGTGGGTTGGGCTTAATGACCTTCATCGCGTTAATTTATTTTAGGATTGGCCAAAATGTTCGTATTCGAGACCAAGTTGCTGTGTCTAACGCTTTAAACAATAGTTCATTAAATAATATTTCTAACTGGCTAGGTAAAATTTTCCGATACACTTTTATTATTGAAGGTATTGGTGCTTTACTATTTGCTACTTATTTTATTCCTACATATGGTTTAGGTCGCGGTACTTTTCTGAGTATCTTTATGGCTGTTTCTGCTTTCTGTAATGCTGGGTTTGACCCATTAGGAAACTCTTCTATGATAGGTTTACAGACACAGCCAGTGGTTATTTGGACCATTATTTCTCTTGTCATTCTTGGTGGTATAGGATTTTCAGTTTGGTTTGATGTGGCTAACCAAATGAAGAAATTCGACCGATCTAGACCAAAATCTGCTTTAAAAAAGGCTATTCGTCAATTACGACCACATACTAAATTAGCTTTAAAAATGACCATCCTAATTATTACATTAGGCACCTTTCTATTTCTAGCCTTCGAGTGGAACAATACCGGCACAATTGGAGAGATGTCTATTGGTAACAAGTTCATGACCGCTGTTTTTCAAACCGTTACTATGCGTACTGCGGGATTTGCTTCTATCGATTATACACTGGCACACCCTGTTAGTATTTTGATATTCATTGTCACTATGTTTATTGGTGGTAGCCCGGGTGGTACTGCCGGTGGTTTAAAAACAACAACATTTGCTTTAGTATTAATGCTAGCTATTGCAGAAATTCGCCAGAAAGAATTTATCAACTTTGATAAACACACGATTCCAGCAAAACTATTACGTCAGGCATTTGTTATTTTCTTACTATATACCACTTTATTGATTATTGGTTCAGGTTTAATCTTAGCTTTTGATCCTCAGGTGGATTTCTTATATATACTATTTGAAACCATTTCTGCGTTTGCAACCGTTGGTGTAACAGCCAATTTAACACCAACGCTTTCTATGGCTAGTCAAATTATTTTAATGGCATTAATGTTTATGGGACGAATTGGTCCAATGACGATGTTTCTTTCTTTATTACCAAGTAAAAATAATAAAAAACGGGATATTAAATATACAAACACAAATATTTTAATAGGATAGGTGTTAAAAATGGGAAAAATGAATTTAGTAGGTATTTTAGGATTAGGAATTTTTGGGTCAACCATCGCTAAAGAATTATCTGAAAGCGGTGTTGAAATCATTGCCTGTGATTTAGATGAAAAAAATGTTAACCGTTTAGATGGTTACTTAACAGTTGGTTCAGTTGGAGACTTTACTGATATAGAATATATGCGTGACCTTGGTTTTGGCCAATGTGATGCGATTGTTATTTCTACAGGTACCAACCTTGAAGCTTCTGTATTAGGTGTTATAAATGCAAAAGAATTAGGTATTAACCATATCATCTGTAAGGTTAAAAATAAAACAAATCGTAAAGTTTTAGAAGCGCTAGGTGTAAATACCATTGTGCAACCAGAAAAAGAATCTGGCATTCAAATTGCTCGCCGTATGATTCACTACACCATTGAAGAAATTATTAACCTAGATGACGAAACATCTTTAGTAGAATTCCGTGCGCCAGAAGAATGGGTGGGCAAATCACTCACTTCATTGAATACACGTCAACGCTACGACATCAATATCATTGGTATCCGCAAACGTCGCCGTGAAGCATTAACCACAACCTTCCCTGCTGACTATATCATCCAAGCAGATGATATCTATGTCGCTATTGCTAATACTGACAAATTTGAAAAAGCTGACTATTTACGTGAAATTCGTTAATGGCCCTTATGCAACTATTAGGTTGGGACGCTGGTCTCAACCTTTTTATTATTCATTTACCTAATGTTTATGATTATCCACAGTTTCCACAACCATTAGACGCGAATTATCGGCATTTTTGAAAAAGTACACTCCGCCCCCATAGTTATCCCCACTATCCACACAAAGGTTCACAATTCACAAAGCTTATATCTCAGTGTTTTAAGCGGTACCAACATCTTATACACAACCACACCATCTTATCCACATCTATGTGGATAAGATGTGGGGATAAGTGGACAAGTCTCTAGGTTTTCTATCCCTCGATAAATCAAATGATACTTTCCACTTGATACAAGTTATACCATCGAAAAAGCTCAACCGATATTAACTGACGGTTGAGCTTCATTTATATTATTTAATAATTCTGTGTAATTGAACAGAATTTCTTCTTTATTGGGTTGCGGAACTGTTGTTTTGTGGTTGCAATTGTACTGTCGTTGTTTGTAATTCACCATTACGGTAGAAAGATACTTCCACACTTGCATCAGATTCTTGTTGGTATAAGATTTGACGCAATGACGCTGAGTCAGTCACTGCTTCACCAGCAAATTCTACAACAACATCATCCGCTTGTAAGCCTGCAGCTTCAGCACCTGAACCAGCCACAACTTCTGCGATGTAGACACCACCTTCAACATCATCCGGTAATTGTAAGTTTTGTGATTGATAATCTAATGACACTCGGTTAAGGTCAACCATAGATACACCTAATTCCGGACGGACAATTTCGCCATTGGCTTCCAGTTCACCAATGATTGTTTGCACCTCACCTGCTGGAATAGCAAAGCCCATACCTTCTACTTGGTCACTTGATACCTTCATCGAGTTGATCCCAATCACTTGTCCAGCAGCATTTAATAAAGCACCACCAGAGTTACCAGGGTTAATCGCCGCATCTGTTTGGATAACATTAGCCACCCAGTCAGATGTGCCATCACCGTTAATATCAACAGGTACCGAACGGTCTAAACCAGAGATAATCCCTTGCGTTACAGTTGTCGCATACTCAGAACCTAAAGGTGAACCAATTGCAATCGCAGGTTCCCCTACTTTCAAGCTATCAGAATCCCCAAATTCAGCAACTGTTGTCACAACATCTGAAGAAATCTCCAATACCGCTAAGTCAGTCCATGGATCAGAACCAACCACTTCAGCCTCAACTTGGGTACCGTCAGCCATAATAATATTAATCGCATCTGCCCCGTCAATTACGTGATTGTTAGTGACAACATAAGCAGTGTCCCCGTCAACCTTGTAGATGACACCTGAACCCTCAGAAGAAGTTTCTAATTCTGAAGACTCTGTTGTAGTTTCTCCTTGAGTTGGTGAAGTAAATCCGAATAAATCATACGTTGACACAGACTCTGTCATGTTCACAACAGAAACAACTGCATCTTGTACGTTAGCTACTGTTTCAGAAACATCCGTAGTCACATCAAGTGAAGTCGATTGGACTGAAGAAGCTGCATTAGCTGCTTGCGCACTAGAAACTGCCTCATCTACAATCGATTGCACTTCTTCTGTTGAAATCTGATCATCTGTATCATTGGCAGTCGTCACAGCATAGCCCACACCAGAAATTAACACAGCAGCAACTGCACCACCAATTAAGCCTGATTGTAAGGCGGTCAATTTACGTTCTTTCTTTTCAGGTCTATGTGGTTCATTTGGGTTTTTAATTGGTTCATCATTTTGGTTATCCACTGATGACTGGTCATTTAAATTATTTGGATTATTTGACTGAGACATTTGCTCATCTCCCTCGATTTTTATTTTAGGCGCTTAACGCTTTGATTATAGTAGGTATATTTGAATTGTTTATGACTTTTTACAGGCGATTCTATAAATATTTATAAAAATTTATAAGGTAAACAAGCTTGTTGGCTTGTCTGGATTGGTATCATATACTTCAAATTGCTCATGAACACCAAGATCAGCCTGAAGCATTGCGGATACGCAAGTTTGGTGGGCAATGGTTTTCATGTTATTCTCTTTAGATAAATGGCCTAGATAGATACGTTTCGTTCTATCCCCAATCATATCAATCATGGCTTGAGCACCGGCATCGTTTGATAAATGGCCCTCATCGCCAAGGATACGTTGTTTTAAAGACCATGGATAAGCACCCATCCGCAACATATCCAAATCATGGTTGGACTCGATTAAATAACTATCTGAATTCTTCAATAAGCCAATTAACCGGTCACTCACATAACCTGTATCCGTTAGAATGGTAAACTGTCGGTCATCCTTTTGAAAGGCATAAAACTGCGGTTCAGCAGCGTCATGGCTCACACCATAGGACACAATATCCACATCGCCTAAAGTTAGTATATCACCTTGCTCCATGACATGCTGTTTTTCTACTGGGATAACCCCAACCTTACTCCCAATTGCTTGCCAGGTCGCCTCATTAGCATAGACATTTAAATCATACTTACGCGCCAAAACACCCATCCCCTTAATATGGTCTGAATGTTCATGCGTAATAAATAAACTATCAATCTCATTGATATCACGATTAATGCCGGCTAACAATTCTTTCATTTTTTTCCCGCTAAATCCTGCGTCCACTAAAATTTTCCGCTTAGGGGTTTCAATATAAGTAGCGTTTCCGCTAGAGCTACTGCCGAGCATGGAAACACGCATTGTAAAATCATTTTGTGCAGTCTCCATGATTGCCTCCTTCTAGATCTAAATACTGTTGTTTTTTCATTTATTATTCTTTATCTTATTACAGTCTATTCAGCGACGTCATCATCCGAAACTTCCTCAGCCCGTGGTTGCCACTTCAATTTCTCTAACTGCAAATGGTCAATTGCTTGTGCCGAACCCATCAAAGGTAACTGGACAACCTGCGCCTCTTGGTCCAGCGCCTTAGCAACCTTCACATTCGACCCCGCAACCCAAGCATATAAATATTGATGGTCCAACCACTCTGCCGATTGACGGCCCCAAGCATCCGGATTCATTAACTGGCTGCCGATGCCCTTCAAATAGCCCTGCCACAACTTGAATAAGGATACCCCTTTTTCACTCCGCATTGGTAAGACATTTTTTTGTAAAAGGGCAACCAAAGCCACGCTGACAACCAGCAATAACGAAGCCCATACATTTAAAGCTTGCAGCTGCAATTGCCAGTAAATCACGAAACCTGTTCCAAATAACCATGCTACCATATAAAGGGTTAGAATAGCCATGTAAACTTGATTCATTTTACTATAAACACCGTCTTTGGTTAAGGGTTGTTTAGCTACTTGATTAATCTTACGGACTAATTTCCGGCCAAATCGTGACATCATCGTTACCTTGCCCGTATTGTTAAAAACTAAGTCATTTAAAGACACCACATCACGACTGGTTTGGGTATTTTCTTGAAGCCTCGTTAATAATAATTGACCTGCTGGATTATTGACTTCCTGTTTCAATGTTGATACTTGAATATCAGTTAATTGGCCACGTTTATTAACTTCAAAATGGGCCGCCAAAACTTTTGCTTGAATCATCTCTAAGACTAACAAGACAATCTTTTGATGGTCCGAATACCCTTTACCCATTAACCGAGCTACAGTTTGTGGACCGTAAGCATTGGGTTGACTCTCCACAAAGCCTTTCTTATTCGGCACCGCAATCACAATTTGGCGCTTCTTCATATATAGATAAATGGTATAAGCAAAAATTAAGACAAATAAAGTCCCCGCCACAGACCAGATTTTCATGGTTTGGCGTCTTTGTAAATTCGTTGCTGCTTCTTGGCTAGCCTGCATACTTTCAATAGTAGATTGGCCTTCAGAGTCTGCCCCCACCTTTTGGTTATCAGGTAGAATGGACACCGGCATGTACATTTGAAGGGCCACGCTTTCATCAGCTTTTAAGTTATCTACTGTGATTGTAAATGATTTTCTATCGTCAGCCCATTGCAAGTCCGTTTTGCCAGGACCTGAAATGATTAAATCAGATTGGTCTTTCGGCACGGCTTGCGGGAATGTGATAGTTAAAGTGGCTTGATCGACGTCATAGGGTAATGCTAGAAAGCTACTCTTTAAAATCGTCCACTCAGAATAATTGGTCCAAGCATCTGAAATCGTCGCTGAAACCTGGGTAATATGTGGTGCATTCGTCACCGTATTGTAGATGGTGATATCCGCCACTTGATCATCGGCAGTAGAAACCGTAAAAGTCCCCACTTCATTTGAATCACTCTCAACAAAAGTGAAATAAGAATCCGCCGACACACTCTTCATATCCACGCCAAGATTGGCCAACTTGCTCATATCCGTTAGGGCAATCCGGTGGTTAAATTCTTCAACCGTCCCCTTCACGTCAAAGCTAATCGTCTCCTCTTGCTGCATGGTCCCATCGGCCTGCACATTCACAGTCGCCGTGTAATCACTCACCGAAGCCACCGCCTGCACGGCTGTCTGGTATCCCGTCAAAAAGAATAATGCGATTAAGCTGACTGCAATAATCGTCAACTTGTGCCAGTAGTTACTGACTTTTTCTTGATAATTTTGAAACATGAATCGTCCTCTTTCCAATTATTGGGTCATAATTGCCCCATAGATACCATCTACAAATACACGCTGCGTCGTCCCTTCATTCGTGCGAATCAATAGGGTCCACACTGGATGGTAAAGGGTCATTTCATCAAGCACTAGGGTCACGCGGTATGATAAGAATGAACGCACAATCGTTGATTCGTCTGGAATACTGTTGTTTAAATAGGCATTTTCAAGGGCCTGTTGTTCACTAATGACCGTCCGTTCCTCGCCTTGAGTCGCAGTACCACCAGCAATCGTCTGGTCATAGGCGTAGATTGCAAAATCATCATTCACCTTAAACACAATTTCTCCAGTTCCATCCGCAATCACTGCACCCGATGCCGTCTCTTGCATATAAGTCACCCTACCTGCATTCTTATCATAGCTAATAAACCGGTATTGGTTTCCTTGATAAATTTCACTATTAATAAATTGATTCAAGCTGGCTAAGGCAGAATCAGAAAGTTCCCCTGCTGGTGTTTCACCAGTCACCCCTTCCAGTTGAATGGGGGTATTAATCTGTCCTAAGATTTGATTACCGTTTACTTCAACACTTTGCGTATCTTCTGTGACGGCTAACACATCTTCTTCACTTAAGGTTGTATTCAAGGCCCTAATAAAAGGAATCCGCAAGACCTCATCTGAAATCTCATCATATTGAATATCTTTGGCTTTAAATTTCGTCACAATATCCACTGACTGATTTTCAATCGCTTGATTCGATGTCCCCACGTACTTACTCATAAAAATATTAATCAGAAATACATCTAAAATCAGGAAAGCTAGAATAAAGATGATTTCTACTTTTTTAAAATTCATCGTTAGCTCTCCTCCTCGTCACTATCTGATAATGGCGGGTTCAAAAATTGAGAATAATCATTTTCGGCTACATCAGAAGAAAAAGATTCCGAAATACTTTTGTCAAACTGAGTCTTCACTTCTTCCTCACTCACCTGTTGGCCTAGATTATCAAAATAAAGAGATAAATCAACAACCTCGCCAGATTCAGTATACGTAGTCTGGAGTGATGGATACTGACTCATATCAATTAAATCTTCAAGCATAAACCACTTACTACCAATTTGAATATGCCAAGACGGGATTAATGCTACTAGGCGGCTCGTTTCAGGATTCTGTACCCAACGATAGCCCAAGACCAATTCCGAAATGTCTTCGTTAGGATAACCGGCATTATTCAGTAAATCTAAAGCGTCTGCACCTGACATAACCTTATAAGATTCTGATAAATCTGTCACCTGGGTTTGAATAGTCAAAGCAGACATATAAATGTTTTGAATGGTATCACCAGACATAACAAACTGTGCTTTTGAGACGTAATTATTCCCAAAAACCGGCAGTGAATGTACATACTTACGGTAAGTAATCATTTCACTTTCGTCGTCACCATTAGACTCTACATACAGCCATGATGTTTGGTCAGCTAAAATATCCGCCATAGCAGCAGATGTGACCTCAATTTGTTGATTTAAATTCGTTTCTTCCGCTTTCGTACTATCTTGTAACAAGACTACTTCAAAAGTTTCCATATTGATCGTTAACTGACGACCTTCTGTATAATAGCGTGAAATTTTATTCATTGAATAATCATGGATATCTTCTGGTGTTTCAAAGAAATGATTCAAGAGGTAAGTTGTTGGTTGACGCTCTTGTAAATAAGTTAACTGGTCAATTTCTTGTGCCTCTTTTGATACATAAGACACCCCATTGGCTAGGGTAACTGGCACAACTGGAGCCATTAAGTCTTCATATGAAGATAAATAATCATGGACCCGGGCCATTACATCATCTACACTATCTGAAATAGTCAACGAATAGGCCGTATCAGTCACATCATTCAATAGATAGACTTCATTGGTTTCCATAACATAAATATAAGAAGTGATTGAAATTTCCTGTAATTCTTCAGGAAGTCTAGACACATCCGCAATCAACAAGTTAATCGGTGTTTCATTGTTCAATTTATCTTCAACATAAGGTTGGGTTTGGACGTAGTTGCGGATATTGTAGGCAGAATCTTCTTCTATTTCACTATCATAGTCGAATCCTGCAGCAACATGTTTTAGCTCTTTAATCGCTAACATATTATCGATCGCTACGTATTCATCCGCCTCACTATGTAAAATTAAGGTCTGTGAGGCTGTAATTTCAACATCTTCAGTCGAATTTCCGTCTGTTGTTTCATTAGAAATCGCCATATTATTCAATTCGGTAGTGGTTTCCCCATTACTTTCTTGATCAGCCTGACTAAACAAGGCACTTAAGGCACTAGGCCCATAAAGGTTACTGACTGAAGCAGCAACCGATATAAGCGCTAGTATGGCAAGTATCGCATGAAGGATCCAATTCCATCTATCCTTCTTCATCGGCCCATTCATCCTCCCCTGCCCAATCATCACTATCAAACTCCTCAAATGGAAGTGAGATAAAGAATGTGGTTCCTTTATTTTCAATCGAATTTACCCAAATTTTCCCGTTATGCAATTCAATTTCTTCTTTTGCAATGGATAAACCTAACCCACTACCACCTTGAGCGCGTGAACGCGCCTTATCTACTCGGTAGAAACGGTCAAATAGGTGTGGAATCGATTCTTGAGGGATACCTAACCCTTGGTCTTGAATACTTAAGACCAGTTGGTTATGTGTAGACATTAAACGGACATAGATTGTCCCACCATCTGGCGAGTATTTAATGGCGTTATTCATAATATTATCGATAACTTGAATTAACTTATCTTGGTCAATTTCTACCCAGACCTCTTCTTCCATTAATTCACGTTTAATAATATAATTTTTACCTTCATAATCTTCAGATTGCAACATCATGTTAAAACGGTCTAAGATATGGTTCACCAAGTCTTTGAAAATAATCAACTCTCGGTTAATCACCTGTTGCTTAGCGTCCATTCTAGAAAGATGTAGTAAGTCTGAAATCATCCGAATCATACGGTCAGTTTCAGTTTGAATAACATTCAAGAATTCAACCGCTACTTTTTCATCTTTAATGGCCCCGTCAACCAATGCTTCACTGTATGAACGCACACTCGTTAGTGGTGTACGCAACTCGTGTGAAATATTTGAAACGAATTGCTTACGGTCACGTTCAATTTTTTCATGTTCCGTAATATCTGTTAATACCCAAACCAAACCGGAAATAAAGCCAGATTCTCGTTGAATAACTGAATACTCAGCGCGAATAATTGTTTCACCTTCATCATTTGCATAATTTAGTAGGATGGATTCATGTTGGTCAAATAATTCTCTGAATGAGAAACGATCAGAAAGGTCTAGGGCTTCAATAATAGATTCCCCAATCACCTCTTCTTGTGTCTTATTCAAAATATTCAATGAACGGTCATTAATAATGGTAATTTTTCCGCGTCGATCGGTGGCAATAACCCCATCCGTCATATGACGTAGGACTGAATCCAACCGCTGCCGCTCTGCTTCAGTTAGGTCTTGTGCGTCCCCGACACGAACCGATAAGTAGTTGATAGATTCTGCCAACTGCCCGATTTCATCTTCTGAATTGATATCCAAAGTAGTTGAATAGTTTCCTTCAGCAATTTGCTTGGTTTGATCGCGCATTTTTTGTAGCGGATTGATGATCTGACTAGAGATTAACACTGCTAATCCTGTCGTAAATACAAGTGAAATACCTGATGCAATCAAGAATAGAGACATAATATTTTGAATCTGACTATAGATAGTCTCTAGATTTGCAGTCACATTTAAAATACCAATCATGGCTCCTGAAGATGCCGTAGAAAAAATTGGTGTCACAAATTTTTTGATGCGAATTTCTTGATTGGAATCATAGCCTGACGTCTCACTACGAATACCTGTATATAACGTTTCTTCTATATCTTCATCCACCGTTCTTTGCCCAATATAGGCTTGCGAAGTGGGGTTAGAAGTAGCTAATAAGAAACCATTGCTATCGAATAATTGAATTTCTAATACACTATCATTATTAAAGCGACGCAAGATTGAATTCACCTGCGTCTCTTTTTCATCCTCATTCAAATCTTCATCTTCCATCACCGACTGAATATTATCAATGATAAAAGTGGTCTGACTCGTTACTTGGTCATCAAACGACGTTAACATTTCAGTTTCTAGTGAACGAATAAAATACGCTCCGACAATTTGGAGCGAAATTAGTAGCGTTAATATAAAAATAACAGGTATTTTGAAATGAATAGATTTGAAAAAAGGAATCCCAGATTTCTTCCTTGTTTTTGGCATGACTGACCTCTATTCTTGAGTTGGAATTTTAACGAAATAACCAACGCCCCGTCTGGTAATTAAAATCTTAGGATGACTTGGATTTTCTTCGATTTTTTCGCGTAAACGTCTCACAGTTACATCCACTGTACGGACGTCACCAAAATAATCATAACCCCAAACCGTTTGAAGCAAGTGCTCCCTAGTCATTACTTGGTTAATGTGTTGTGAAAGATAATGTAGTAACTCAAATTCACGGTGTGTTAACTCAACATCTTCCCCATTTTTAGAAGCAATATACTCATCCTCATGGATCAATAAATCGCCAATTTCAATAATATTGTCTTTCTCCGTCACTTCGTCAGCTACTACTGGTTCAGCAACTACCGCAGTACGGCGAATATTGGCTTTTACGCGCGCCATTAACTCACGGTTTGAGAATGGTTTGGTCACGTAATCGTCCGCCCCTAATTCAAGCCCCAATACCTTATCAATTTCACTATCTTTAGCAGTTAGCATAATGATTGGCACTTGGCTATCTTTACGAATTTGACGGCAGACTTCTAGCCCATCGATTTTTGGTAACATCAAATCTAAGACCACTAGGTCGGGTTGGAATGATGCGAATTTTTCTAAAGCTTGTTGCCCATCATAGGCAGTATCTATTTCATAACCTTCATTTTTTAAGTTGAAAGATATAATATCTGAGATTGGTTTCTCATCGTCAACAATTAATATTTTTTTCATTAATGTGCTCTCCTTGATTGTGAATATATGATCTTGGAAAATTTGCTAGAACTTATCACCTTATTTTAACACCTTTAGGTGAAAATGCCAATAATGCCTACTAAAGGGCTTTCATATCTATTGACATGTGCTTTTGATACCAAATTTTTCTAATAAAAAAAGGCCGAGGGGGGTAATCATCTCGACCTTTCATATTTTATATTTAAAAGATTGCTTAGTTATAAGCAGCCATACTTACAGCAAATGATGGTGCCCAGTATGGATTGATTGATTCTGAGTGAACTGTTTCCCCAGGACGTTGTGAATGGATGTATTGTCCATTACCTAATGAAATTGCTACGTGGTATGGAGAACCATATGAACCCCAGAAAATTAAGTCGCCTGGTTGTGCAGATGAAACTGAGATTTTTGGACCAGCGTATTGTTGTTCACCAGTGTAGCTACCAACGTTTACGCCGTAAGTTTGTTTGTAAACATAGTTTACGAAACCTGAACAGTCAAAACCTGAAGGTGTTTTACCACCCCATAAGTAAGGTACACCAACTTGTGCGTAAGCATTGTTTAATAATGCTGTTACGTTACCAGTTTGTGCTTGAGCTGCTGCCTCTGCTGCTTGTGCTTCCGCTTCTGCCGCTGCTTGTGCTTGGGCTGCTGCTTGTGCTTGAGCTGCTGCCGCTGCTGCTTGTGCTTCTGCTTCTGCCGCTGCTTGTGCTTGGGCTGCTGCCTCTGCTGCTTGTGCTTCCGCTTCTGCCGCTGCTTGTGCTTGGGCTGCTGCCTCTGCTTCCGCTTGGGCTGCTACTTGTGCATCCGCTGCTTGTGCTTGAGCTGCTGCCTCTGCTTCGGCTGCTACTTGTGCATCCGCTGCTGCTTGTGCCTCTACTTCAGCTGCCGCTTGTGCGTCTGCTGCTGCTGCTTGCGCTTCTTCTTCTGCTGCTAAAGCTTCGATTTCTGCGTCAGCAGTTTCAGTTTCTTCTACTGTATTTGCAACTGGTGCAACTTCAGCTTCTTCTGTAGCTTCAACAGATGCTACTTCAACAACCGTTTCAGTTTCTTCTACTACTGGTGCTTCTTCAACAGCAGGTGCTGCAGCTAGGCCAGGAATAGCCAATGATTGACCAACTAAGATCAAGTCAGATGATAAGTTGTTTTGTGCTCGTAATTCAGTCGCTGAAACGCCAAATTGACCTGCAATTTTGTTGATAGAGTCGCCAGCAACTACAGTGTAGATACCATTTTCGTCTGCTACATAGTTGTTAACAGTTTCTTCTACTACTGGAGTAGCTTCTACTTCCGTTTCAACTGTTTCTTCAGCTACAGGAGCTGTTTGTTCTACTGTTGTTTCTTGAGCTACTTCACCTTTAACTTTTAATTGTTGACCAACTAAAATCAAGTCACCTGAAATACCATTTAAATCACGTAAGTTTTGTGCTGTTGTATCAAAATCTGCAGCGATTTTGTTTAAAGTATCGCCTGCAACAACTGTGTATACGTTAGTTGCATCTGCTACACGTTTAGTGCTTGCTACTACTGGCGCATCAACAGTTGGAATATTTAAAGTGTGACCTGCGAAAATTAAATCTTGGTTATCAATTGTGTTCACTTCTAATAAGTCAGCGATTGATAAATCAAATTTACGTGAAATAGCAGTTAAAGTATCTCCCGTTTCAATTGTATATACTTCGTCTGCTGAAACATTAGTGGTTGCAAAGGCTGCTAAAGCTGCTGACGTCGCTAAAGATGTCCCTACCATTCTTTTTACTGAAAACTTCATTAAATTTCTACCCCCTGAAATTAGTGATTACAATAGCTATTATATACAAGCGAACCACAATTTTCCGTAACAATCAGGTTACAAATCATTTACTATTTCTTACACAAATCCTTAATTTTACGTTATACTTCGCTAATAAAATTTACCTTACTTGAACTAAAATCACAAAAAAAATAATAAAAAAATTTAAAAAATGTTAATAAATCAATCTTTTAAGAAAATCTTAAATTCAAATTAAAGATCTCTATTTTAAATATAAACGCCATATCTATGTAACAATAACGTAACATTGGATGCAATAAATGTAAAAAAACCTCTTTAAAGTAGTATCGATATCCCATCCACACCCTTCAAAGAGGTATTATTCAAACAAATTTCCCTAAAATAAACCAAATATAATCATGATCGCCCCTGGTAAATTATTCAAGAAATGAATAAAGATGGCATCATTGATATTTTTCTTCCGCCAATAAGCCATAAAACAAGCCGCCCCGATTCCTGCATATCCTGCATATATAATGAAAGAAATGAAGTTGCCTGAAAGATGCATACTTGAAAAGAAGATTGAAGAGATGATAATAGCTGCAGAGAAAAAGCTATCCTTAAACATCCCTTTACTGATCATACCGCGGAAAATGATTTCCTCCATCACTGGGGCCATAGTAATCACAGTTAAGCCGAGGTTTAAGGCCACTAAAATATTGCTATTACTACCTAGCAAACCAAAAATCATATCATCATTTACCGTCGTCTCTACTCCGTACATGTTACTCATAATGACTGACATAATCATTTTAAAGGCTAAAACACCCGCAAAAATGGCTAAATCCTTTTGAATATCATCCCAAGTTAAACCCACAACATTTTCTGGATTTTGCTTTTGGTATCGGCGATAAAACCAATAGCTCACAACAAACATATAAACAATACTTAGAATGCCTAATAACGTTAACCAAGTATTATCCAAATAGCTAGCAAACATGACGTATAATTGAGGAACTGAGACCATTATAGTATAAGCAATCGTCCACAAAACAACCTTAACCGCGCCAACTATCCAACCTGTCCACTTCTGTCTAGTTGGATCTTGGTAATAAGCATCCGTATTTCGATCCTTCCTTTTCCCCATATAATACCCCTAACTTTTTTGTTGATTACAACTTTCCTATATATATAAGACTTACTTATTTTTTATATCAAAATGAACTACAACGCCATTAAAATGGCGTGTTTCTAGGAACACTCATGACTTGTTCCACTTATTTCAAAGCAAAACAGCGGTCTAAGCTATTTAACTAAGGCCTGTTCCAGGCCAATATTTAATATATTTTTAGCTGCGTTGATATCTCTATCGTGATGCATATTACACTTCATACAAGTCCAATGACGTATATTTAACGCTTTTTTACCGCTATCATACCCGCAATTAGAACATTTTTGGGACGTCTTGTACGGATTAATAGCCACAAATGTCTTATCGTACATTTCGCACTTTGCCTCTAGGATTGTTCTAAACATCCGCCAGGATTGGCCAGCGATTGAACGGGCTAATTGATGATTTTTCATCATATTAGTCGTCTTTAAATCCTCTAGAACGATAACGTCATAACTTTTGACCATATCGGTTGTGATTTTATGAATGTAATCCTTACGGATGTTTTTGATACGTTGATGAATACGGGCCACTTGGCGTTTGGCTTGCTGGTAGTTTTTCGCATCCACTAAAGCTACACCGTTCTTTTTGGCTTGTAAACGTCTACGGGCCATTCGCTTTTCCCAATAATGTAATTGCTTCTTATAAGACAAATGTAGTCGCTGACTTTGATATTTTTGACCATCAGACGTAATAGCTAAATCACTTACACCTAAATCGACACCGACTACATTTCCTGTTTTGGGCATTGCTTGATTATCGCTTGTGACCAAAAGGGAGATATAGTAGTCGCCACTAGGTGTATATTTTACGGTGACAGATTTTATGCGTTCATTCTCAATATGAAGCACACTTGACTTACATTTTATCCAACCTAATTTGGGTAATTTGATATACCGCTGATTATCATTAAAACGAATGTTGTTGCCACGTATGGTACTTAAATACGACTGTCTGGTGTTCTTCTTTGATTTAAATTTTGGGTATTTTGAATAACCTTTAAAAAAACGAACAAAAGTTTCGGATAAGCGTTTAACACTACATTGAACAGCTACGCTATCAACTTCACGCAACCAGGGATATTCCTTCTTCATTTGTGGAATAAGAGAGGATAACGCATTATAAGATAGCATTTGAAGGTCAGGATTGTTTTCGTACCGCGCATTCAACATGGCCAACATTTCGTTCCAGATGAATCGGGTATGACCAAAGGTCATATGAATTAACTGACGCTGTTTTTCGTTAGGATAGATTTTACACTCAATTCCTTGATACATGTTTTCACCCCCTTGCGTTTATAGATATATTATACCATACGTATGACACTTGTTTATACCGATAACAATTACTATAATTTAGTTGAAGAGGTATTTACATATGATTGTGAAAACAAGGACAAATGTCTATGATTTTAATTTCCATTTGGTTTGGGTAACAAAGTATCGTAAGGAAATATTTACAACCATTGAAAAGCAAAACGCCATGCAAGATATGTTGACGCACATTTGTGATGAACATGATATTGTCATCCAATCGCTCCAAGTAATGCCTGACCATATTCATATGTTGATTTCGTTCAACCCTAAACATGCCGCAAGTAGTATCGTCAAAACACTTAAAGGGAAATCTGCACGTCTATGGTTTAAAGCTTATCCAGAAACAAAGACAATGTTATGGGGTGGCCATTTATGGACACCTAGTTACTTCATGGCAACAGTAGGCAGTATGTCTAAAGAAGCTGTTAAAAAGTATATAGAAAATCAATTAACGGAATACAATGACGGTCGCCCTAGAACTTGATTCATCCATGTAATGAATTACACGGTTTTCTCAAGGGGCGACTTTAAATAAATTATCCTAACCTTACCATACCTGAAAAGTGAATTCACTAGACTAGTGAGCATACTTTCAAAAACTAATAACCATTAACAAGTGTAACGATATCTGAAACGATTGCACTGTAGTTAGAAGCATATGTAATTGTAGTAGTGACAATAATATAAACGATAACCTAGTAAAATCAACAAAAAGGCCTGTCTATTTCGCTAATTCCTCCTGGGTATCAATAACTAGGTTTCCTTAGCTGACAGCTTGTATATGAAAATATATGTTAGAAAAACTATTGCCTTGAAAACCTAGCATTTCTTAAATAAGCGTTTATTCAATCCTTGAGTAAATAAAATGGGAAGAGTTTTTTGTCTCTTCCCATTTTTAATTCCAATTGTATTATTTGCAGTACGCTAGATTTCCGAGTTAAACCTTAGGCAGAAGTTTTCCTAGCATACCTTCGCGGTGAAGCAAGGATGTCCTGTCCAATATCAGAATGTTTGGGCCACTACGTTACATTCTAAATCGTCCGGCAATGATAGGAAAAACTGAAACCAAAAGATTACTAGAAATTTCATTATTCTGCTGAAAATTCGAATGTGTCGTTTTTATGCTCTTTTAAGTTCATATAGAAGCCACTACCTTCATATACTTGAAGCGCAACAACTGATTTACGGTCTTCTTCATCAGGATAAACATCTTTTACATATGGGTTGTCTTTTAGAATATCCTCTAAGTAAGATTGATCCACTTCGCGCACTTTACCGTCAACGGTGATGGCTTGAATCCCATTTTCGTCATTTGACATAGCTGAAATTGATACATGCTCATTTGCTTGTAATTGAGTATAGAATTCATTACCTGGTTTAGTCATAAAGAAAATCCCATTTTCGTTCGCTACACCAACATTCGCAAACCGTGTACGAGGTTTCCCTTCACTGTCTACCGTCGCAAAAACCGCTGCACCTATATTTTCTAAGATTGTCATGTAATCTTGTAATGCCATTTTTCAACATCTCCTTCATCATTCTACTTTCTTCTATTATATCGCAAAATCCCATATTTCTTTAGTAGAATCTAAGTCAAATATCCATAAAAAAACTATTGAATGTCGAGGGATGAAGTGAATGGTGCATTATCACTAGCGTTCCCTACGTAGAACTTGTACTCACCGGGCGCGGTGATAAAGTCGCGGGCCTTGTTGCCCCATACACCTAGCGGGGGGGGTTGGTTGTAGATGGATCAATTGTGATAATGATATCTGTTGTTTATCCTACTTCTAAGTAGCTTTTCCTGAAACCAACTAACCGCATTGGTGGTTGCCCGTCAACTGGGATAGCTACATAAACTTATACAACTTCAGCACCGTCGTCGACACCTGGGTGATATTCTTCGTGACCGTGGAAAATGGTTTCTTCATCGCAAGCTGGATAAATTATTGGGACTTTAACAGATGGACTAGCCAGCCCAAATACTAAGTCAGCAACCAGTGGCCGTCTTCATGTCTGCCCCTTCTGCGGCTACTAACCCGGCCATGACAATAAATATTTGCTGCTTAACCATTTCTTTAGCGTTCGCTAAATTGCTTAAGCCACCCACTATCAGCTAGTTCTTAATGTTTGCATTTCCTCCTAGCTGTCGCTATATTTGCAAGTGAATAAAAGGTGAAGCCAGTGATTGAATGCGAGGAAATACCATTGAAAACAACCATTAGAAGACGACAAATTGGGGAAATCCCCTTACTAGAAGTCGTTCCATTAGACCAGCGAAACGCCCCCTTACCCTTGATTGTCTATTATCATGGCTGGCAATCCAATAAGGAACTAAATTTAACCCAGGGGCGAAAGTTAGCAAAAGTAGGTTTTCGGGTCCTGTTACCAGACGCCATGAACCATGGTCGCCGCAAGCAAGCCATATCTGCCATCCCATCATTGACTTTTTGGCAAAGTATCCAAAGTAATTTATTTGAATTTGGGGCTATTATCCAACATTTCAAACGACTCAACTTGGTCTTAGATGACCGGATTGGGGTTGGCGGGACTTCTATGGGCGGGTTTACGTCGTCTGCTTTACTGACCCACCATCCAGAAATTAAAGTAGCATCTTGTATGATGGGGTCACCTACCCCTATCCAATACCGAGAGCGACTGATTGAACATGCCAGCAGATTATCTAACCGGTTTGTGCCAGATGATTTAAGAGATTTGACGGCTTGGGTTGACCGGTATGATTTGTCCACCCAAGTTGACAGCTTAGCGAGCAGACCCTTCTTGATTTGGCACGGCGAACGTGATTGGCGGGTACCTTATGACCAGACTGCGGGGTTCGTAAAAGACAACAACCACTTGGACAATATCATTTTTATACACGAGGATGAAGACCATTTGGTTACGACAGAAACAATGGATATGATGACGACTTTCTTCTTAGGCCATTTGTAGGATTGTCCTCATCGCGAAAAAAGGACAACCTTTCCTAGCTGGGGTTAGCTAAGAGGGTTGCCCTTTTTCAATGATTTAGATTTTTATTACTCAGCTTTTAATGCTGCTTTTGTGATGTAGTTGTATGGTTGGTTGAAGTGAGGTAAGAAGAACAAGTCTAATAATGCTAATTTATCGACTGTTAATTGTTCTTGCACTGCTAATGAGAACATGTGGATTCCCATTGATATATCATAGCGTGATACCATTTGCGCACCTACGATACGACGAGATTCTTCTTCGTATACAATACGCAATTTAACTTCGGCATTTTCTTCTGCTGGCATGAAGCTTGGTAGTTGGGTATCTTCGATGTCTGTGTAGTTTACTTTCAAGCCGTTTTTCTCTGCTGCACGTACTGATAAACCAGTAGATACTAATTTCAAGCCAAAGATTTCGATACCGTTTGAACCTT
The DNA here is from genome assembly GCF_001543285.1 of Aerococcus viridans. Lineage (NCBI taxonomy): Bacteria > Bacillati > Bacillota > Bacilli > Lactobacillales > Aerococcaceae > Aerococcus > Aerococcus viridans. The sequence goes on from NZ_CP014164.1 coordinate 1,790,030, forward strand.
GAATACCAGCACCTTCTACATGGTTACCTAAGATATTTTGACCTGCAACGATACCTGAACGAACAGCATTTGAAGCTAATGCAATATAAGCTGTGTCATTTACAGCGTTTGAGTAGTTAGTTGCACAGTCACCTACTGCGTATACTGAGTCGTCGTTTGTTTTGAATGTACGGTCTACTAAGTAAGCGCCGTTAACAAATGTATCTAAGTGGTCTGCACCTAATCCAGCGTTTGGACGGAAACCGATACAGTTGATGATAACGTCAGCTTTGTATTCGCCGTTAGTTGTTTTAAGACCTGTTACTTTGCCGTTTTCACCTAAGTATTCTTCAGCTAATTCACCAAAGTGAGTGTGTACGCCGTTAGCGCGTAAGTTTTCGTCCATTGCTACTGCGAAGTCCACATCGTAGTAGTTCATTAATGAATGTTCTTCTGCGTCGAAGATGTGTACTTCTTTACCGCGACGAGCTGCTGCTTCAGCGATTTCAACACCGATGTAACCAGCACCGATAACACATACAACGTTAGCGTCGTCTGCTGCTAAGGCTTTGTCAACTGCTTGACCTTCTTGGAATAATTTTAGGAAGTGTAATCCTTCTAAGTCGTTACCTGGTAATTTAGGTGCGATTGGAAGAGATCCAGTTGCTAAAACTAATTTGTCATAGTTTTCTTCTAATTTTTCACCTGATTTAGTTTCTGCGTATACAACTTTATTTTCAAAGTCGATTTCTTTTACTTCCGTTTCCAAAGATACTTTAGCACCTTTAGCTTCGAAATCTGCAGCATTTGTGTAGAATAACCCTTCGTAGCTATCGATTTGACGACCTACCCATAATGCGGTCCCACAACCTAAGTATGATAAGTTTGAGTTACGGTCTATTAATGTAACTTCTACGTCTTGATCTGAATCTAATAATGTATTTGCTGCTGAGATACCTGCATGGTTAGTCCCTACTACTACAACTTTCATTAAATGTTTCCTCCTCGATGTATATATCGTTTGCTCATTTATTTACAAGCTTAGAATAACACCATTTTTTTTGGATAACAAACCAAAGTTGTATAATTTATAAAAGCTCACAAAGTCACTAGCAAGCAATTTTTAAAGAAAGTTTGTGAAAAACTTATTTAACCCCTTTATTCAAAGGGTAATTATTGCATTTTTTGTTATTTTACTGAAAATAATCTTTTTTATCTCAAATTCGTTATTTCACAAATCTAGGTTTTTTTGTACATTTATTGTATTTTTGTTGATTTTAAACCTATATAAATGAAAAAGACACTCACAATTAAGTGGCGTCTTTCCCTTATGTATCAACGTTTATTGTATTATTTACTTGTGAATGTCTCGCATGTGAAAAAGTTTGTGCATTTTTATACGATGTTACAACTTATCGATTTCTTCCTCGGTTAAAGGTTGGTGTCGCAGACTCTCTAAAAAACGCACTGTCGACCCTACATCTTGTTCCCCAGTTTCTTGACGGACCTGCTCGCGGTATTTGACATCGATCTTGATAATCTTATAGATTGAAGCTAGGACCGGCACCCCGATTAACATACCAGGAATACCCATCAAGCCCCCACCAACAGTTACAGCGAATAACACCCACATAGATGGTAGTCCAATTGAATCCCCCACAACTCGTGGATAGATCAAGTCCCCTTCTAATTGTTGGACAAATAAGACGAAGATGAGATAAATCAAGGCGTAGGTTGGGTTTAAAGCGAGTAGGATCAAGACGCCGACCGCACCCGATAGGAAGGCACCAATAATTGGAATCAATGCCATGACACCTTGCAAGACACCTAACATCGCAGCATAAGGAACTTGAAGAATAAATAACCCGACTGTCACTAAAGTACCCAAGATGATTGATTCAATAACCATTCCTGAAATAAACTTAGCAAATGTTTCATTAGCAACTCGAGCAACATTTTCAATTAATTGGTGGATATCATCGCGAACATAAACCGTTAGCAACCGATCTACTTGTTTGGCTAATTTTTCCTTTGAAAAGAGAATATAAATGGCAAACAAGATACCCAAGAAGATATTAGTTACTGCACCAACAGAAGTTGTCAATACGGAAACAGAAGTGGTTGCGACATTAGATGCTAAGCTATTAATCCCACTAGCTACACTAGAAAACATGCTACCCCAATCAATGTTGACTTGGTTGGCCAATTCATTGACTAAGGGTACTAAAGCTTCTTGACGGTTAAACCAATCTGTTAAGTTTTGGACCGTTTCAGGAATAACATCAATCAAGGTCATGACTGCTGATGCCAATTGCGGTACGACAATAACAACAGTCGCTGCAATGACTAAACAAACGATTAAGATTGCTAAAATAATGGCTACAGGTCGTCTAGACCCTTTTATATATTTGTTTGTGGCTTTTGGATAAAGGTACTTTTCAAGCCAGGTCATCAATAGATTCAGGACAAAAGCAACCATCCCACCTAAGATTAAAGGGAAAATCACTGACCAAATCATAAAGACTGTTTGGACAAGGTATGACCAGTTGATGACGACTAATATAAATACTGCAATCAAGGCCAACCATTGGATCCCTTGCTTTGATGGTCCATTTAATTTTTTCAAAATAATTCAACTCTTTCTTTACTTTAATATGTATACATTTTAACATATCAAGACAAGAGTAGGTTAATGAGAATAGTTGGGTCAAGGAGGCCAAAATAAGGCGTTAAATCGATATCCCTTAACAGCTCAGCCAGCGGTTCTTGTCTAAGGGGTTGGCCGATGAGCACCTGTTCTAGGTCAGCAATATCCTTTTTACCGAAAAAGTCGCCATAAATCCGACATTTTTGAATATGGCCTTTAGCGACTTCTAAGGACACTTCAATGGTTCCTATGCCAGGGGCGCGGACGGCGTTATTGATGGCATAAGTCGGGTTATTGCCGAAGTTCCAGTCCCAATTCTTGTATTTATCGGCCACCATCTGGTCGATAATAGCCCAGTCTCGGTCGGTTAAATCATACCGCTTGGCTTGACTCATATCCTCGATGCCTAAAAATTCAGCAGCCATCAAATCTTTGAATTCAAAATTGGTCAACTTTTGGTAAGCTGGCGCTAAATGACTTCTGATGTCCGTTACCCGTGCACGGACAGATTGAATGCCTTTTGAAATGATTTTCTTTTCATCGGGATTGAGGGCTTTGACCATAGCATCATAGTCTACGTCTAGCATTAAAGAAAATCCGCCATAGACCAAGTCATTTTTTATGGTCATGGCTGCGCCGGAAATCTTTTTCCCAGCAATCTCTAAATCGTTCCGTCCACTCTGACTCAGGTCTTTGACCCCAAATTTCTCTAGAGCATCAATCGTCGGTTGATACATCTTGGCGTAATTGCCGTAAATATCTGTGTTCCCTGGATAAAGGAAGCAAAAGTTGACGTGGCCGGGGTCTTGGTAAAGGGTCCCGCCACCGGTATCGCGGCGGACGAGTAGGATGTCATGGTCTTTAACATAGTCTTCATTGACTTCAACCAGGGAATTTTGAAACCGGCCCACTTGGACTGTTGGCTCGACGATATAAGGCAGTAAGACGGGCTCAGTAATCTCAAGCTGGTCTTGGACATAGACTTGAACGGCTAAAGCATAAGCCCCGTCCATGATATATTGGCCATTTCGGATTGGTTCAATGACGATCATTTGGCTAATTCCTCCTGCATGTAGGCGTTGGCGCCGATAATGGTGTCTGCGATATCCCCATCAAGTCGGTAGGTTTGCCCTCTTATCTGGTCAGGAATCCGGTACAACTTCTTATTCAATTGGACATACATGGCTTTTGGATTGTTGGCGGTCATTTCTTGGAATGGGGTTTTAACGAATTGTGGCGTGGTATAGCCTACCCCAATATCCAAGAAGAGAATGGCTTGCCCTTGGCGTTGAGCTAAAAAGTCATCATAACGGGCTTTTTGGGCGAAGAATTCTGGACTTTCTACCATGCCCTTGCCTGCTTTTCTCTTGTTGACCTCCATCACGGCCCCACATTCTGGACAATGGGGGATTAGGTCATATGGAATCTCCATGTTTTCTTGCTGGTCCACCATTTGCCGGATTAAATCGTCGTCTCGGTAGGTTTCTTGGTGGCACATTTGACTGCACTGCATCAAAATATACTCCCCTTGAATGTGGAATACCCTTTCCAAGTCGTAATCCGCCACCGCAAAGGCATTGTCTGCGTTGGTGGTAATAATATGGTGGGGTTTATTGGCCAAGAGTTCTTTCAAAGCGATATAAGAGGCCCCTACTGGTTGGTCAAGGTAATTCAAGGTGATAAAACGAGATTCGAAGGCCCAATATTCCTGAGTCGATGGAAAATCGAATAAACTAGCTTGTAACATATCGAAGAAACCATATTTCTCAATAAAGTCAGGGAAATTATTTTCAAACCGCGGCCCCACATAGGTGAAACCGTCAGCTGCTGACATGCCAGCCCCAATTCCAACCACCACTGCGTCTGCCTCGGCGACTGCTTCTTGCAACATTTTTGCTTGATCATCTCTTATCTCTTCAAAAGCTTTCCACATACCTACACAATTTCCTTTCCTGTAAAAAGAGTAGGCAGCTAGTTTTTAGCCTACCTACTCCAAAAATGCGTTATTTAATTGATTAAAACTTTTTGATATAAGGCCAAATCTTCATCCAAGAAGACATTAAAGACAACCTGTAATGAACTATCCGTTTCCTTTAAATAATCTTGAACTGTTTGAATGGCAATATCTCTGGCTAATGCCTTTGGAAAATGAAACTCACCAGTTGAAATGCTACAAAAAGCAATAGTCGAAAGCCCTCTAGCATCCGCTTCTTTTAGGGAATTTAGGTAGCAAGCTGCCAACAAATCTTGGTTCATTTGAGACACCGGCTCCTTATAAATCACTGGTCCAACCGTATGAAAAATGAAAGCAGACGGCAAGTTATAGGCCTTTGTGACCATGACCTTCCCCACTGGCAGTTTACGGCCATTTAATGCCTTAGCCATATCCGTTCTGACCTGAGCACCCGCCATTGTATGGATTGTATTGTCTACACAATGATGGTTTGGAATATAGCAACCTAGTCCATTCTTATTGGCCGCGTTCACAATGGCATCCACCTTCAAGCGGGTAATATCCCCTTGCCAAAGAAAAATACGTTGGTCCAACTGGCTTTTTTGCCATTGGTCTGGGCTGGCAGCTGGCGCTAGCTTGGCTTGAAGTAAAGATTCTTCTGCCAGTAAGTATTCCGGGCTTGGTTGGTAGACATCGCGTACATTGACTAAACCTCTAAAAACCGTCCAGCGACTGTGGTCATCAGGGATGGCGGTTATGTCTAGGCAGTTGTCAGCTTGGACGGTGCCTGCCCTTTTCAAAGATTCAGTAAAGGCTTTCTGGGCGTGACTGCTTTCATTCTGATGGTCCCACAGGTAGTGAATGGCCGTCTTGAGTGCTTTGTCCATCAGTCTAGGCTTCTGGCAGTTGGTCGTATGCGGCTTGGTCTACGCCAGTCATTTTGTATACCCAACTGGCTTCGGCTTTTTCTGAGTTCAATTGTTCAGGTACTTCTTCTGCTGCTTTGTTGATGGCTGTGATAGTTCCTGCCAATGGTGCTTGCAATTCTAGGACGGTTTTTGAGGCTTCCAGGTTTAAAATCGCTTGGTCTTTTTCGATTTGGTCGCCGTCATTGGCGATGAATTCGACGTAGCCAACGGTCCCGATGTCGTCTTGTAATTCTGGCGTCATGATAAATGTAAATTCGTCTTCGTTTTGTTCTACCCATAGATAATTTGCTAGTTTGCGCATGTTGTTTCCTCCTAAAATTTGATTGCTTCTTTGTTAATCAAAGTAGCATGATTTGCCCTGATTGACTAATAATTTATTTGTAATCTTGTTATCATTATCTTTTGGAAAAAGGGCCATCGCCGCTCAAGCTAATGTCTAGATATCAAAGGCTTGTGCGATCAAGGCCAGGTGTTCTTGACGACTTTCTATGCCCGGCACCATCGGGATCACCATAAATTCATCGGCAGCTGTGACATCAATGATCCTGTCAATTTGAATTTTGACTTGCCGGATATCACCTGTGATGAGTTTTTTTCGGTTACGGGCTATTTTAGCCAAATCTGGTTGCGTAAACTTATAGTTGGCTGCTTCATCGATAGTTGGCAAGTGGTCAAATTCGCTGTAGTCCTTTTTGCCAAGAATCCATAAATCAAATGCTCGTTGAAGCGGCTGGATATCGGCCCCTTCAGGCACGACGGCGATAAAGGCCGAAACCATGAGTTGTGGTTTGTCCAAGGTGGCAGACGGTTGGAAATTGTCCCGGTAAATTTTCGCAATCCGCCCCGCCGCTTCAATGGCATCTTCGTCCTGGTTAAATAATAAACTATAAACGTAGCCAATCCCTAATCGGGCAGCCTTATAAGCTGATTCTTCGCTGGCTGATAGGGTCCACAAGGTCGGTGGGGTTTCAGCCCGCGGATAAACCTGGACATCCCCATAAGAGGACGCTGTTTGGGTCACAAAGTCTCGCACTTCCCCCATAGCCTCTTCATTGTCCTTGTAGCCTTTGAGATTATTGTCCAATGCCTCACGAACCGCTTGACGGCCGGGATTGTTGCCCATACCTAAATCCACCCGGCCAGGATACAAGTGAGCGATTGTAGCAAAGACTTCAGCCACTTTCAATGGGGCATAGTGGGGCAACATGACCCCGCCAGACCCGAATTTCAACCGTTTAGTCTGACTCAAAAAGTGGGTCATCAGAATTTCTGGGGCAGCGGATGGATAAGCAGCTAAACTGTGGTGTTCCGCAAACCAAAAGCGGTGATAACCCAAATCTTCAGCCGTCTTAGCTAAAGCGAGTGTATCAGCGTAAGCCTCTCTGTCGCTTTTTCCCTTGTCACGGGCCACGAAATCAAGGACATTCCATTTCACTGTATTGGTCATACAACTGTACTCCTTTACTTTTATAAACTGTTATATTACAAGTTTACAATTATATCCACAAATTACAGAGATAGCCTTTTCAACTATTATCATGATATCATATAAACTGTTCAAATGTTTGCATAATTTGTTTTTATCCAACTAATTATGTATCCGCATACACCTATTGTGATTTTCGAATATTCAATCCAAATGCATTCTGAAATCCAGAAATCCATAGACATAGAAAGGACAAACAATTATGACCCAAGATTATAAGACTTTGTTACAACCAGTGACCCTACCCAACGGCCTAGTCCTCAAAAACCGCTTTGCCCTATCGCCAATCATAACCAATTCATCCACCCAAGAAGGCTTCATCACCCAAGAAGACCTCGATTACGCCAGCCGTCGCGCTAAGTCAGCTCCCATCCAAGTGACCGGTGCTGCCTACATCGAACCCTACGGTCAACTGTTTGAATATGGTTTCTCCGTTGACGATGATCGCGCTATTCCAGGTCTTCGCAAAATGGCTACCGCCATGCAAGTTGACGGCGCCAAAGCCATCCTACAATTAACCCATGCTGGCCGTTTTGCCAACCAAGCGATCTTGGACTACTACACAGTTTATGGCCCAAGTCCGCAGACATTGCATACGCCAATCGACCACCAAGTTTTAGAAATGTCACCACGTAAGATCAAGCAAGTCGTTCGCCAGTACGGGGACGCCACTCGCCGTGCGATTAAAGCAGGTTTTGCTGGGGTGGAAATTTCAGCGGCTCAACGTTTATTGATGCAGACTTTCTTCTCTCCTTATTCAAACCAACGGACAGATGAATATGGTCCACAAAGTTTAGAGAACCGGGCCCGCTTTGGACTTGAAGTCTTTAAAGAAGTACAAAAAGTGATCAATGAAGAAGCGCCAAGTGATTTTATCCTCGGTTTTAGAGGCACCCCTGAAGAAACGCGCGGCAAGGAAATCGGCTATACCGTTGAAGAATTTAACCAATGGGTGGACTGGATCCTTGAAGTGGCAGATTTAGATTACCTCGCTATTGCCTCTTGGGGTCAAAACATTTTCCAACATACTGTACGCGCTGAAGGTCAATACTATGGTCAACCAGTCAATAAAATCGTTCATGACCATTTAAATGGCCGCGTTGTCATGATGGCAACAGGGGGTATTAATTCACCTGACAAAGCCATGGAAGCTATCCAATATGCAGATATGGTGGGGATGTCATCGCCTTTTATTACGGAGCCGGATTTTGTCAATAAATTAGCAGCCGGAAAAGCAGATGAAATTGACTTACAATTAACCAACAAAGATATTGATGACCTTGCTATACCAAAAGCAGCCTTCAAAGACATCGTCCGTATGATGGACTACGGCAAAGGCTTACCACAAGAAGCCCGCGACAAATTACGTGAACACGAAAAAAATTATGATTCAAAATAAACACTTAAATATCTAAAAATCTAAACATTTAAATACCTATAGATATGCCTTCGGTTTTAGCCTTCTCAATCATTCCCTTAGTTGCGGGAACGACATATGTTGCGTCTAAACACGCTGTGTCTGCTATGACAAAATCAACTGCCTTCATGCATACCAACAACAAAATTCGTGTTAACAGTATCGCCCCAGGTGCCATCGCTACAAATATTGCCTCAACGATGACCAACTTAAATGACTTTGGGAACGCTCGGATTGGTGCCGTCAGCGCCTTAAACCTAGGTGTTGGTCAACCCGAAGATATCGCCCGCCAATGGAGCAGTATTCTTAGCATCAGATGACGCTAAATTGATCAAAGGTGATATTATCACTGTAGATGGTGGCTTCACGGCACCATTCTAAAATAAATAAATTTTCCGTAAAAAAAGCTGGTCCTCATTTTTTTGAGAGCCAGCTTTTATTTGTTTTTATATCCTTATTTATCGATCATCACGCAATAGTCGATTATGGGTTTGGTCGATTAAGACAGCACCAAGCGGTGCGGTGACTAAGATGGCAACGACTGAGATGGTTAAAATGATTTGACCATTCGGCAAGCCCATCGCTAAGGGCACAGCGCCTATGGCTGCTTGTACTGTGGCTTTTGGAAGGTAGGCAAAGACGGCGAATGCTTTTTCCTCTTTGTTTAATTGAGTGCCTAAAACAGATAAAAGTACACCAAGTCCTCTAAATACCAACAACAAGACAATTAACACTACTGCAATGAGTCCTGAATCTTTGACGGATTCGATGGACATGCTGGCACCAACTAACACGAATAGGATAATTTCAAAGACTTGCCATAAATGATTAAAACCTACTTGAACAGATTTGGCTTGAACTGGATTGACGCGAAGCATCATAAAGCCCATTGCCATCACAGCAAGTAAGGCTGAGAAGCCAATTGGTCCTGTCATGGCTTTTTCAATCCCATCAAATAACATGGCCATCCCAAAGGATAAGATGACTGGATAGCCACCTGATAATTGATATTTTTCAATAGCTAGTGACAGTAGCCAACCCACCAATAATCCCCCAGCGATCCCTAATATGATAGAAGTTGGCATAGATAGCATGCTTAACCAATGGAATTCACCGGTTTGAGCAAGGGCTATTAAGGCAGTGAATATGATGATGACGAAGATATCATCCATAGAAGAGCCCGCTAGAATCATTTGCGGCACCCCTTTTTTCTTGCCATATCCCTTACCCATTAAATCTAACATGCGGGCAACGACGACGGCTGGTGATGTGGCCGCGACAATAGCCCCTAGGATAGCTGCAGATAAGTATGACATCCCAAAGAATATTGGTGCCAAAATGATTGTCCCAATGATTTCTAGGGTAGCAGGTAGGAAGCTCATCAAGATGGCTGGGCGCCCTACTTTCTTCAAGTCCTGCAAATCGATATTTAAACCCGCTCTCAGTAAGATGATCATCAAGGCAATCCGTCTTAAATCACTGGCTATATCCAATGTACTTTGGTCAATTAGATTGAAAAATGATGGTCCCATGATTAAGCCAGCGATGATGTAGCCGATTAAACTAGGTAAATTCATCGCACTCAACAAGCGCCCCAATAAATACCCCACAACAATGATAAAACCTAACGATAGTAACATAATTTCCTCCTTTTGCAGGTACAAAAAAAACTGATACGCCTGCAGTTTTACTTGCAGAAGTCATCAGCTTTTCAGCGGTTCGGTATGGGATGGCCTAAAATCACCATCTACTTGACCAGGGAGAACCTCATTCCCTCTTTTTATGCTCTCTAAGCATACGCTTTTTTTCTGAAAAATACAAGGTATAAAATACACATATTATTATAGCCTTGAATGCAGTGAGCCCAGAATTAGCCAAGGTCTAATTCTTTGTCTGACAATTCATTCTGTAAGGGCTAAAGCGCATAGCAGTATGATATGGGTCAGTCAGCCTCTCTTCACTGCTAAATCATGCTAGGTGATTCAACCTCTTACTCATATATAAAGTACTACTCTCCATAATAACAATTAGTACTTTTCCAGAAAGGCAATCACCTGTTAATTCGCTAAACATAAAAAGGGTTATTTCCCATTACGACAAATTATAAAAAAATAGTGAGATTATCCTAAATACATAAAATAATCAACCAGACATTTTCGCTTGTTATTAAAGAAGTTGAGGTGTCTTTTCTTGCTATCATTTTTACTCGGGTGTATATTATAGGTGCTCCTAAAAATAAAAAGACAGTACCCTTGAAAGGATGGAGAAAGATGGCCAAATTAGTATTTATCCGCCACGGACAAAGTGAATTGAATTTACAAAATGTGTTTACCGGATGGTTAGATCCGGCTTTAAGTCCTCTGGGAGTGGAGGAAGCTAAGGCTGCTGGTCTAGCGCTTAAAAAAGAAGGTTTAACTTTTGATGTTGTACACACTTCCCTACTAGCACGTGCGATTCAAACAACTTTTTATACGCTAGATAATTTAGACCAACTTTACTTACCAGTCTACAAACATTGGCGGTTAAACGAACGTCATTACGGTGCGCTTCAAGGTTTGAATAAGGCAGAAACGGCCGCTATTCACGGTGAAGACCAAGTGCATATCTGGCGCCGTTCTTATGATGTCCGCCCGCCTCAAGCGACTGCCAATACTTTTGACCGCCGCTACCAAGACCTTGATATCGACCATTTATTAGCTGGCGAAAGTTTAAAAGACACTTTAAACCGGACCATGCCTTATTGGGAAGACCATATTGCAGCTGATCTAAAAGAAGGCAAAAATGTCCTTGTTGTCGCTCATGGTAACAGTTTGCGCTCATTAACCAAATACTTGGAGGGTATTTCTGATGAAGATATTCCTAACTTAGAAATCGCAACCGGTGAACCCATTATCTATGACGTTGACAAAAAGCTTCATATCTCAAACAAAAAAATCTTAACGAAACACATCGCCAAATAACATGTCATCACATGCAAATAAATAGCTTAGAAGTCTGGAACATTGTATCCCTCGACTTCCAAGCTATTTTTCTTCTTTAAATTTTTCTTCTTTAAATTGTGTTTCATAAACTTGCGTTAACTCAGCCAATTCATCTGGCAATGGCCATTGTGGTGGTTGACCGTTCATGATTTGCACGAATACATTTAAGCAATTATGCCAACCTGTAGCCGTTTGCACTACCCAGGCAAGGTCCGAAAATGTATGGTTAAAATGTAATCTAGCACCAGATGCCGTTTCAGAAATCTCCATACGTATCACATCGCGCCCATCTTCGATAAACTCAAAACCATCTTCAAGTGAAAACTTAGTAATCACCCCTTGGTAAAGATTCCCTTCGCCGTCGTCAAATTTGATTAATCCGCCAACTTGGCCATCCATTTCCCCTGTTGCGAATGGATACCATTTTGAAAAAATGACCGGATCTGTCAAAGCGTCGAATACTGCCTCTTTTGACTGGTAAAAGCCCCTTTCAAAGTATAGTGAATACGAACTTTCGTTTTCAATTAATTGCCCAAATAGCATTGTGTTTCCTTTCCCTTACGCTAAATCTAATAGCCTTTGGATATCAATCTTCTTCATCTGCATAACGGCTTGAATTTGTGCTGGATTACGTTGTAACACTCCAATATTTGCCGACACAATTTGCCATGATAAACCATATCTATCTTTTACACAACCACACTGCTCAGCTTTAGAAACAACGGCATAATTTTCCCAGCAAAAATCTATTTCATCCTGACTCTCGCAAATTTAGCGTCAAAGATATCGGTTCATTAAATGGAAATATGGCCCGCCATCCAAAACAATATAAGGTTGGTTATTTAAAGTGAACTTTGCCGTAATAACTTTACCTGACATACCCTCAAAGTGTTCCTCAAAACTGGCATCACTGGCATCTGGATAGTATTCAATGTGCTGAATTTCTGAATTCGGAATCAAATCTACATAGAAGCGAATCGTCTCTTCACAATCGCCGTCACTAAACCATAAACAAGGTGCAATACGCTTCACGATAGCGCCTTCTCATTGGGTACTGGTCAGTCATACGTAACTAATACTTATATAGTTTACCACAAGAAAGTGAAAATTCGAACAGTCTATCCCCATTAGGCCTATCCCCCACTTTTTGAAAAATGACTCTTCGGCGTACGTATTACCTATCATTGCCTAAAATCTAGGAAGTGATACAGGGCGTTTACGTCTTACTGAATATACAGTCAGCAAAACCTTCAGACCTTGGCGGTGGCCCACCTGTTGCATTCAAGGCAATGATAGGTATAGTGAAAGCCGAAATCTTTTAATCACTAAATTAAGTTAAACATTTTACTACACACCATTACATAAAAAAGAATCCAGCCTTTACACTGAATCCTTTAGAGTAAATCTATTTAGCTTGTGCTGCTTTTTTATCTTTTTTGTAGATGGCATCGACGATGACGGCAATGGCGTTGTCACCTGATACATTTGTTGCGGTACCAAATGAGTCTTGGGTGATATATAAAGAAATAGCTAATTGGTTGAAGGCTTCTGTTAAACCAACCATTGGTAAGAAAGGTAAAGCTGACATGATGGCCCCGCCTGGTGCACCTGGTGCAGCGACCATAGCGATGCCTAATACCATGATGAAGCCAGCCATTGTACCAATTGAGATTGGCATTGAGTACATCATTAAGATGGCTGTCACACAAGATATGATGGTAATCATTGAACCAGCTAGATGGATAGTGGCGCATAGTGGCACAACGAAGTTAGTAATTTGTTCAGAGACACCATTTTTCCGGGCAATTTCAACGTTTGTTGGAATGGTTGCGGCAGATGATTGGGTACCTGCAGCTGTTAACCAACCGGGAATTTGATTCTTCATCATTTGGATTGGGTTCTTACCGGCGTAAGCACCAACCACGGCGAACATGCAGGCTAGGTATAGTAAATGTAAGACGATGGCAGTGACTAATACCCGCCAAAAGACTGACATAACAGCAAATACCGAACCTGAATATGACATATCCGCAAAGTTGAAGAAGATATAGAATGGCAGGAATGGAATCACGACTGTTTGTAAGGTTAAATCGATGACCTTACCGAAGTCTGTAAAGACGTTTACCAAGGCTTCTCCACGTCCGCGAGCTCGTAGCCAAGAAATCCCTAAGCCTAACATAAAGGCGAAGATAATGGCTGCGGTAACTGAAAACATGGGTTCTAGACCCATTGAGAATAAGGCGGTTGCCCCTTCACCTGATTCTTGGATGGTATTTGCCAAGTCAGAGGTGATAAACATTGGGAATAATTTGCTGGCTACAGTATAGGCTAGGATACCGGCGACAATTGTTGACCCGTAGGAAATGCCTACGGTAATCCCTAAAAGTTTACCCGCACCTTCTGCTAGTTCGGCGATACCTGGAATAATCAGGCCAACGATCATCAAGGGGATGATGAAGGATAGGAATTCGGAGAATAATCCGGATAAAGTTTTTAATACTTGGAAGAAAATTTCTGGTAGAAAGCCAAATTGGCCGACGATGATCCCTAATATAATTGCAATTACTAATTTCAAGGCTAGCGGTATTTTAAACCCCTTCTTTGCCATATGAACAACTCCTCTAAATCATTTCTTTCTCAAAAAGAAAAAAGGCCCAAATCAACTTGGGGCTTAACTTATTTTTATGAGATTACTACTTCTATTTTAACAGATTTTTAATGAAATACACTAGGTAATTCCGATAAAATTGCATTCGCTTCTTGCCATTTCGGAAAATATTGGTCCATTAGCTGGTAGAAACGCTTGGTATGGTTGGTTTCTAGTAAATGTACCAATTCATGAACGACGACTGATTCCAGGCAAATTAATGGTGCAGTGACCAAGTTCAGATTAATCCAGATGCGTTTCTTCTGAATATTGCAGGTCCCCCACCTGGTTTTCATTTGCTTGACCCGAAATTCATTGGCCCATACGTCCATATGCGCCATCATTTTAGGCCCGGTAATAGCTAATTGGTCTTTCAATTCTTGTCTGTAGAAGCCCATCAAGACTTGTGCCCGCTCATCCTGGTCCATACCTGGTTTGACAGTTAAAACTAGCTGGTCATTCATTAAATGGCAAGATGTTGGCCCCGGTTTTTCGATGACTAATAAAGGATAGGACTGGCCCCATAAATAATGGTTTTCACCAGTTTCATAGTGTTTGACTTGGTCTTGATAGCGGTTAAGGATATCCGCCTGCATCCGCTCAATTTGGGCCAAGTTGCTTTCCACAAAGGCGACAATAGCAGCTTTACTAGCATATTTGGGTGCTGAAATGCGCAAGTCCCCATGCGGGGGGACGGCTTTTAAGGTCAAATTTTTATAGTTGGCCTGCTTGGTTACTTGAACAGGGTAGCCCGCGATGGTCATATCAATTTTAATAGCTAGCACCTCCTCTCGCGATTTTATGGCAAAATGACTACCTTATTCACTCTTGTTAATTTCTGCAATGAGGTTATCGTAATTGACTGTGGCATTCATGAAAGCTGCATTATCCGTTGCGAAATGCTGGTGGAAGTCGGTGACGGTTTGGACGGATACATCTGCATGATTAATCGTGTAATCAATGATGTGGCCACCAAAGTTCTTGTCTTCGCTGATAAAATGGCAATGAAAACCTTGTTTAACTACACCCTCAAATAGGTAGGGACCGTATATTCCTATGCAAGTACCCTTGACATTTTCTTGCTTGAATTCAGGTTGCTTGCGACTGGCTTCGATAAAACGCGGGTAAGGTTCTTCAACGCGCGGGATGACCCGAGTATGCATGAAATCAAAAGACCCTTCGATGCGGATGACTGAAAATGTCGATAAGGATTTCAATTTCCCTTTAAGGAACTGATGCCATTCACCTAAGGTAAATAATTGATTTACGGTGAAGGTTTGGTCTGGGGTAAAGTCAGTCACGGCTGCATACGGCACGGTTTCGTCCCCTTTTAAAACGACTAATTCGCCATTTTCCTTGGCTTGATATGCCTTACCGTCAATCACGATCAATTCCCCATCTAAATGGTCCATGGTGCCAATCCCATAATTGCCCTCTTTTAATAAATCTTCTATGGTCATCGACCCATCGAAAAAGCCCGCCATTAAGTCGCCCAATGTTTGATGTTGAAATAGTTTCGCCATATCTGTCTCCCCGTATCGCTTTCTGTGCACAGTTCATTTTCATATTATTTAAACGATGGCACTTCTTGTCATGTCCATACTACCTTTTTTACCCTCGTCTCGCAAGCAGTTGCGGGGGGTGCCTGCTTGAAATTGTTGACCCTTTTTCCTATACTTACTAGTACTTACAAGATAAAAAATTTGAGAGGAGTGGTTGGATGATTTCGCACGAATTGCCTTTGATGCCGATTGGCGAAGACGAAAAACGGTGGATGGCGGAAATTACGGGTGATGATGAGACGTTCGTCTTGAAGCGGGATTTTCAGCCTGAGATCAGGCCCGGCGTCTGGGAAATTTATGACGGTTGGTACCAAATTCACGGCCAATTTACTGGCATTTCACCTTTTGAGAAGGAATATGTTCTTGTGCAAAACGGGCAGATGACCCGCCACCTTGACTTTCGCTATATGATTAGTGCCCTACCGCAAATAAAGGCCTACGAAGACCAGCGAAAAGAACGGCTAGCATACCAAATCACCAAAATCCTGGATGAAATCTACGAAGCAGTACCCTACGACGGGGTTTCAGACGCCATTTTAAGCCAAAAAGAGGATATGTCGATGGTGGAAACATCTAGCGAATTGGTCAAAGGTCTAGCCAACATCTTGAAACAAAAAGATGACATCATCAAAAAATACCAGACATATTACGACCAAGCAGAAGACTTGTGGTAGATAGATAGGAGCTGCGACAAAAGTCGCTGCTCTAATCTTCCAAAGGTTCCTTTCTTGGTGCCGGCTCTTACACCTTAAAAAGCCGAACAATTATATGAAATAGTTCTTGACGAATCGTTTTTTCATCCCTAGAATGTATGGACGTATCACTGACAAAGGTCATTTAGGAGAATTAGAAAACATGGAAAAAACGGAATTGAAAAAAAGTGTCAGCGGCTTGACTGCGCTGACAGTATTAGTGGGTACTGTAATTGGAGCGGGGATCTTCTTTAAGCCTACAGCGGTGTATTCTGCTAGCGGGGCTCCGGGTGTTGGGCTGTTGGCTTGGTTTGTTGCCGGTATCATTACCATCACTGGTGGTCTGACTGTTGCTGAAATTGGCACGATTTACTCGGAATCGGGCGGATTAATGCTGTATATGGAAAAAGTATATGGAAAGATTTGGGGGTTTCTGGCTGGATGGGCACAGATGATTGTTTATTTCCCAGCAAACTTTGCGGCTTTGGCCATTATCTTTGCGACGCAAGTTATCAATCTTTTCGGGTTAAGCGATCAATTGATCATTCCCATTGCGATTGGGACCGCCCTCTTTATAGCCCTCATGAATTTTATGGGAACGAAGCATGGCAGCAGGATTCAAAATGTCGCTACTTTCCTGAAACTTATTCCTCTTTTTATTATCATTATTGCTGGGTTACTTTATCCTGGAGGAGGTCAACAGAGCCTTATGCCTTTTGTTTCAGAAGACCATTCTTTCCTGACTGCTCTTAGCTCAGCACTGGTTGCCACCCTTTTTGCTTATGATGGTTGGATGAACGTGGGGACGTTGGCGGGAGAGATGAAAAATCCCGGGAAGACATTGCCTCGTGTGATTGTCGGCGGACTCTCCATCGTGATGGCCGTTTATCTTGCAATCAATGTTGCCTATCTTTTTGTAGTCGATAGCGCTACTCTTGCAGGTACTGCTACCCCTGCAGCAGCTGTTGCTTCTAAACTGTTTCCAGGTATTGGCGGCAAATTAATCACGGTGGGAATCTTAATCTCTGTTTTTGGTGCAATGAATGGCTACTTCATTTCTGCTATGCGCATTCCCTATGTACTGGCAAAAAGAGGATTGCTTCCTTTTGCTGATTGGTTCGGTGTTTTGCATCCCAAAACTTATGTCCCAATGAATGGCGGCATAATGATTGTTTCTATCTCTGTCGTGATGATGCTGTCCGGTTCGTTCAATCAGCTGACTGATTTGATTGTATTCGTTATATGGATTTTCTCTACCATGACTTTCCTGGCAGTCATTATCCTGCGGAAAAGAAAACCCGCAATTGAGCGCTCTTACAAAGTGCCACTCTATCCCTTTATTCCGCTGGTAGCAATTGCAGGAGGCTTGTTTATTTTAGTGAGTACTTTGCTGACGCAGCCGTTCAACGCTTTATTGGGAATCGTCTTGACTCTGTTAGGTGTTCCTGTTTTCTTATATACTCAAAAAAATCAAAAAGCTCCCGTTTTAATTGAAGAAGAATAATATTGGCATAGATTATCGAACAAGCAGCCCCATATGGAAGCTGCTTGTTTTGCATTTTTTTGGGGTGGTTTATAGGGATTTGGGGAGGTTTGTATAGTACAGAACTTTTTTATGAGCTGTATCATACACATTTCCTAAAGAAATAAAAAAAGTCATTGGTTCTATATTTTTTTTACAAAAAAAGAGGAATCTCCATTATCATAAAGTTAACGACAACCATGATAAGATAGGAGATTCCCCGTATGAATAAGTTTATCAATACCACATTACAATTGAAAGATGAAAATATAATTTTCGAAGATAAAGTTGAAGAGATGATAGTTAAGAATATAAAATCACTGATCTATTTCGGCAAGTTAGATGTAAATCCTCAGTATTGTCCAGCCTGCGGCTGTGTGAAACGAGGAAATAGTATCGTTAAGAATGGATCTAAAAAATCAAGAATTACGCTAATAAAGATATCAGGGTTACCTGCTTACCTTGAATTAAGCAAGCAACGCTATCACTGTAGAGAATGCGATAGCTACTTCACTGCTAAATCAGAGATAGTCGGTGATAACTGTTTTATTTCTAAGCGCGTTAAACGGATGGTATTAGACTTTGCAACCAATGCGTTGACACTTAAACATATCGCAGAGACATGCAACGTTTCTGATCATACAGTTCAACGGGTAATTAATGGTGCTGGTAAAGACCTTAAACCTAGCATCTTCGATGCACTACCAGAGCATATTGCTTTCGATGAATTCAAAGGTGTAAAGCATGCCGAAGGAAATATGAGCTTTATGTTTATAGATAATACGAATTCACGTATTGTAGATGTGCTAGGAGATCGCAGAAAATTCAAGCTACGTGATTACTTTTTTGCCTATCCGTTGAAAACTCGTCAGAAAGTTCAAACAGTTACAATGGACATGTACATGCCTTATATGGAAGTCGTTAGAGAGGTATTTCCCAACGCCAAAATCATCATTGATCGTTTCCATTTAGTTCAAGCATTAAATCGAGAATTGAATAAGTTACGTATTGAAGTAATGAATGCCTTTAGAGTTCCTGACCATAGATTGTACAACAAGTATAAAAGGTATTGGCGACTATTCTTAATGCCCCGAGAAAACCTAAACTCATGGGATTATCAACCGTTTAAATTATTCGATTGGCTTACGAATACCGGTGGTATTTTAGATTATTTACTAGATAAGAACCCACTATTAAAAAACACCTATAATATCGTCCATAACTTGCGTGAAGCGCTTCAAGAGAATGACTCTGAAGTGTTTAAAGCTCAGTTAGCGCAGTCTAAGTTAGTTAAATTACCAAGCGGATTAAGTCGTGTGCTACGTAAATTTACCAAACTTCAAAGATATATTGGGCATACTTTCAAATACAACCACTTAACGAACGGCCGAATAGAAGGGTTGAATAATAAGATTAAGATCTTAAAACGAATAGCTTACGGATACCGAAACTTCCAAAATTTTAGAACTAGAATATTAATGACCAATAAACTATATCTAAATGAAATACCGGTAGTAGAAGCAGCCTAAGGGCTGCTTGATAATCACAAATTAAAGATAAAAAATGAATAATGGAAAAGAGTATAAAAAAACCAGGTAATCTAATGATTACCTGGCAGATATTACTCATCAGTCCTATTTGACGAAGAGCCATAGTTTTGGGAGTGTATTTTTTTGAGAGACCTTTTGTCCCAGCCTCTTTTACACTGGTTTCTCTGCGTACGAATTTATTACAAGTATTTTTATCAAAAGAATTAATTGTGCTATTAAGTTGATTAAACAAAAAGATTACACCTAGAAATCACTCTATAATTGTAGTGTCAGAACCAACATTAAAAAGAAACAAGATGTACTCAGTCGTATCATCAAAATTTCAAATTTTGAAAACTTATTACTTATTTTCCAAGCGTATTTGTTAGTGATTTAAAAGTCGTGGATTCACTTAGATGGAATAGCCTCTACATATTATTTTTGCATCGCTGGATATCAGTAAAGTATCACTGAACCATTAAGCCCTCTATATGTATAGAGGAAAAAATAGATTTGCCCATCATAGATAAATGTAGCTCGTTCTTCCTCAAAGGTAAGCTTTTATCAAGATAAATAAAAAGGCCATTGTGTTGAATCAATATGTAGTTGTTATTTTGAGGGTTTTTATATGAAATATCCACATCTACTGCACCCACGCAACAAGTGCGAGTTGCTCTAAGTGAAACAGTTATTATCGTACGACCTTTCTTCTTCATCCATTCCTGTACTGCCTCATCCACTTTAATAGATATAGCCATTTTTCTATCACTGTCCCTTTTTTAGAATAATCAGGATTTTATATCATTAAATCACAAATAATTTAGGCGTTAAAAGACACCAATATAATTTTCCTTATACAGCATACTGGCTGGTCTGACCCGATTCTGGAAGGGGGTCAAACCAGCCAGTGCTTTTTTCGTTCCTGCTTCGTTTTATTTCGGCTCTAATTTCAATGTCATAGCATTGATGGCAACAATAACGGTCGATAAGGACATGAGGACGGCGCCGAAGGCCGGACTCAAGGTAATGCCAATTGGTGCTAGTATTCCTGCAGCTATTGGGATTGCGATAAAGTTATACCCTGCTCCCCATACCAGATTTTGTTTCATTTTACTTGTTGTCTTGTTTGCTAACTCGATAAAGGATTCAATATCCCCTGGATCAGACTGAGTAAGGATAACATCCGCAGAATCCAAAGCTACTTGTGTGCCGGCACCAATTGCTATACCCACATCTGCCATCGCTAGAGACGGAGCGTCATTAACGCCGTCTCCCACCATGATGACTATTTTACCTTGATTTTTCATTGATTCTACTAAATTATATTTATCTTCTGGAGATTGATTGGCTCTATATTGAATCCCTAGAATTTCTGCAACTCCTTGTGCAGCTTCCTCGTTATCACCAGTAGCCATGAGTGGTTCAATTCCGTAATTTTTCAGTGCCTCGATCAAGTTTCTGCTGGTTTCTTTCAGTTCATCTCCCAATGCGACAGCGCCGATTGCTTCATTATTTTCTACAAGGATACTTAAAGTAGCGCCTTTCGGAGTATCCATACGCAATGCTTTTCCGTATGCCTTTTGGCTGATTAATTGATAGTGGTGGCCGTTCGCCTCCCCTTCTATTCCTGCTCCCGAAACGATTTCAATGGAGTCAAAGGAAACTGACTTAATGCCTTTCGCTTCAGCGTGGTTCACAATCGATTGGGCAATCGGGTGACTGGAGCCCGCCTCTATACCCGCCAACAAGCCTGTAATTTCTTCTTCAGAATATTTATCACTCAAAACAGTGACGTCCAACACTTTAAATTCACCAGTTGTTAAAGTACCTGTTTTATCCAATACCATAACATCCGCTTTAGTAGTTGCTTCCAAAGCTTCTCTATTTTTAACCAGTAATCCTCGGCTTGCACCCAAACTAGTACTACGTGATACTACCAAGGGAATAGCAAGACCCAAAGCATGTGGGCAGGCAATAACTAACGTAGTCACAGTAAAGATAACGGCTGTGGGTAGGTCCGCAATGATCATCCAGACTATTAGAGCGATTAAAGATACTACAACGGCAACGTAGAACAACCAGCTAGCTACTTTGTGAGCCACATTCTCTGCTCGAGATGGTTGGCTTTGTGCTTGGCTAATTAATGTTTGTACTTGTGAGATAAAGGACTTATCCCCTGTTTCTGTTACTTCTACATATAGGATACCACTACCATTTGTTGATCCACCAATGACTTGATCTTTAACATTCTTTTCGATTGGCTTAGATTCACCTGTTAAGAGGGCCTCGTTTACACGGGATTCTCCGCGAATAATGATACCATCAGCTGGAACATTTTCTCCTGCTTGAACACGGATAACATCTCCAACCTGAAGGTCAGACACAGGACGAGTCTCAATCGAATCGTCTTCTAAAACAACATGAGCATCTTTCGGCACCAACTCAGCCAATGCTTTTTGCGCGTCCCCTGCTTCACCCAATGCCTTCATTTCAATCCAGTGTCCTAATAACATGATTAAAATTAACGTTGTAAACTCAAAGAAGAAGTCCATGACATGTTCTCCAGTTACATATCGAGCGGCCACTGCGTAAACACTATAGGCATAAGAAACCGTTATTCCCAAAGTAATCAAGGACATCATGCCTGGAGCTTTTGAATTAAACTCATCTTTCGCACCCATGTAGAATGGTTTTCCGCCATAAATGTATAGAATTGTTGCCAATACAGCTGCTACAACGTCTGCATAAGGAAAGATAATTTGGAAAGGCAACTGAATATCCATCATAGGAGTAATGAGTAAGATTGCAATTCCTAATGGGAGTGACTTCAAGAAAATCTCCTTAAAGCTACCGTGATGGTGGTGGGCATGCCCTCCCATTGCGCCATGCCCACTGTGGTCATGACCAGCATGATGATCGTGATGCCCCCCGTGATGTTCCATTTCATTATGGTCGTGTTTTGAGTGATCCATGTCGCCGTGATTATGATGACTATGTGACGAATGTTTTTTGTTATTGCTCATTTTTAATTCCTCCTTATTATATTAGAGACTGATTTTAAAGTTTTAGAACCCTCTCATCTAACACTGCATATAATTCTCATGAAAAGGGTTCTATACTTTATCTCTATCTACTATCTATGAATAAATGGTATTCGTACTTTATGCACTTAATACTGAATAGTTAGTTTCTGCTAAAGCAGCATTGAGCGTTTCGGTATCAATCTCTGTTTGACTTTCAAGTACTGCTTTTTTAGTCGCTAAATCAACCTCTACAGATTCAACCCCTTCAATAGCTGAAAATCTTTCTTGTACCGTGTTCGCACAACCTGCACATTTTACGCCATCTAATAAGACTTCTTTTTTCATTATTCTATTCCCCTTTTTTTATCTTCAGGTAATACTTCACTTAATACACTGTCTATACCCACTTGCTTAGCAATCGCTTTGGCTGTACGTTTGTTATCTCCAGTAATCATGATTACTTCAACACCGCGTCTTCTAAGTTCTTTAGCAGCCTTCATACTATTTTCCTTGAGTGTGTCAGCTACTGCGATAATTACAGCTAGTTCTCCATCAACAGAGAGATACATCTAATGCTATAACAATCGGTACGAAATATCCAGTAATGATATCGGCCATTCGAGCAATGGGTAATTTAGACCCTTGAGCATCTTCTACTAAACCATTATTTCTCACTTCCCTTTTGCGTTTACAAAAGTAACCCACAACCGTAGTCTACACTCGTAAACTATGGTTGTCAAGGAATTTTTATTGCGTCTCATATAAAGCATTAAAAATACCTATCTACCTTTAGATGATACACGTACCTTCCATATAAATACCAGGAATCAGATGAATAAGGAGTTAAACCAACTTCGAAAAGTGTTCTACAAGACGGATCATATTGCTTACAAAGCCATATTCGTTATCGTACCAAGCAACTGTTTTAACCAATTGTCCCCCATTTGCATCTAATACTTCTGTTAACGTTGCATCAAAAACGGATCCATGTGTAGTCCCCACGACATCGGAGGAAACAATTTCATCCTCAGTGTACCCATATGAATCATTCGCGGCTGCCTTCATCACTTCGTTAATCTGATCAACGGTTACCTCTCTATCCAACACCGAGAACAGTTCTACAAAGCCCGCAGTAATGACAGGAACCCGTGTGGTGGTACCCGTAATGATCCCTTTAACCTCTGGAATGACTTTTCCTAATGCGTTGGCAGCGCCAGTCGTAACAGGAATAACATTTTGAGCACCTGCGCGACTTTTACGTCCCCCGGGAGCATCTTGCATGTTTTGTGTCGCTGTATAGGCACGCGATCCTGTCATCAGGCCTCGTTGAATCCCAAACTCGTCCACTAATACTTTTGTCATTAAGGCTAAACCATTTGTCGTACAGGAAGCGGCGGAAATAATTTTGTCACTTGGACTCAAAATTTCTTGGTTTACACCAAAGACAACGACTTTCGTTTCTTCATCTTTAGTTGGTGCTGAAATAATTACTTTTTTAGCTCCAGCGTCTATGTGTGCCTGTGCTTTTTCATTAGTTGTGTAGAAGCCTGTACATTCCAAAACGATATCAATGTCCAAATCGGACCATGGTAGTTTTTTGGCATCCTTTTCTTCGAATGTTTTAACTTCTTTGCCATCAACCAGAATTGAATCGCCTCTTACCTCGATATCATAAGGGAAAATCCCATAGGCAGTATCGTATTTTAAAGAGTAGGCTAAATCCTCATTATTTGTTAAATCATTTACTGCAACAACCTGTAGTTCTGAGTCCCTCAACTCTTTAATACGGCGAAATGCTAAGCGTCCAATACGACCAAACCCATTAATTGCTATTTTAGTAGTCATTTAATCCCATTCCTTCTTTTTTTTATCTTGGCTACAACTGTAATCTTCTTAATGATTATATACTATAGTTATAAAATATAATTGTCAAGCTTTTTAATCCTTAGTTAAGAACAAAAAATTCGTTGTTCTTCAAAGACATTCTTTATCATAAATTTAGAATTTGTTTCATCGAAAGCCCAATTCGATAGGTCGAATCTAAATCTTACGTTAGTTTACGATTGTATTCCTTTGTATGCTCGCAGCCTATTCAGGTAAACAAATCACGTCAATAGTTCTTTTTTGTTTAGTGAGCTCTACTTTGTTCGACACAAACGACGAAAAAAACTGCTTGATCTTGCCTAAAAATGGGATCAAAACGGCTGCGTTTTGAATGGGTTTATCAGGGGTATTAGTGGGTCAGTGTATGCTGAAGAACAATGTTGTTAAAAGTTTAATTTAAGGTTTTATAGTAGCCATATATCAGTATCTTTTTAATCTCTATTCTCCAGTGGATTCAATGTTGGCTAATGTAATATTTCTTGTGGTAATAGTATTAGTTTGTTCTTATTTTTTAAAGGATAACGACAACAAATAAAAATGATAAAAATTCGTAAATTAAGAGGTGTTCATGGCTTTTTAGATATGTTTGCATAAAAAATACCTTATAACAGTTTTAAAACGCCTATAACCCCCTAAAATTTCGATTTAAAAGGTAGTTAGTGTGATTTAAATCATATTAGATAAAATTATAGCTAAATAAGCAAAACATGTTACCTATACCCTTTAATTTTCTTCTGAGCGTATTTCAGGGGTTTGTTAAGGGTGTTAACCCTTGACCATGCGTTAGCATGCTAGTAAATGCAGAAATTTATCCGAGATTACTTAGATTTTCAAACATTCTCATATAACGATCCCACTTTTTTTGAAAATAAGGGGTTTAAGGGGCTTTGCCCCTTTTTTTAATGGCTTGCGTCAGCCAGGTTGAATCTCAACCCGAAAACTGAACACTCAAAAAAAAGAGTGTTGTAAGTTTTCGGGTTATTTTTATGCAAAATTTTCGGTATACTCTATTTGAGTTATACAGAAGGGAGTGGACAGGATGAGTAAAAAGATATATAGCCAAGCTGAGATTCAAGCTTTAAGAAACAATCCTAATGTGAAAAGTGTGACAGAGAAAAGTATTACCTATTCATCAGAATTCAAAATAAAGGCCATTAAACAAAGCAAACAAGGCATGAAATCTACTCAGATATTTGAACTTGCTGGACTTCCTTCTCATTTAATCGGAAAAGGAAAATCCGATCAATCACTATCACGTTGGAAAAGATTATATAAAGATCATGGAGAAGATGTATTGTTACAAGAGAATCGTGGTTCAAAAAATAATGGTCCCTATTGACCAAGAGAACAATTATCGTTACAAGAGGCGCTAGACAAAGCAAATGCCCGTATAGCCTATCTAGAGGGGAATCTTGAACTAGTAAAAAAATTAGAACAGCACGAGAGGAGCGTGAAAAACGACAAAAGAAACGACTTAAGTAAACAAGAACGCTTTAGATTAATTAACCAAATTATTCGTGAGAATCAACTTGCTGGAATGGTGAATCATTTATACGACCTTGCAGGGGTAAGTAAAAGCGGCTACTATTACTGGCTAAATAGTAGCGATAAAAGTTTGTGCACAGTGTTTACAATAAAAGCGTTGCTTCTGTAATTTAAGTAAAACAGGATTAGTAGCTGTGTTCGGTAATCGAATGATAGCTGGTTTAAAGCCATGTTTGATGGTATCTTGATTACCAGTATTCTTTACACCACAGTGCATACAAGCCTTAGGCTTGTATGTAAGAACCCCATGTAAAACAAAATGATTTATTTCATGATACTTTTCAAGTGGCAACAGATGCATAGATTTTGGTATTGTAATATCAATATTATTGTCGTAAATACCGCAAAGTTGTTTTATAATAGATGTATGGGACATGATTTTTCCTTCTTTCTGTATTCGTAGTGGTTTACATGCATTAAGGATATCATGTCCTTTTTGCGTACACAAAAATAGTGTCAATGAGATTCAACATGAAATCTCACCAACACTATTTATTATAGAACCAAAAATGTGAGGTCCGTCTTATCAACTACTCTCTGTTAAAACAGAGAGTTTGTCCTAAACATGGTGGTTGTACAAACGATATAATATCTCCAACCGTTTAAAGACACTAAGGGATGGTTGACTGGCACCCCATCAGTAAGCGGTCTGTAGACACTTACCGAATATTGTTTTACGTTTAATAATTTTGTATTGGCACAACTTTTTCAAACCGCGGGTTTTTCTCACTCGACAGATATCGGTGACCCAATTCTTGAATGTTGATAGCTGCCACACGGTCATCATTTGATTGATACCCACAATTTTGACAAGTAAACAAGTGCTTATCTTGTTGTCTATTAGCTCTATCAATTGATTCGCATTTCGGACAACGTTGGGACGTAAATTGTGCGGATACTTTTAAAACTTGCGAACCACTTTCTAAAGCTTTATACATTAACTTTTCTTCAAAATCGAAGAATCGCCAAGAATGGTGTTCATACCGTGCATCTTGCTTACGGTGGTGAGTCGTGTTAAAAGTAACGTTCGTAAGATCTTCCACCACAAACAAGGTATTGGCCCCGTATCGGTCAACGAGTGTCTTTGATAATTGATGGTTCACATCATTCATCCAGCGGTTCTCTCGTCTTTCAATTGTTTTAAGGCGTCTACGAATTGATTTGGTGTTCTTCGCTTGTAAGGACTGGCGCAATTCCTTAAAACGCCGTCTTTTCTTCATCAAGCTTTTACCCGAATAGAAGGTAGTATGAGCTGTATCATCCGCAATAGTTAGTATCTGTCTTAAACCACGGTCAATGCCTTCAATACGTTGAATATTCGTTTCATCTGAGCTGTCTATCTCTTTACTTGCGGACACGTGTAAGAACCACTTACCCTTACGACAGCGTAATTCAGCTTGACCGAACTTGTAAGCATTCTGGCTAAATTGTTGAAGATAAGCGATATGTTGCTTATCACAAGACACTTTAATTCGTCCTTGATTGGTCGTCAGTGAATAGGTATTGTTTTGGTGATAAGCGTAGTTACGATTACGTACGAACACAGCGACTGGTTGCTTAAACCCTAGGGGTTTCGTTAAATGGTAAAGGTCTTTATATAGGGTATGATATTTACCTGTATGGATATCTTTATAACGCTTAGGTTTTTGTATAAACTGTGTTTTCACGGTCTTATATCTCGCGATTACCGTACGCATCACGGACTGGGCCATTTGAGATTGCAGCCCAAAATCCTGACGTATCTGATGATACAAGGCGTTGTGCAAAGTCGTTTGACCTAATTCAAAGTCATGGTCAAAGATATATGTCGAAACAAAATTACAAGCGTTTAAAAACTGTTGTTGAGTTTCTTCGAACTTTTCAATATCACTAGCACTTGGGTATAATTGCACTTTAATCGTTTTCGTTAACTGCATCTTATCCGCTCTTTTCTCTTAAATACATTATACTAGCTATTTAGAGGAAACATAAACGATAACCTAGTAAAATCAACAAAAAGAGCTGTCTATTTCGCTAATTCCTCCTAGGTATCAATACCTAGGAGGAATTAGCTGACAGCTTGTAAATGAATATACGTGTGACATTCGCACTAATTATAGTTCGTTTCTATTTCACTAACGAATATTTCGTATCGGCTAGCGCAGCGACAAATCTATTTTCTAAGATTTCGGATTGGCTTTCGATCGTGGCTTTTTTATTAGCCAAATCGATTTTTACAGATTCTACTCCCTCAATTTCCGCAAATCTTTCTTGCACCGTGTTCGCACAACCTTCACATTTCATACCTTCAATCAATACTTCTTTTTTCATCATTCATTCTCCTTTTTCTTTTAATTTTTTTATCTTCTTCAAATCGAAGAAGGTCAAAAATAAATCCAATAAACAATTAACCGGCCGGAAAGTCAAAGTGGATTTCTCTACAACAGTGACAGTGAGCCGCTTCAATGATTCCCTTTAATAACAGAGGCACGTCCATCAGCGAAGAAAGGAAACTTTTTCGCGTGACATTCTTACTTATATGGACGAAAATCATTTTTTTGTGTATTCCGCTAAATATTTTTTCAACGGTCGATTTGGCCATAAGCTCCTCTTCTATTGCTTCGGCGCACTTAACACAACCAATCCCTTCAATAATCAACCTAGGTCTCATCTTTGTCATCCTTTAACAGTTGTTTCACTTAACAGCCGAAGGTTTAAATCGTTTCAAGCGTAAGGCGTTTAGTAACACAGACACCGAACTGAAACTCATTGCGGCTGCCGCAAACATTGGACTCATCAATGGTCCGCCGAAAATATACAAGAGACCCATCGCAACTGGAATACCCACAATATTGTAAGCAAAAGCCCAGAACAAGTTTTGTTTAATGTTTCGTAGCGTTGCATGACTTAAATCAATCGCAGTCAATACAGCGGTTAAATCATTACGCATAAGGACAATATCAGCCGATTCAATCGCCACGTCTGTACCTGATCCAACTGCAATACCGATATCTGCTTGAGCTAATGCGGGTGCATCGTTAATGCCGTCTCCAACCATCGCTACCTTCTTGCCTGCCTCTTGTAGTTTTTTGACTTCCTCTGCTTTATCTTCAGGTAATACTTCACTTAATACACTGTCTATACCCACTTGCTTAGCAATCGCTTTGGCTGTACGTTTGTTATCTCCAGTAATCATGATTACTTCAACACCGCGTCTTCTAAGTTCTTTAACAGCCTTCATACTATTTTCCTTGAGTGTGTCAGCTACTGCGATAATTCCAGCTAGTTCTCCATCAACAGAGAGATACATCGGTGTTTTTCCTTCGTCTGCTAAACGATCGGATTCTTTTTCCACACTTGATAAATCAATCTTTTGCTCTAGCATCAGTTTACGGTTTCCAATGTACATATCTTTGCCCTCAATTTCAACTCGAATCCCGTGTCCTGGAATCGCTTCAAAATGATCTGGTTTAGCTAATGTCATGTTCTCTTCTTTTGATTTCTGTACGATGGCTTCACCTAATGGGTGTTCAGAACCTGTTTCACCGGAAGCTGCATAATATAAAAGATTTTCTTTAGTAATAAGAGGAGTTACCAAAATATCTGTCACGATAGGTTTACCTTCTGTCAGTGTCCCTGTTTTATCAAATACAATCGTGTCTAAATTATGAGTGGTTTCTAACGCCTCACCACTTTTTATCAAGACACCATGTTCTGCCCCTTTTCCGGTTCCAACCATAATACCTGTTGGAGTCGCCAAACCTAAGGCACATGGACAAGCAATGACAAGGGTTGTTATGATAACGGATAAAACAAATATTCCAGATTGACCTGCAATTAACCAAGCAAACCCTGCTAAAACGGCTAATGCTATAACAATCGGTACGAAGTATCCGGTAATGATATCGGCCATTCGAGCAATGGGTGCTTTAGACCCTTGAGCATCTTCTACTAATTTTATGATTTGAGATAGAGTTGTGTCACTTCCCACTCGAGTCGCTCGGTAATCAATGGAACCATTTTTATTGATACTAGCCCCAATAACCTCGTCTCCACTTTCCTTTTCCACGGGGATACTTTCTCCTGTCAGCATTGATTCATCGACTGAAGTGCGTCCCTCAACAACAACACCATCTACAGGCATACTTTCTCCCGGACGAACTCGAATAACATCTCCTAAAGCAACTTCGTCCACAGTAATCTCTTGTTCCACACCATTACGTATTACTCGAGCTGTTTTAGGAGCCAAGTTAATTAATTTTTCAATAGCTGAGGACATTTGCCCCTTTGAGCGGTCTTCTAAAAATAGCCCTAATGTATGGAGCGCCAAGATAACTCCAGTTACTTCATAATAAAGTAAATCGGAAAAGTTGCCGTAACCCAGGCCTGTCCCGATTGTCGCAGCAAGGCTGTAAACAAATGCAGCCGCCGTACCAAGCGCAATCAGGGAATCCATATTTGGGTGACCTTTAAATAAACTTTTAAATCCCTTCTGGAAATATTCCCAGCTTACTACCATTATCGGCAAAGTCAGAATAAGTTGTAAAAGAGAAAAATTAAATGCATTTATCATTGGGTCAACGATATTTGGTAGAGGCATACCGACCATATGACCCATGGATATAATTAATAAAGGGATTGTAAGTATAATGGATATCCAAAAACGATTAAAAAGTTGCTTCAATCTTTTTTCTTTTTTCTCACGCTTCTCTGCTCGTGAATTATCTTGAGTATCCGTAGTCTCTAATACGGCTGCATAACCACTATTGGATACAGCACCAGTCACATCAGATACTGAAATTGCCGACGGGTTATAGGAAACTTGCATTTTTTCTGTCGCTAAATTGACGGAAGCTTTATCTACGCCCGACAACTTTCCGACGGCTTTTTCAATTGTCTGTGCACAGGATGCACAGGTCATCCCTTCAATTGCAAAGGTTTGCGTCGTTCCTTCTTGGGCAATCAGTTCATACCCTGAATTATCCACTGCTTTTTGTAGATTTTCTACCGAAAAAGTTGCTTCATCGTACTCTATACTTAACTTCTCTGTTGCTAGGTTTACGGAAGCCTGTGTGACCCCACGAACCTTTTTTGCTGCTTTTTCTACTGTCTGTGCACAAGACGCACAGGTCATACCTTCTATGGCAAATGATTTATTCTCCAATTTTTTCGCTCCTTATTCTCCATGATGATGTAAATGGCAATCGCATTGCCCTTCTGCACACTGACAATCAACTTCTTCTACTGCAAAAGCTTTTTTCATCTCTAATATTTCTTCTAGCCGTTGGATATCATCGAAACTTAAAGTATGATCCTTAATGATACTCTCTATTACATTCCCGACATTCTTCCGACAAATACGATCGAAAATATCGTTTGTAAAACTTCTTACCGCTTCTTTCTCTTCGATATTTGCCGAATAAATATATTTTCTACCTTCTTGTTCTGTATTCAGTGCGCCTTTTTCCACGAGTCGACCTAAGAGCGTTTTGGTTGTCGCTTGTTTCCAGTCCATTTTCTCTTCCAATATAGAAATGACTTCTTTACTAGTCACTCGACCATTCGCCCAGACTACTCGCATAACTTCCCATTCAGCATCGGTTATATGAAGGTCTCCAGCTATAGTACTCATATTCTCTCCCTCTTTCGTTTACGCTCGTAAGCATTAATGTTAAATAGAGTTTACACTAGTAAACGATTATTGTCAAGAGTTTATGTAAATGAATAATTTGTGATGTATTATTTTTCCTGAATAATTCATACTTTTCGTTGAAACATGTGCCAACTGCCTAACGGCAGCTTAAATTTACTTTTTCATTTTCACCTGAAGGTTGGCATGAAAAAATCAAACACACTCAACTAGCCGATGCGATTCTGGATCGAATCAAGCACAATTCTCACCAAATCATAGTTGATGGTGAAGTATCCATGCGAGAGCGTCACGGTTTGGAGGGCATGAAATGATTCCGATTGAAGTTGAAACTCGTATCGCTCTTTTTTTATTTTCGACGATACCTTCCAGAAGATATCGATTTAAATCTATCCTCGTTACTCCTACCTTATTACTTAGAGGACGAAAAGCAGCCTTCGGCTGATGAAATGGTTAATTTAGCCACTAAGTTCCTTGAACAAGCTATGAAGGAATACGAATAATCTATTAATTTATTTTAAGATGAAAAACAGAGCTCATATTGGGCTCTGTTTTGATTAATTTCTTATTCTCTTCAATCAATTAGCGGAATGGACGACAACTTTCGCATTCAGTGGACGACTATTCCGCATTTACTGGACGAAACTAGTCGCCGTACTCACTTATTTTTTATTATACCACCGATACTATTCGTCAGAATATCCTCAGATTCATTGAGCTCGATAATAATCGGTGTCGTATTCATAGTTCCCTAGGACATAATAATTCCGTTGAGTTGGAGCGGTATCATGCATCATCAAGCCAGTGTGTCCATGATATTTTCCTTTTTGCAACTCAAAATAGTATGTGCTGTGGATCTAGTTTCTTTTTACTTCGGTGAACGGTTAATTTTGTTTGCCAGCATGTAATAACGTGTCCCCTTATACGACCTCGATCACTACTGACACCAGCACCCGGTTTTTGATCTCTTTATAAAGACTTTTGTCCTTAGTATCAATGAACGTGATAAATCGCTCAAAGTGCTGGAATCTAAGGATTTCTAGGTATCGTCCCGACGTATCGAAACCACGCACTCTATGTGTGTTGTAGCTTAGCTATCGATGCAAAATAATATGTGAAGTGGGAAGTTTAAAGGTTTCATCTATTTTTTCTTGAGTCTCCCCAGAAGAAGAGTGCCACAGTTCCTGGACCGGTATGTGAACCTATTGTAGTTCCAACATTATTTATTTCAACCTTGTTCTTCAAGTTGGGAAATGATTCCTCGATTAATCTCGCGACTTCTTGAGCTTCAGTATTAAAAGCAGAATGAGATATATAACATTTATCAGAATATTCAAGATCTTTAATAGCATGATTTTTCATTTTATCTACAATTAAACTAATTACACGTCTCTTACCTCTTACTTTTTGTTGAGGAGTTAATTTTCCATTTTCATCCATATTTAACAATGGACAGATTTTAAATGTTGTTCCAACAAATCCAGATGTCTTTGAGATTCTTCCTCCTTTAACATAAAAAGATAAATCAGTCGAAAAAAACCAATGATGTAGATTCAGTTTGTTATTTTCTACCCAGTCATACAACTGTTCAAGTGTGTATCCGTCGTCCCTTAGATCTGCCAGTTTATCCATCAATAAACCATAACCAGACGATGCCGCAAGAGAGTCAACGATGTATATTTTTCGATCCGGATATTCCGCTTCCAATAGTTGCTTTGCTGCACACGCTGAATTATATACTCCAGATAATCCTGAAGACAGTGATACGTGTAAAATATCCTTCCCTTCTTTCAGAAACGAAGAAAAGTAATCTACAAACTCTCCTACATTTACTTGTGATGTTTTCGTCTCAGCCCCATTACTCATTGCTTTATAAAAATCGTCATATGAAATCGACTTACCAAGATCATCTTTATATTCTTTTCCATCTACCATAAAATGAAAACAAACATAATTTATACCACGACTGTTGAAGTGCTTTTCTGTTAAGTCTGCAGTCGAACAAGAACTTAAAATAAATTCTGACATCATCTTACCTCTTTTCTCTTCTCACATTAGCCTTTAATGAAATAATTGAATCCATTTGCAGAAAGTTCAGAAAGTTTAACTGAAATCTCATCAATAGACACGTTCTGATTGTTTCTAAACCAAGTTTGATATACAGCTATAATCCCAGCTATTGTATAGTCAATGATCATATCTTTATCAATCTCGTCCAAATCAGCAAACATGGTTTTATTCCTCTTGATTATTTCCTTAAGTTTTTTCCTGAATAATTCATACTTTTCGTTGAAACATGTGCCAACTGCCTAACGGCAGCTTAAATTTACTTTTTCATTTTCACCTGTTAAGTGATGAAAAAAGAACCCCATTCTGATATGGTAAAGGTGTCTAAACTAACCATAAGAAAGGAGTTCTCTTCATGATTAGCTTACACAAAAACCAGGTAAAATTCAATTCAAACATCATCATTTCGCATACAGGTGGTCGCTTATCGAGTGATTCGGGTTTAGTCTTAGTTAAAGAAGTAATGGATACCTTCAAGTTTTCTGATTTGGCAAAATCACTTCTGGACATTAAAGATAACCGTGCTTACTACACGCATGATAATTTAGCGATATTAGAACAGCTCATTATGCAATTGATTGCTGGTTATTCGGCAGACTCGTCGGCTAATCTGTTACGACAGGATCCAGTCTTTCAAATGGTGTTAGGCAGAAAACAATTAGCCTCACAATCGTCAATTTCACGGTTTCTGGATCGTTTCACCACGGAAAATGTGGGTCAATTACAATCATTAAATCAGTCACTCATTGATAAAGCGCGTTTGATTCGCAATGACACCGAGTTAATCATTGATCTCGATTCCACTCATTCAGATACCTTTGGCCATCAAGAACTAACAGATTATAATGCACATTATCAAACCTACGGTTACCACCCATTAGTTGCCTTTGACGGACTGACTGGAGATTTCTTAAAAGCTGAACTGCGTTCAGGTAATCAGTACACATCTAAAGGGGTGAAAGCCTTTATCGACCCATTGTTACACCACTACAATGAATCGATACCGAATACTGACATATTGGTTCGTGGGGACAGCGGCTTCGCAACACCAGAGGTGTATGAGTCTTGTGAAGAAAATGAAAGTCAGTATGTGATCCGATTAAAGAACAATCGGAGGTTAAGTCAATTAGCTGAGCAATCCGTTCTTTACGGGGATAACCAAAAATGGGAAGATCGGGAAGTTCAGTATTTTTCAATGCCTTATCAAGCACAATCATGGTCGAAACCCCGTCGTGTCTGTATTCGATCAATCCGTGAAGCAGGAGAACTCCTCTTTCAACACGCATTCATTGTGACTAATCTATCCGATAATGTCTCACCTGAAGTCATATTCTCTCTTTACGGCAAGCGAGGGACAATGGAGAATTTCATCAAAGAAGCGAAAGGTGGCTTTTATTTCGATAAAACAGATAGTCCACGCTTCTTAGAAAATTATGTCAGAATGATGATTAGTCTGCTTGCATACAACCTCATCAACTGTCTAAAGACTATCGGCTTTGATAAAAAGAACCAAGGGATGACTATTCATTCCATCCGACTAACATTCCTTAAAGTCGCTGGCAAACTTGTGCAAACAGGCAGACGAGCCTATCTAAAATTGTCGAGTTATCATGTGTATCAAACTGAATTCTATAGGGTCTTCGAGCGCCTACGGCGATCCAGTCAATGGATTTAAATCAGTCATCACGTTAATTTTTTGAATCAATCGTCTACAAGGGAGAAGTATGCCTTCAAACAAACAAGAGAATCGTAAGAAGGTTCATTTAGTTAAAATCTACTTCGAGAACGCACTATTTTGTAGAAAAATTCCCAATTTTTCCAAGAACGATTAATTTATTCAAGAAACCAGCTTAAATTATAGAGCTATGAATTATTCAGGTTTTTTATAACTTTTTAACTTTCGTTTCGATGCGACACGCCTGACGAAAATATGGATTGTGTTTTAGTTCATTAATTAGGGATTAGATCGTCGGACACTTCTCTTTTAAAAAAGCACCGAAAATAAGCTTTTTCAGAGTGTCGGCGGATAGACATCCCACTGTACGGGTTTTCTATCCCCCGATTTCATTTTGATTACAAATTTGAGCCTAACAGGCTCAAGGGGTCACAGCATCGCAAATTATTCATCTACAAACTATTTCAGCTTTAAAC
Source organism: Aerococcus viridans (assembly GCF_001543285.1). Taxonomy (NCBI): domain Bacteria; kingdom Bacillati; phylum Bacillota; class Bacilli; order Lactobacillales; family Aerococcaceae; genus Aerococcus; species Aerococcus viridans. The sequence goes on from NZ_CP014164.1 coordinate 1,825,674, forward strand.
ACAAAAAAGCAAGGTGAGAGCCCTGCCTTTTTACGTCTTTATCGGACTATAATTGTATGAGTAGCTCATTGGGGAGTACCATCTTAAAATCTAGGAGAATGATATGCTACTCTCTGTCTATACTATAACTCGAATGTAAGTTCTGGTATATGAATATTGTAAGTTTTTTTGCAAAGATTTAGTTTTTTACAACAGAAGCTTCATAAATAGAATCCACTGCTTCTTTTAGTTTTGCATCAAAGTCTGCATCACTTTGATTAACAGATAAGTCCTGCGTAAGCGCCCGTGAAAAACTTGCTATAACATTGTCATTTTGACTAAGTATTTCGTTCGCTTCGTCTCTTTCATAACCACCTGATAAAGCAACAACACGTAAAACTTGTGAATGATCGGCTAATTCTTGATATAAATTAGCTTTCGTTGGGATAGTTAATTTCAACATCACATAATCATCAGTAGCTAATGCATCTAAATGGTTTTTAATGGATTGTTTTAAATATTCCTCAATTTGTTCTTTATCTTCAGAATGAATATTCACTTCAGGTTCAACGATAGGAACTAAGCCAGCATCAATTATTTCTTGAGCAACTTGAAACTGCTGGGTGACTGCATCATCGATGCCTTTTTCATTATATGAAAGAATGTTTGAACGCATTTTTGTACCAAACATATTTTGTTCTTTTGCTTGTTTAAGTAAATTATTAAGTCCTGGAATTGGCTTCATTAATTGTACGCCATGTTCTTCATCTGCAAGTCCTTGATCTATTTTAATAAACGGAACAATTCCTTTATTGCTTAAATAATCTCCAGCATACTGACCTTCTATCCTATTATTCATCGTATGTTCAAATAAAATCGCGCCAATAATTTTATCCGGAGTAAAAGATGGAGATGTGATGATTCGTGTACGCATTTTGTGAACAAGATCAAACATTTCATCGTCATTTGAATACTGGTCTTCACTGACCCCATAAGCATTCAGAGCTTCTGGTGTACTACCACCGCTTTGATCAAGTGCCGCGATAAAGCCGTCTTTATTCTTTATAGTATCAAAATGTTCTTGATTCATTGATAAATTCCCCTCCATAGATTTTCTGAAATTCCCATAGTTATCCTTCACTAATTAGTTTATTAAAAATTTTCATCCTATACCGCCGATTTCATTTTTATTACAAATTTGAGCCTTACAGGCTCAAGGGGTAAACATTCTAAATAACAGGTCTTCTTTGCCTATTATCGCTGTTATTACATTTTCTGATTATAAAAGTGGCAGGGCTAACGCAATTGCCCCAATAATAATCGCTGTCCAGTTGAGTCCTTTCTGTGGGGAAAATAGCCCGATGATTCCTAGAACGACTGCAGCTACTCCCATCCATACCGGTTGCCAAAAGAAAGCGATTATCCCTACAAGAATTCCAATCCATCCTAACCATTGCCCAGTTGTCTTATTCATAATTTATCTTCTCCTTATGCATATTTTTTAATTATTTATTTAATCGAGAAACATATTCTGTTAAACGCACCAAATTAGAAACAAAACCATGTTCGTTATCGTACCAAGCAACTGTTTTAACCAATTGTCCCCCATTTGCATCTAATACTTCTGTTAACGTTGCATCAAAAACGGATCCATGTGTAGTCCCCACGACATCGGAGGAAACAATTTCATCCTCAGTGTACCCATATGAATCATTCGCGGCTGCCTTCATCACTTCGTTAATCTGATCAACGGTTACCTCTCTATCCAACACCGAGAACAGTTCTACAAAGCCCGCAGTAATGACAGGAACCCGTGTGGTGGTACCCGTAATGATCCCTTTAACCTCTGGAATGACTTTTCCTAATGCGTTGGCAGCGCCAGTCGTAACAGGAATAACATTTTGAGCACCTGCGCGACTTTTACGTCCCCCGGGAGCATCTTGCATGTTTTGTGTCGCTGTATAGGCACGCGATCCTGACATCAGGCCTCGTTGAATCCCAAACTCGTCCACTAATATTTTTGTCATTAAGGCTAAACCATTTGTCGTACAGGAAGCGGCGGAAATAATTTTGTCACTTGGACTCAAAATTTCTTGGTTGACACCAAAGACAACGACTTTCGTTTCTTCATCTTTAGTTGGTGCTGAAATAATTACTTTTTTAGCTCCAGCGTCTATGTGTGCCTGTGCTTTTTCATTAGTTGTGTAGAAGCCTGTACATTCCAAAACGATATCAATGTCCAAATCGGACCATGGTAGTTTTTTGGCATCCTTTTCTTCGAATGTTTTAACTTCTTTGCCATCAACCAGAATTGAATCGCCTCTTACCTCGATATCATAAGGGAAAATCCCATAGGCAGTATCGTATTTTAAAGAGTAGGCTAAATCCTCATTATTTGTTAAATCATTTACTGCAACAACCTGTAGTTCTGAGTCCCTCAACTCTTTAATACGGCGAAATGCTAAGCGTCCAATACGACCAAACCCATTAATTGCTATTTTAGTAGTCATTATATTCCTCCATTTAATTTTTTAATTATGTACTATTTTTCTTAATGAATATGTGCTGGTTATCCTTAATTAGCAGCCAAAGTTTAACATTAACCCCTCCTCTACGTCTACTCGTGTAAACCATAAGTTGACTTTAGTTTACATTAGTAAATGATAGCTGTCAAGAGTTTTTTTGAAATAGCATTTTTTTATGATCTTACTCTGACAAGTTTTCTAGATTCTTAAAATATCTTATAGAGGTTATAAAAATGAACAAGCCAATTATAATAATTTCTTCTGATATTGTTATTGATATATATTTTAATTTAACAAGGAACATAAAATCCCTATACAAAAGAAGGTATCACTAAGTCTTCTCATATACAGGGATTTTTTCTATATTTAATTGATCGCACATTTTTTGGATTATTATTCTTGACCTAGTTCCTCTTCAACAAACCATTTATGATTACGAACAACTGCTCCGCCATCTGTTGGTTGGTAATCCACCATATAAACATTCGTAGTTACAGCGTCATCAATTATTGCAGTTGCTCCTTCCATACCTTCCATATGGTCGGCTTCTAATGTCACTTCTTCTCCAGGTTCAAATGCGCCTTTGGTTGACTCAGAAATGTCTTCGTGGATAACCCAGCGATGATTTTCCACTCGTTCTCCACCATTGGTTGGATTGAAAGAAACTTCATAAACCGTCGTAGCAAATACGCCAGAAACAGTTGCTTCGGCACCTTCCATTCCAGGCATATGATCGCGCTGAAGAATAACAGATTCTCCTACTTCGTACATCGGATTTTCAGCTTCTTCCAAGCCTTCTGTAATTTCTCCCGACTCATCATGCTTCATATCTCCCATATTATCCATATCTCCCATATTATCCATATCTCTTGTTTTTTTGGACTCACTAATTATCTGGTTCTCATAGCTATCTTCTAATGATGGTTGATTTTCAAGTGTATAGTTAGCAAATATTAAATCAGCGTTTTTAATATTAAATGCTTCAGTTAAATCGTCTACTGAAAAATTAGTACTTTGAGAAATCGCCCAGAGAGTATCTCCCCAAACCACTTCGTAATTTTGAAGTTCTTCTAATGTATCGTATTGGGAAACATCTGCTTGTACTTCTTCTACTGTACGCGCTCTCCAAAATTGGCTTGAGTCTTGTACTTCTTCCCCTAATTCTTCTTCTACTAGCCATTTATGATTTTCAACAGTATCGCCTGTTTCTGTATCCGTGTACGTGACCATATAAACAGTGGTGTCTTCTACCGAATCAATAGTTGCGGTCACCCCTTGCATACCGGGCATATGGGAAGCTTCTAGAACGACTTCGTCACCTGCTTGGTAAGGCTCGTCTTGGGCATTTTCAACTTCCTCGTGTACAACCCATTTGTGATTGGCGACTTCCTCTCCTGTTTTGGTATCGTTATAGGTGATTTCATAGGCAATTGAATCAAAGGCACCTACAACCTCACCTGTAGCTCCCATCATTCCTGGCATGTGATCGGTTTGAATCGTTACTTCGCTTCCTTCTGGATAAGTTGGATTTTCTGCCTCTGCCAATCCTTCTGGAATTTCCCCAGATTCATCATGTTCCATACCTTCGTGGCCTGTTTGAGATTTATCCGTTGTTTCGCTAGCCACCGTTTTCGAGCCAGTTTGAGCAGCATTATCTGCATCATCAAGTGTATTCGCGCCTACCTTATTCACTAGTGGATAAGAACTTAATAATGCTACAGATAAAAGACTACTTATAATTGTTTTTTTCATACGATTTCTCTCCTTTTGGTAATACTACCTTTGTTTACGAATGTAATTGAATGAACTTACATGTAGTTTATAATTACCCCTTATCATTGTCAAGCACTTTGATTTTTATCAATTACAAATGAAGACTTATCACTGTTTTTATTATCTCATCAATATTTAAAAAGCGATACCATAATAAACACGTAGATTAATTTAGAAACCAAAGACAACAAATTATCCCTTAGATCACCTATAAATCCCTTATTAATGCCCACTAATTTTAATTGTTTTTAAAGTACTTCTTTTACAAGTTCAGTCAAGCCCATGTGGAATGTCAACACATTATTGAACAGAAAATATAAAGTGTAAAAGATAATTAAGTTCACGTTCTTTTTGCCTCTCTCAACCGAATGGCGGAAGCCTTTCGTTCAATCGATCGGCTAATTAATGTAACAGTCTGTGTCCACGACTACAAGGGCAAGACCACCCTTTCCGTCCTGGCCTCATACTGTTTTGACTCAGTGGCCGACCGATAGACGAATGACTTATCTCTTCCATTTTCAGACTGTTCTTCTTCCCAAGTTTTACGATAGTCTATGGGAGATTCGTAGTTTAGTGCGCCATGCGGACGGAAATTATTCCACCAATGGACGTAGTCCATAAGTTGGACCTGCAGTTCATAGAGTGTATCGAATCGATTGTCGTAGACAAATTCAAACTTAAACGATTTATATGTCGATTCCGCTACGGCATTGTCATACGGATTTCCTTTTCTACTTAACGAGCGTTCAATGTCAAAGGTATCCAATAATTCATCGATCGTATGGTTATCAAATTCTTTTCCTCGATCGGTATGAAAAGTGTTCACCATATGTAGATCGCCCTTAACTGTCGCCAGGGCCTGCATGACTAAGTCAGCGGTCTTATGCGGTCCAGCGGAATAACCAATGATTTCACGATTAAATAAATCAAGGATAAAACATACATAAAACCACTTAGTAGCTACTTTGACGTAAGTCAAATCCGTGACGATCACTTTCATCGGCTCTTCTTGTGAGAACTCACGGTTCAGGATGTTTTCGATTCTAGCTTGATTAACACCGGTTCTCTGGGGTTTGTAAGACGGCCGGTTATATTTTGAGACGAGATGGAATTTTTTCATTATACGACCGATACGACGGCGAGAGACAGTAAAACCTCTCTTTTCAAGTACAGGTTTCAATTTCCGCGTGCCGAACGCATTATTACTTCTTGCGAATTCTTCAATGATTGCTTGTTCGAGTTCTGATTCACTTTCTTTCTTTTTGGCTTCATAATAATAAGATCCTCTGTTAATTTTGAGGGCACGGCACATCGCTGATATAGAATACTTATGTTTGTTTGCTTTGATTACTTCGACCTTCGCCCGAATATCAGCGCCGCTTGCTTTAAAATATCATTTTCCATTTCCAATTGAGCATTTCGCTTCTTTAAAGCTCTCAGTTCTTTTTGTTCAGGGGTCAGATTGTCCTGAACTTTGAAAGAACCCGATTCAGTATTCTCGCGGACCCAGCGGTCGAAAGTGGAAGGGGTTAGTTCATATTCTGAAATGATTTCATTTCTTGGTTTTCCTGCTTTGTGTAGGTCTACGATTTGATGTTTAAATTCATCTGAGTAACTGCGTCTCTTTCTGCGCGTTGACATGATAGATTCCTCCAGTGTGTTTCTTTTAGTATACACACCTTATCTTTTCTGTCCAACTCAGTGTAACCTATCCACTAAACGCCCAGACAAGGATAAAGTTTACAAAGATGCTTTACTAGAACTAAGAGAGAAAAATAAGGATTATGGGTATAAAAGACTGACTCCCGAGTTAAAAAAATTAGGTTATCATATAAATCGGAAGAAAGTATTACGCTTAATGCGTGAATTAGGCATTCTTGTAACTGCCTTCTCACACAAAAGCAGAAAGTATAAGTCTTATAAGGGAACTGTAGGGAAAGTAGCATCAAATCGTTTAAAACGACGTTTTAACACATCAGTTCCACATCAAAAAATTACGACTGATACAACTGAATTCAAATACTATTATATAGACCAGTTAGGCAACACTCAGACAGGCAGACTTTATTTAGATCCTTATATGGATTTATTCAATAGCGAAATCATCAGTTTTCAAATAACAAAACGGCCTAACGGTGAAAGTATGATGGAAGCTTTGAAGGCAGCTATAGAACGTACAGATGATTGCATATTCAGAAGAACTTTTCATTCAGACCAAGGCTGGGCTTATCAAATGAAACGGTATTCAAAAACTTTAAAAGATAATGGTATCTTCCAAAGTATGTCTAGAAAAGAGAATTGTTATGACAATTCCCCAATGGAAAATTTCTTTAGTATACTCAAACAAGAAATGTATTATGGTCAAACTTATCATAGTTTTGAAGAATTGGCTGAATCAATTACCAAATATATCAACTATTATAATGAAGAACGAATTAAAGAGAAACTAGGATGGCTAAGCCCCGTCCAGTATCGCAGCCAATATACTAATTCCATTGTCTTTTCATAGTTTCACATAAAGTTTCAATCTATCAAGAGTCGCTCCGCTACTACTCTTGACAGATTGAAATTTATGAGAAGTATTGTCGACAAAAGGAATTAAGCCAAATTGCATGTATTAAAAAAGAGCTGACCAATCGGTCAACTCTCATAAAATTTAGTCTAACTTTTTGGGTCCACTATAAACCTCAGATACGTTTTTTTTACCGCTAATTCGCCAAACGGTTCTGTTGCAAAGTTTTAAATAAAGAATAAAATCCCTTACGGTATCTATGATACGCCCGTACTGGCCCGTTCAGATATCGGGATTGCGATGGGTGCCTTTGGTGTCGCTTCGATGTGGGAAGCTGCCTTTTTTGATTCTAAAATAGTCCTTTTTTCAATATATAAATACTTTAACTGCCATAAGCATACCCTTTTTCCAGTTCGTCTTTACTTGTAGTTATTTCTATTGTGATATGATCCTTTACACCCGATGTATGGGCAAGCTCTGCAATTTCTTCTTTGATTTCCCTAGTCTTGTTTATATCGGAAGAGTCTATAAGAACCGTAACGATAAGGGCATTTTCTTCTCCGTCCAGTGACCAAATGTGAAAATGAGAGAGGTCCTTTACAGCAGGAATATTGTTAATGGAGTTCGCCAGGTTCTCTACGTTTACATTTTCCGGCGAACCGTTCAATAAAATTTTCATTGTACTGAAAAATTCAGGTACAGTTTTATAGAGGATATAGAGTGCTATCAAAATCGATAAGATTGGATCCAGACGATATGCCTCGGTAAAGTTCATTAGAATACTCACAATCAAGACTCCAATCCACCCTAATACGTCTTCCAGCATATGGAGGTTCAACATACCCTCATTTTTGGATGTGCCTTTGCTTAAAATCCAAGCAGCATATCCATTCAATGCAATAGCTACGAGAGAAAGCCAGAACATGCCACTATAATTTACGGGTTGTGGGTCAAGCAAACGTGGCACACTACGATAGATCATAAAGAACGAGCCACTAATTAGCACAACGCCAGTTATCAGCGCGCCCAGTAAAGAAAATCGGTTATAGCCAAAGGTGAACCGTTCATCTTGTTTTTTCTCTGAATAACCTTGAAAAAACCAAGCGAATCCAATTGAAATAGAGTCCCCTAAATCATGAACGGCGTCAGACATAATGGACACACTATTGAAAAGAAACCCAAAGAAAAATTCACTTATGGAGAAAATAAAGTTGGTGAAAAAAGCAATTTTAATATTTTTTTTCGATTGATCCTGATGCGAGTGATTATGATTTTTATCTGATTTTGACATTTTAAAAACCTCCATTTAGTTTTATACCTTATTAGCTTTTATTGTTCTTGTTCATTGATATGAGTTAAGACTTGTTCGAGAATACTGAAAACATGAAGATCATCAAGACTGTAAACCATGCTTTTCCCTTCTCTTCTTGCCTTCACTAAACGTGAATCTTTCAATATTTTTAGTTGGTGTGAAATCGCGGACTGTTCCTTATCCAATGCAAGCACAATGTTTCCAACACTGAGCTCTTCTTTCTGTAAAAGAAAGAGAATTGACAAGCGTGTAGGGTCACTAATCACTTTGAATACTTTGCTTATTGATTGGATCTTCTCTTTATTGATTGGCGAAGTTGTTGATGTATCCATATGCTCTTATTCCTCTCACATGATTTTCCATTCATATATATAATACCACATGAGTAAAACGATGCTAGTTTTTTGTTTATAGACAAAATTAAGACTTTTGTATCAGCAATAGTAGTCCATTTGAATAAGAAGCATCTTGTCTTGACAAAACTCATACAGTGAGTTAATATGATTCTGTAAACACATGAATGTAAATTCATATATTTACAGAATCATTCCGATTTACAAATAAAAGGAGATGGAGACTAGATAAGCCCAAACCATATGAATCCTTGCCTTACTTAAGCAAACAAACGAGCTCAGAATTTGCAAGGCACAAAAAAAGTCAACAAAAATCAAAGAAATTTAATAGAAAGGTGATAGAAATGGAAACTACCAAAGAGCAACATTCACAGGAAAAAGAGAAACATAACCACGACCATGATCACAATCACGGGAAGATGCCTATTATTCTATACTTTATTGGTTTGGCATTGGCAATTGTTGCATTGTTCTTAAGTGGAGAATATCAATTAATTAAAAACATCATGTTCTCACTCGCCACAATTAGTGCGGGCTATCATGTCATTGTTCTGGAAGGTCTTGGGGAAACAATTGAGAACACAAAAGCAAATAATAAGTTCACGCCTAATTCTCATATTTTAATGGGATTAGCGGCTATAGGAGCTTCAGCAATAGGGAATTTTTGGGAAGGAACGTTGTTGATTCTCATTTTTTCAGGCGCACATTTCCTGGAAGATTACGCTGAAGGAAGAAGTAAACGAGAAATCACGAAATTACTCGAAATGAATCCAACGACTGCTCGGTTAATTTTGCCTGATGGGAATACAAAGATTGTTGATGTCAGTGAATTAAAAGTGGGAGATCAACTTCAAGTATTGAATGGCGATCAAGTCCCCATTGATGGCGTCATTTTGTCAGGCTCTACGTCCATTGATGAGTCGTCTATTAATGGAGAAAGTATCCCAAAAGAGAAGTCCAAAGGAGACTACGTTTTCGGAAGTACAATCAATGGAACAGGTACTTTCACAATGGAAGTCACTAAAGAAAATAAAGATACAGTATTTTCAAAAATTTTACAGTTAGTAAACCAGAACCAAGACAACCAAACAAAAGCTGCGAGTATAATCCAAAAATTTGAACCGAAATACGTTACAGTTGTTTTAATTGCCATTCCGTTATTCATGTTATTGGCTCCTTTTCTCCTAGACTGGACATGGTCACAAAGTATCTATAGAGGATTGGTCCTTTTAGTGGCAGCTTCACCCTGTGCTTTAGCAGCAGCTACTGTATCGGTAACTTTATCGACGACTTCTAACTTGGCCAAAAAAGGCGTCCTTTCAAAAGGTAGTTCTTACCTGTCTCAATTAGCCGATACTCAAGCCATTGCATTTGATAAGACCGGAACTTTGACCAAAGGAAAACCTGAAGTAACCAATTATTATTTTGCTGATTCCGTGAACGAAGAAAATATGATTGATATCGTGGTAGCTCTTGAAAAAGAATCCAATCACCCCTTAGCAGATGCCATTCTAAGAAAGTTTGAACAAAAAAATCAACTGACTATTGAAGTAGAAAATCAGATTGGTAAAGGGTTGACAGGAGATTACAACGGCAAAAATTATCGGATCGGAAAACCAACTTCATTTGACGAGGTTGCAAATGAATATATTCGTTTAAATAATGAGTGGGCATCAGAAGGTAAGACAGTCGTATATGTAGCAGAAGATGAGAATGTCATTGGACTTATAGCTCTCATGGACGTTCCAAGTGAACATGCAAAAGAAACTATTAAATACTTTAAAGAACAAGGCATACACACCACTCTAATCACTGGCGACTCAGAAATGACAGGAAAAGCAGTTGCTGAACAATTAGGAATAGATGAAGTAATCGCGAATGTCATGCCAGATGATAAATCTCGAATTATAGACGAGCAAAAAGAGAAATACGGCGTAACAGCAATGGTGGGTGATGGTGTAAATGATGCCCCAGCCCTTGTGAATGCAAATGTAGGGATTGCCATGGGAGACGGAACCGATGTAGCAGTAGAGGTGTCTGATTTAGTTTTAATGCAGAATGACTTATCTAAATTGGTTAAAGCTCATGGAATTTCTTCTAAAATGAATCGTGTCATATGGCAAAACATCCTTTTTTCAATGGCAGTCGTAGCCTTTTTAGTTGTAGTGAGTTTATTAGGTCTAACAGATATAGCAATCAGTGTCACTATTCATGAAGGAAGTACGTTGGTCGTTATTCTGAATGGACTTCGTTTATTAAAATCTAATTAATTCTATCAAAACCCATAAATCTAGGGTATAGTAATAACTGTCTGAAGTTAATATGCCTTTAACGTTCTAAAAACGTTAGAGGCATATTTTTTATAAATTACTTTGTCTCAAAAACAATCGATTATGAGACTGTTTTGAGAAGCGACTTTTTCTTCTCTAAAAGCGCTCTTTTTTAGTCTCAAAAGTTGTATCAAAATCTATGTATCTTTAACAACCCTTTGTGATACAATGAGAGTTAAAAAGGGGGGGGGTAGAACTGTGAGTGGATATATCTACGGATACGCGCGCGTCAGCACGCAACACCAGGATCTGAACCGGCAGCTAGACTTGCTAGCGGAACAAAATTGCAACGAAATCTTGACGGAGAAAATGACAGGGACTAAGAGCAATCGTCCTGAGTTGAACCGTCTAAAGGATAAATTGCGACCTGGGGACACGGTGGTGGTGGAGAGCTTCTCCCGCTTGGGACGAAGCACCAGGGATCTGATTGACCTGGTCACCTACTTCGAGGAGCAGGACGTGAAGCTGGTCAGCCTGAAGGAGAACTTCGATACAACCACCCCGCAGGGGAGGCTCATGATGACCGTCTTCCAGGCCTTCAGCCAATTCGAGCGTGATTTGATTGTGGAGCGGACGAAAGAGGGGCTCCAGAGTGGCCGTGCCCGAGGTCGGATAGGCGGAAGACCACGTGTGAACAAACGTGATATTGAACGAGCCGTGAAACTGTATGAGAGCAAAGCGTATAGTGGCAAAGAGATTACAGAAATGACTGGTATCAGTAAAGCTACTCTCTATCGATATATAAAGAGTAAGAAAAAATAATAATTACAACATGTAGGGAGCACTGCTGCAATAGAACCACACACAGCCAGGAGTAATTTGAGGTTCAATTATTAAACTTATATTCTATAGAAGAAAGAAATACTGATATGGTCACAATAACAAAGGAGATTTATGAACAAATAAAAATTGAACTTCCTATAATAGATAGAAGTTCCGCTTCACGAAACGAATCTGGAAAGTTATGGAGAAATTTGAGAAGTAAATAATCTATTCTATATAAAAGGACTAACGATACATATCAAGTAATCAAGAGAAAATAACGCATTTTAAGCCGGTTTCAGATTTAAAAGTGAGTCACTGTCCACAATACTAGCCTAAAATGCGTTTTTTTTACCCATATCTTTTGTTAAGATTTATTTTGCAACTTATAGTTATAAGAAATGAATATTGTAAAAAATGATTAGGTAGCGTTTATTAATCCATGTTCATAACTTAAGACTTTAGACAACATCCCAAAAGCAGAAGATTCTACTACGCCTGACAAAGTGATGACCTTTAGTGGCATGGTAAACATGGTCGCCATTGACGGCAAACAGTTCGACATGGACCGGATCGATTTACGCGCTAAGGTCGGGGAAAAGGAAGTTTGGGAGATTAAAAACACACGGGACATGATGGGTGGCATGATCCACCCTTTCCACCTACATGGCGTCCAGTTCAAGGTGATAATCCGGAATGGCAACGCCCCACCAGCCAATGAACAAGGTTGGAAAGACACCATCGCACTTTATCCAGGCGATAGCGTTAGGATTGAAGTCACATTCCCAGAAAAGGGGATTTTTTATTTACCATTGCCATATCCTAGAGCACGAAGACAATGGCATGATGGGTCAAGTTTTAGTAGAATGAAGATACCAACGAAATTGGAGGAGAAAGATTACGTGAAGATTTTAATTGTGGACGACGAAGCAAGCATTCTGGATATCGTGGAAGCCTATTTGAGTGCAAAAGGCTATCAAGTGTTTCGCGCTTTGAGCGGAAACGAGGCTTTAAAAAAGGTTGATATTGTCCAACCTGACTTGATTGTGTTGGATCTCATGCTGCCTGGTTTATCTGGCCTCGAAGTCTGTAAAAAAATAAGGGACTCCTCCACTGTACCGATTATCATGTTGACTGCGAAAACAGCCGAAAAAGATATCTTGGAAGGGTTAAGCCTGGGGGCTGATGACTACATCACAAAACCATTCAGCCCGAAAGAGCTGGTTGCTCGGGTCGAAACCGTTTTACGCCGTGTCCAACCAGAATACCGAGAAGAAAAGTGGTCTTTCGAAGAAGGTTTGCTGGTTATCTACCCGGATCGAAAACAAGTATTCAAACAAGGTGAAGAAATCATTTTGACCCCGACCGAGTATGCTTTATTAGCCCTTCTGGCCTCACATCCAAAGCGCATATTTTCACGGGAACAGCTGCTGGACGCTGTGAAAGGACTCGATTTTGATGGAACGGATCGGGTGATCGATACCCACATCAAAAATATCCGTCAAAAAATTGAGGACGACACGCGCAACCCCTACTTCATCTTAACCGCATATGGAACGGGGTATCGATTTGGTGGTCAAAAATGAAGCGAACCATTAAATGGCAACTCTTGCTCTCGTTTGTTTCTCTGTCCTTTATCTTAGTGGGGACCCTCAGCTGGATAACACTAAACTTAATGCAAAGCCACTTCGAAGACTATGTGCGCGAAAGGCAAGAATCAGAGTTAACAGCATACCAGACTGAGTTAGAAAACTTCTATCGGAAAACGGGTACTTGGGCAGATGCCCCTCCAACAATCCAAAATATTGGACGCGATGCTCTCCAGAAAGGCATCATCCTAAAAGTATATGACCATGCTGGCAACCAAGTATGGGGCCCCTCTCCCTCAGAGGAAGAAGAGTCAAAAAATAGGATTCAAACCCACCTCCTAAATATGGAGCAGATAATGGGCGATATAGAGAGTGGCTACGTGCAGACAATCGTTCCCCTCGGTAGCGAAACAGACCCAATCGGTTCTCTCGAAGTGCAATCCGTTGGACCTTTCGCTTACACGGAACATGATGCGTTATTCCTTGCCGATATGAGGAACAACTTGATTTTTGTAGCGATTGGGTCCCTAATTATCTCCTTATTTTTCGCGTTATTGATTGCCAAAAAATTAAGTTCACCAATCGTCAGAATACAGAATTTTACGACGGAAATTGCGAAGGGTCACTACAGTCACCTGGCGATTGAGGAAACAGGGATTCAGGAAATTGATAGCCTCTTGGATTCCGTGGATGAATTGTCTGGGCAACTCCAACGCCAACAAGAGATTCGTAACCGCCTTTCCTCTGACATCGCACATGAAATCAGGACACCATTGACGACTTTGAAAGGCAATATTGAGGCCATGATTGACGGGGTCTGGGAAGTATCGGAAGAACGCCTCTACCACTGTTACGAGGAAGTTAACCGCATTGCCCGCCTGATCGGACAAATTGATCGGATCAATGAAATTGAAAGCCATGAAAGCCAGCTGCAGAAGTCATCCTTTGATTTGCTAGAACTTACGCAACAAGTTGCCGGCACCTTTCAAGCTTTGTTGATTGAGAAGGGTATTGAATGTGCCATTAACGGAGAAGCGGTTTTAATTTCTGCTGATCGAGATAAGATTCATCAAGTGGTAACTAATCTCTTGTACAATGCAATTAAATTTACCCCTTCCGGTGGCCACATTGATCTTCAGGTTTCCCAAATTAGTGGCGTAGCTTCCTTTAAGATAACCGATACCGGTCAAGGAATCCCTCCAAATGAAATCAATCAAGTTTTTGAAAGGTTCTATATGGCTGAACCCTCTAGGAACAGGAAACTGGGTGGCCAAGGGATTGGTTTATCGATTGTTAAAGGAATTGTGAACGCCCACCATGGGACCATCTCTGTCGAAAGCACATACGGAAAAGGGACGACTTTTGTTGTCAGTCTTCCGCTAGAAAGCCACATAAAAGCATAAAAGAGGCACTCCCATTATGGTGGAGTGCCTCTTTTTTCCCTATTTGTTGGCAGTTTGATACATTTTGTTTGGCAAGGTTCTGCTTTTTTCACTGAGCCATCACATCTATGTCTGACTCTTCTGGATTTTCAGTTACAATTTCAATTAATAATCGGTGAGGTAGATTGAGACTCATCTCCCCAGGAGATTGAATCCAATCTCTTCGCACCGCAATCTGGTACGGACTGTTGTCTTCCTTATTTCGAATCCGTTCGCCGTCTATCTAGACAATATTGTATTTACCGGGTGCCGGATAGTAGGTAATGAGTCTGTGTTCCTCATTTCCTGTCAGCAGGAAACGATCCACCTCTTCGCCATTAATCGAGATAACCGCGTAAACATTGTTATTATCATTATTCGTCTGTTGGACTGCAAAGATAGCCGTCGGTAAAAAAGACAAAACAATAAGGAGGAAGATAATAACGACATCAAAGGGTTTTACCATTTTTATGTACTTCGTTATCATTATTTTTCCTCCTTTTTTATTTATCTTCTCGTCAGCAGTTTACTCCAAGTGCTTTTTACGCTTCAGGTATTCCTCTTCTGTCAGGTTTCCTTTGGCAAACTCTTTTTGTAGGACCTCCAAAGGCGTTTCTTTTTCAACCGTCCGATTCCCCTTATCGGAAAAAAGTTTAATGAAAAGATACACCACAATAATCACTAGGATGATCCAAAATATTCCCATAAACATCATGTACCCCATTCCGCCCCATGTCAAGCTGTTCCAATATTCCATCATGATAAAAACGCTCCTCTCTATATTTTAGACGTGGCCCATGTGATTTAGTGCTCTTCCTTCAGCTTCCATCCTTTTAGATAGTAGGCTTTTGGCGGATAATCCCGTCTACGGTAAATCCAAATGGCGATGGCGCCAACGAACAAGAGGAGGGACAACCCTTGGGACACCCTTAAAAAATCACCCATCCATAAACTGTCGGTGCGCATACCTTCGATAAAGAAGCGCCCCACCGAATACCAAATAACATAGCTGAGGGCCACTTCGCCTCGTCGCAACAAGTTTTTCCGATTCCTCAACATGATAATGATGACAAATCCTAGGAGGCTCCACAAGGACTCGTACAGGAATGTCGGATGGTAGTAGGTGCCATTAATTTGCATTTGATCAATAATAAACTTTGGCAGGTAAAGGTTCTCCAAAAAGGTGCGGGTCACTGCTTCCCCATAGGCCTCCTGGTTGATAAAGTTCCCCCATCGGCCAATGGACTGCGCCAACAGAACATAGGGCGCCAGTATATCGAGCATCAATGAAAAAGGTATCCCTTTTTTCTTCGTGAACCAGTACACGGCCAGCCCCCCTGCAATCAAACCGCCATAAATGGCGATGCCGCCTTGCCAAATGGCGATGATTTCAAGCGGTTTCTTGATATAATACTCCCATTGAAAAAGAACGTAATAAATTCTTGCTCCGATAAGTCCAAGGGGGATAGCCCACATTGCCATATCTGTAATGTCCTCTTCGCCCAAGCCTCTTTTCTTTCCTTCCTTAGAGGCAAGTGTGATGGCAAGCAACATAGCAGCCCCAATGATAATCCCATACCAGTAGATGGTGAATGGGCCAAAGGAAAACGCGACGCGGTCGATTGTTCCGACAATTGATTTCATAACTTACTCCTTACTGATTTTCATTCTGTATCCCGTTCGATAGTTATAAGCCCAAATAAGGCGCTGGATCGACCTGGATTCCGTTTTCGTATACTTCAAAGTGAAGATGGACGCCCGTAGAATCTCCGGTGGTTCCCATGATGCCCAGTTTTTGCCCCTGGGTCACTTGTTGCCCTGCCATTTGTAAGGTGAGCGCATCAATTTTTTCTTGAAGTACGATGGTCCCTGTTCGCAACTGCTCCTTCCTTGCTTCTAAACCATCCAACTTTACTTGTTGGCTGGTGCTTTCTCCATCTAATTCCCGCAGTTGCTTCTCAAGCTGCTCTTTCTCTTGTGTCAGGTCTTCAATACTTCGTGCATTTACATCCATAGGAAGAATGAGCAAACTCGATAAGAGTGGGATACTTATAAATTTGACAAGCTGCTTTCTGTCCATGTGTCCTCCTAGTTTCAGGCCAGGTGGCGAATGTTAACGAATGTTGCCTGTTATTTCAATCATTATAACGTTACAACTATATGAGACAGGAACCTCCTTTCTTACTTTTATTGACTATACCAATGAATTATGTAGATTTTATGGAGTTGCCCCATCTCCATAAGAATCACATAATTTTTTGTTATTCTTATCTAGAAGATGAGAAATAATCTTTGTTCTCACTCATTTGGTTTGATTTTTGCTTGTTTCAGGGTTTGCCATTCACAATCTATTTCGTTTGTAGCATTGGCATAAAAATAAAAGAGGAGTGTTGAAGATGGAATCAATTATATTTGTGGTACTGATGGTGGTTGGACACATGCTCATGATGTTTCTCATGCCTGGTATGCATGGCGGACATAATCATAAAGGACATGACCATACCGGCGACGCGGAGGATAAAAAGCGTCTGGAAGATGAAATCCAGCAATTAAGGGAAGAGCTGAGTGACACGAAAGCCCGATTAAACCAAAGAGAATAGTAAGGGGGCTGCTGTTTTGAGGCAAAAAATAATCTCCATAATTGGATTCATCATGATTTCGCTTTTCATCCTTTCCCTTTCCATCGCCGTCACCATCAACTTTACGCCGCTCTATTCGTTTGATATTGGTTACTTGAATATATCGGAATATGTAGGCATGCCGAAAGAGCAAATCTTAATGAACTATCGTATTCTACTAGATTACCTGAATACCCCATGGATAGCGAAACTGGATATGCCGGATTTCCCTAGCTCAGTTAGCGGGTTATTCCACTTCACTGAAGTGAAGAAGTTGTTTATGCTGGACTACCTGATTCTGATTACTTCAGGGATAGGCTCCTTCTGGTTTATGCAGTATCTAAACAGAGAAGGGCAATACTGGCGACTTCTTCGATACTTCCAGTGGGGAATCTTGCTTCCGCTGGGTGTTGTTTTGGCTCTATTGATCAACTTTGATGTGCTGTTTGTGCTATTCCATCAGGTATTCTTTAACAATGATGCTTGGTTATTCAATCCTAGCACCGATCCGATTATATTAGCTTTACCCGAAGCATTCTTTATGCATAGTTTTATATTGGCATTTGGAGTAATCGAATTTTTGTTTATAATAGGGTATTTCATTTCAAAGAAACAATGGATAAAATACGAAAAAAAGACTCCTTGAATGTAGAGGCCCCCAAAAGTTAGACCAAAAATCTAACTTTTGGGGGTTTATTTTTATGGCAAAATATTCACTAGAATTTAAATTGGAAATTGTAAAACATTATCTAGGGAACTACGGAGGCTACCGAGCGGTAGCAAAGAAATATAATATTCAAGAGTCTATTGTAAGAAGATGGGTTAATAGCTATCAACAATTTGGAATCGAAGGACTGAAACGTAGTAAGAATCAAACTCATTACGCTGTTGATTTTAAGCTTAGTGCTGTAAAATTGTATGAAACAACAGAGATGAGTTATCGAGAAGTAGCCAATTCATTAGGGATGAATAACCCTAGTTTACTTTGTAATTGGCGCACTACTATCCTCAAGAAAGGCGTCGATGGCTTATCAGAACAGAGAGGTAGGCCACCGAAAATGGGTAAACGGAAGAAAGCTGATAAGAAAGTATTTCAGGATCCAAAGAATATAACTAGAGAAGATGTAAACGTTGAGCGTCTGAGACAACTTGAAAACGAAAATCGTGATTTGAGAATCGAGAATGAATTTTTAAAGGAATTAGGGAGATTGCAGGAAGCAGAGAAACAGCAACAAAGAAACAAATAGTTCCAGCAATCTACAATCTCCATAATATTAATAAATTCAAATTAGTTGATATTTTGAGAGTAACTGGCTTTCCAAAGGCAACTTATCACTATATTAGGAAGCAATCTAAACGCCCAGACAAGGATAAGGTTTACAAAGATGCTTTACTAGAACTAAGAGAGAAAAATAAAGATTATGGGTATAAAAGACTGACTCCCGAGTTAAAAAATTAGGTTATCATATAAATCGGATGAAAGTATTACGCTTAATGCGTGAATTAGGCATTCTTGTAACTGCCTTCTCACACAAAAGCAGAAAGTATAAGTCTTATAAGGGAACTGTAGGGAAAGTAGCATCAAATCGTTTAAAACGACGTTTTAACACATCGGTTCCACATCAAAAAATTACGACAGATACAACTGAATTCAAATACTATTATAAGGACCAGTTAGGCAACACTCAGACAGGCAGACTTTATTTAGATCCTTATATGGATTTATTCAATAGCGAAATCATCAGTTTTCAAATAACAAAACGGCCTAACGGTGAAAGTATGATGGAAGCTTTGAAGGCAGCTTTGAAGGCAGCTTTGAAGGCAGCTATAGAACGTACAAATGATTGCATATTCAGAAGAACTTTTCATTCAGACCAAGGCTGGGCTTATCAAATGAAACGGTATTCAAAAACTTTAAAAGATAATGATATCTTCCAAAGTATGTCTAGAAAAGGGAATTGTTATGATAATTCACCAATGGAAAATTTCTTTAGTATACTCAAACAAGAAATGTATTATGGTCAAACTTATCATAGTTTTGAAGAATTGGCTGAATCAATTACCAACTATATTAGCTATTATAATGAAGAACGAATTAAAGAGAAACTAGGATGGCTAAGCCCCGTCCAGTATCGCAGCCAATATACTAATTCCATTGTCTTTTCATAGTTTCACATAAAGTTTCAATCTATCAAGAGTCGCTCCGCTACTACTCTTGACAGATTGAAATTTATGAGAAGTATTGTCGACAACAGGAATTAAGCCAAATTGCATGTATTAAAAAAGAGCTGACCAATCGGTCAACTCTCATAAAATTTAGTCTAACTTTTGGGGTCCACTATACAGATTTAAAAATCTGAGTTTCCGCTTTTGTCATTTCAAGGATGGACTATTGTCTCAGCCTCTTCTAATTTATTCTTAAGATATTTTTACTTTCTTTGCAGGTGCTGATACTTCTTTTTATTCTTTTCGACCTTTCAACTTATACTTCATTAATCTCATGCCATTGAAAATTACCACCAAGATACTACCTTCATGAACCAACATTCCGATAGACATATTCATCCATTCGCTGAAGAAGACGCTGGTCAACAAGACCAACACTACGCCAACTGCAATCACGATATTTTGTTTCATATTATTTGCGGTGGCTTTTACTAATCCTAATGCGTGAGGCAAGTTGCTGAAGTTCGAGTTCATTAAAACGACATCGGATGTTTCAATTGCTACGTCCGTTCCGCTTCCCATTGCGATGCCAATGTCTGCTAAAGCTAAGGACGGACTATCGTTAACGCCATCTCCAACAAAGGCTACAATTTGACCACGTTGTTGAAGTTTTCCGATATAAGCCGATTTGTCTTCCGGCAACATGTGGCCGTGAGCTTCGGTCAAACCAAGTTCGCCGGCGACCACATCAACGGTTCCTTGGTTATCTCCTGAAAGAACAACTAGATTTTTCACGCCCAAGTCTTTTAATTCCTGCAAATTAGCTTTCACACCCGGACGGACTTGATCGCGAATGCCCATCAGTACTTTTAATTCACCGTCGACCGCTGTCAAAACGAGAGAGTTCCCTTGTTGTTCAAACCATTTGACATCTTTTTGCACTTTTTTGCTGAGAGTGACATTTTCTTTTTCCATCAAGGCCACATTCCCAACAGCCACTCTATGTCCAGCTACACTTGAAACGATTCCGCCGCCTTTCACGACTTCAGTTTCTTCAACAGGATAAAAGTTTGTTTGGCCAATTTGATTTAAGACCGCTTTTGCTAATGGATGATCTGATTCCCGTTCCACACTGGCCAGATAGCTAAGCGTTTCAGCAGAATCTTTTTCATACAGTTCAGTCGCTGCAACGGTTGGGTTTCCGACAGTTAAAGTACCTGTCTTATCAAATACAATTGTATCCACATTGCTGAAGTCTTGAATGACTTCACTCCCTTTTAAAAGAACACCGTTACGAGCACCATTCCCAATACCGGCAACGTTTGAGACAGGCACTCCGATAACTAATGCGCCTGGACAACCTAGAACCAAGATGGTGATTGCTAACTCAATATTTTGACTGAACGCCCATACAACAATTGCCAGAACCAAGACAGCTGGTGTGTAGTATTTAGAAAAGCGATCAATGAACCGTTCCGCTTCGGATTTAGAATCTTGTGCTTCTTCCACGAGTTCAATAATTTTCCCAAATGTGGTATCCTCACCAACTCGGTCAGCTCTGATTTGAATCGTTCCGTTTTCTAAAATGGTTCCTGCAAAAACTTCTGCATCAGCTTGCTTGTTGACCGGAACAGCTTCACCTGTAATGCTAGCTTCATTGATATGCCCTTCACCCGTAAGGACGATGCCATCTACTGGAACTTTCGCACCCGTTTTAACGAGTAAGATATCCCCTTCATCTATATCATCCACGTCTACTTCTTCAAATTCGCCATTATCCATTTGTTTCAAGGCGCTTTCGGGTGCCATTTCAGTCAATCCTTTGATAGCAGATCGCGTTTGGTTCAATGTTCGTTGTTCCAAGTAGTGTCCGAATAAGAATAAGAACGTGACAATAGCCGATTCTTCATAATTTTGAATAAAAAGCGCACCAATCGCTGCAATACTGACTAAGACATCAATACTGATGACTTTGACTTTCATTGCTTGAAACGCTTGAATGGCAATTGGCGTAATCCCAAAGACAGAGGCGATGATCAAAGACCACTCTGAAAGGCCTACGTTTTCTAAAACAAAGTGACTGAAGAAACCGAGTACGATAAACAATCCACTGATGACGGTGATAACATTTTTCTTGCTTAATATATATTGTTGCATGTTTTTTCCCTCCAAATTTAATTTCTCTCTTATTGATAAACACAATATAACCTGAATAATTCATAGCTCTAAATTTAAGCTATTTTTTTGAACAAAGTGCCTATATTTAAATTAGGCTGATACATTCTTCCAAAATAATGTGTTTTCGAACAGGATATCTACGGAAGAAGGCTATAATAAAAATTATTTGTCTATTTAAGGGCAGACTGACCCCTTGGAAAAATAGATTAAAAATTTTTACGATAACTAGCCTAAATCCATTGCCTAAATCGCCGTAGGCGTTCAAAAACCTTATAAAATTCAGTTTGATACACATGATAACTCGACAGTTTGAGATAGACTTGTCTACCTGTTTTAATGAGTTTTCCGGCAACTTTAAGCAATGTTAGTCGGATGGAATGAATAGTCATCCCTTGGTTCTTTTTATCAAAGCCGATAGTCTTTAGACAGTTGATGAGGTTGTATGCAAGCAGACTAATCATCATTCTGACATGATTTTCTAAGAAGCGTGGACTATCTGTTTTATCGAAATAAAAGCCACCTTTCGCTTCTTTGATGAAATTCTCCATTGTCCCTCGCTTGCCGTAAAGAGAGAATATGACTTCAGGTGAGACATTATCGGATAGATTAGTCACAATGAATGCGTGTTGAAAGAGGAGTTCTCCTGCTTCACGGATTGATCGAATACAGACACGACGGGGGTTCGACCATGATTGTGCTTGATAAGGCATTGAAAAATACTGAACTTCCCGATCTTCCCATTTTTGGTTATCCCCGTAAAGAACGGATTGCTCAGCTAATTGACTTAACCTCCGATTGTTCTTTAATCGGATCACATACTGACTTTCATTTTCTTCACAAGACTCATACACCTCTGGTGTTGCGAAGCCGCTGTCTCCACGAACCAATATGTCACTATTCGGTATGGATTCATTGTAGTGGTGTAACAATGGGTCGATAAAGGCTTTCACCCCTTTAGATGTGTACTGATTACCTGAACGCAGTTCAGCTTTTAAGAAATCTCCAGTCAGTCCGTCAAAGGCAACTAATGGGTGGTAGCCGTAGGTTTGATAATGTGCATTATAATCTGTTTGTTCTTGATGGCCAAAGGTATCTGAATGAGTGGAATCGAGATCAATGATTAACTCGGTGTCATTGCGAATCAAACGCGCTTTATCAATGAGCGACTGATTTAATGATTGTAATTGACCCACATTTTCTGTGGTGAAACGATCCAGAAACCGTGAAATTGACGATTGTGAGGCTAATTGTTTTCTGCCTAACACCATTTGAAAGACTGGATCATGTCGTAACAGATTAGCTGACGAGTCTGCCGAATAACCAGCAATCAGTTGCATAATGAGCTGTTCTAATATCGCTAAATTATCATGCGTGTAGTAAGCACGGTTGTCTTTAATGTCCAGAAGTGATTTTGCCAAATCAGAAAACTTGAAGGTATCCATTACTTCTTTAACTAAGACTAAACCCGAATCACTCGATAAACGACCACCTGTATGCGAAATGATTATGTTTGAATTGAATTTTACCTGGTTTTTGTGTAAGCTAATCATGAAGAGAACTCCTTTCTTATGGTTGGTTTAGACACCTTTACCATATCAGAATGGGGTTCTTTTTTCATCACTTAATAGGTGAAAATGAAAAAGTAAATTTAAGCTGCCGTTAGGCAGTTGGCACATGTTTTCAACGAAAAGTATGAATTGTTCAGGTATAAGATAATTGCTTAATTAATTAATTGACTGACATCAAGTTTAGAAAGTTCTCTTTTATTGTTTCTAAGCACCTCGAATCGGATTGCAACAAAAAAAGCAATCCTGAAAAAATAGCTTTTCTTCCAGAATTGCCTAGTTCATTTAATCTGTTAAGCGGCCTTGACTTTTGTTTTAAGGACCGAATAGCCTACGTTTTCGATAGCTTTTTGAATCTCTTCAATCGAAGTGACAGCTGAATCAAAATTGGTTTTGACTTTGCTGGAGTTGAATAATACTTTAAGGCTGTCTTTATCAACACCGTTAACTGATTTTACAGCACCTTCAATTTTTTGCGTACAACTTGGACAAGACAACGTTTCTAATTGCAATATAGCTTTTTCCATAATTCCTATCTCCTTTATGTGTTTTTATTTTATCGGCATTTGACTACTGGTCTTCACTGACCCCATAAGCATTCAGAGCTTTTGGTGTACTACCACCGCTTTGATCAAGTGCCGCGGTAAAGCCGTCTGTATTCTTTATAGTTATCCTTCACTAATTAGTTTATTAAAAATTTTCATCATAACAGGTCTTCTTTGCCTATTATCGCTGTTATTACATTTTCTGATTATAAAAGTGGCAAGACTAACGCAATTGCCCCAATAATAATCGCTGCCCAGTTGAGTCCTTTCTGTGGGGAAAATAGCCCGATGATTCCTAGAACGACTGCAGCTACGCCCATCCATACTGGCTGCCAAAAGAAAGCGATTATCCCTACAAGAATTCCAATCCATCCTAACCATTGCCCAGTTGTATTACTCATGATTTATCTTCTCCTTATGCATATTTTTTAATGATTTATTTAATCGAGAAATATATTCTGTTAAGCGGCCTTGACTTTTGTTTTAAGGACCGGATAGCCTACGTTTTCGATAGCTTTTTGAATCTCTTCAATCGAAGTGACAGCTGAATCAAAATTGGTTTTGACTTTGCTGGAGTTGAATAATACTTTAATGCTGTCTTTATCAACACCGTTAACTGATTTCACGGCCCCTTCAATTTTTTGCATACAACTTGGACAAGACAACGTTTCTAATTGCAATATAGCTTTTTCCATAATTCCTATCTCCTTTATGTGTTTTTATTTTATCGGCAGCAGATTAATGAACACTGCCTTTTCCTCTTTACAACTGTAATATAGCTCACTTTTAGCAAACGAAAATTGACGCATATCAAGTTCGGCACTTCTTTTTATCTTTTTACTCAATTCACCATCTTAATAGTCTTTTTCTGCCCCTTATTGCCATCAGAATAATAAGAAATTGGTGGATAATCTTGTCTGCGTATAAACCATACTACAATCGCGCCAATAAACAGGGGCAGAGACAAGGCTTGCGAAACGCGGATCCACTTCCCAATCCATAAACTGTTCGTTCGCATACCTTCAATGAAGAACCGACCCACTGAGTACCACAAAACGTAACTCAAAGCGACTTCTTCTTGACGCAAAAGCACTGAGTTCTGTCCCATTGTTAATGAAGAGTGACAGAACACCAACGTGTAGAAAAAAGTGTGTCCGATTATTCGCTGTAAAGCAATAAATCATCTAAATCCTGAATCTTGATTCTTTTCCCAGACAGTTGTTGAATCAATCCCTCGTTCTCCAATTCTCCAAATTTGCGACTGATAGTCTCAGGTGTCGTTCCTAAATAGGAAGCAATATCCTTTTTTGCCATCGGCAGGGTGATGGTGGGAGAGTTACCCATTTCAGGTTCCACATTTTCTGCCAAAAACAAAACTAAACGGGTAATGACACTCTCCACGGCTACTTGTGCAGTTTGACGTGCGGATTTTTCTAACCGCTGCGACATCTCTCCTAGCAGTTTTAACGAAATTGCAGGATACTCTTTTAGAAACGCTTGTACATCATGTTGTTGAATCATGCAGACAGACGTATCTCGAGTAGCTTCTGCGTATTCCTCGTGCACAACATCAGGATTGAACAACGTCCATTCTCCCGTAAAGTCACCTGGATTCAAAATACGCACTAGTTGCTCTTTACCAGAATCAGACAAGCGATAGATACGGACTTTTCCGCGATTTACAATATACAAGGCACCATCTTTTTCTTGCGAGCGAAACAGAAACGCCCCTTTTTGATAGTGCTTCGTGTGCGCTTTTCCAGCGATGCGATCCATCGCGCTTTCCTCCAAATGATTGAATATCGGGACTAAGCGGATACAAGCTGAGTGGTCTCCTGTTGCATGTGGTTGGGTGTATTGAGTCAATTCGTTCTTCCCCTTTATCAGTTTACTGTCCTTTTTTTTAACTTTCCTATATTTAGTATAAAGGCCCCTAGCTCAAAAAAATTGATACTCATCAAGAAAAGTCTTTTTAACGGCAAAAAAATAGGAGTTGGAAAAAGTCCCAACCCCAAAATCTTTAATTTTTAAATGTATGTTTACGAAAAACCTAATCTTCATCCTCATCAAACGCATCGTCATCTTCCAATGCCTCTTTGCCAATGAACGCCTTGAGATTGGTCATTGGGAAGCTGATACTGTCGCCGGTAAAACAGGTAGGGCTTGTATTGTAACTCTAGTCGATCGTAGATCTCGTTTTTCCCTACTTGGTAAGGTTGAAAAGAAAATCTCTAAAAATGTGATTGATTGTATGATCAATCTACTAAGAAATATAGGAGAAGATAAATGTAAAACCGTTACACCCGATAGAGGAAAAGAATTCTCCCAACATAGTCGAATAACGCTAGAATTAAATGGCACTAAAGTGTATTTTCCAGATCCACATGCTCCATGGCAACGTGGTACAAACGAAAATACTAATGGTTTATTACGTGAATATTCACCTAAAGGTGAAGATATTTCAGGTATTTTCGATAGTCAAATTTAAGAATGAGCGAATAAATTAAACACGCGACCACGGAAATATCTAAACTGGAAAACCCCTTATGGTGTATTTTTTAATGAATCGTTGCACTTAATTTGACAATTGAAGATACATTTATTTCGACTTTATATCTATTTCCATTTCGCTTCTGCTGTCGGTTCATAAGCAGCCATTTTCTCTAACAAGACTTCTGGATCAGTTTCAACCAACAACATATCCCGGTATTGTTGATGCATAAACCCATGATCGACTTGGAAATCCAAAAAGTCCAACAAGCCATCATAGTAGTTATTCACATTCAAAATCCCGATTGGTTTATCGTGGTAGCCAACTTGCTTCCAGGAAATCACCTCAAACAACTCTTCCATGGTCCCTGGACCACCCGGCAAGGCAATAAACCCGTCAGACAAATCAATCATCTGCGCCTTCCGTTCGTGCATCCCTTGGACAACAAACAATTTAGTCAGGTCAGGATGTTGAATATTATTGTCCGCCAACTTCTGTGGCACAACCCCCATCACATCGCCGCCAATAGCCAAAGCCCCGTTCGCTACAGCAGCCATACAGCCCACATTTGACCCACCATAAACCAAAGTCCGCCCAGATTTAGCAATCAACTCCCCGACCTTTGTCGCCATCTCTTCATAAACTGGGTCATCTCCAGTAGCCGACCCCAAATATACCGCAACACTTTCAAGTTCCATGCACAACACCCCTTCTTTACCAATATTTTAACCAAACCATCAGCATCTGACAAGTACCCCCCCCTGAAAAAGGGCGAAACGCATTTTGCTGGTTTTCTCTATCAAGCACCCCCGTTGACTCACCCCACGCATCATGTCATAATTTAAATAGAAGAGGTGGTTATATGACAACAACATTAAATAAAATCGCATACGAAAACTTACAAGACCAAGTAGTGGTGGATATCCGTGACAATACAACCTTCCGTCAAGGTCACTTGCCTAATAGTTTGAATGTCACAGCCAAGCAAAAAGAAAAATACTGGGATAGCTTGGTCAAAAACAAAGAGAACCTTGTCATCCTTACAGATAAGGAAGAATCGCTCGCTGACTTTGAAGACCTAGAGCCAAACGCTTATCTTCTTTTTGAAGATATCCCACAAGAAGTATTGGTGACAAGCGCGGAAATCACAGCAGCAGATTTCTTGCAATTATCTGATGACAATGACTATATTTTATTAGACTTACGTCACCCAGATGAAATTACCCGCCCAGCACCAGAGAAAAACTTGATCAATATCCCACTAGAAAAGCTAGCGGATAACTTAGAAAAAATTGATAGCGACAAAGATATTTACCTACTCTGTGGATCAGGTGGCCGCGCCACAGCAGGCGACGCCTACTTAACAGCACATGGCTACAACAAAACACATGTCATCGAAGGCGGCATCAAGGCAGTTATTCAAGCCCAAGGGGAATAATTGTTTTACCTGTGTTTTATTTTAGTTTGCTATGTTGCTTTACTGAGGAGAATCTCCACTAATATTATTAAAAAGATAGTGATTGCCAAGTCAGCGGTCACTATTTTTTCATTTGCGTGATTGTTTTTCTGAAATTTGAATGGTTTTTTCCGTAATCTTTTATATATTAGTGTATGATAGATATATACATTATATATTATAGGAAGGAATAGGTCATGTTGAAAAGATTACCCATTCTATTATTAACAGGTTTGCTTTTAACTGGTTGTGCTGGAAATGAACAAGAAAATGGCGATGGGCCTCAAGAACAAGCCACTTCTAGTGAATCTTCAGAGGCTACCGATACTAATAGTGTTGAGGGTGCAAAAAGCACTGACCTAGATGTGGGGACTAATGAAGAAAGAGATAATCAAGTAGCTAACTACTATATCGATCCTGAGACCTCAAGTGTATTACCGGCCAATGAGGATGCGAACCCTGATGTTGTACTCGCCACTGTCGATGATGTACCTAGGAAGTTACCAGAAACTCCAACGTCGTCAGTAAAGGAAGCACATGCTATGGCCGATCGCGGTATTTACGGGATTTTCTTCGTCAACGGTATGTACTTACAAGGGGAAGATGGTGAAGAAGGCCAGCAAGCATTAAAAGAGATTGCCGACATGGGTCATGTGATTGGTAACCATACGCTTACGCATTATAGTCTTGACCAAGTGCCTGACGAAGAAACCTTGCGTCACGAAATTATTGGTAACCAAGATATTATTGAAGAAATTATTGGTTATCGCCCACAATTCTTCCGTCCACCACACGGTATTGAAATCCCAGAATTAGAGGGGATTTTAGAAGAAGAAAACATGGTGTCGATGAACTGGTCATATGGTTTTGATTGGGACGAAGCTTATTCAGACCCAGCGACGCTAGCAGATGTCATGGTGAACACTGAATTCTTATCTCCTGGCGCTAACTTACTCATGCATGACTTAACTTGGACAAAAGAAGCTATGCCGGCCATACTAGACGGTATTCAAGCCAAAGGTTACGAATTTGTTGACGCCCGTGACATCGCCACACGAGACGAAATGGCTGACTTATAATCTAACCACTTGATCTTGAAAAATATTTATACACGCAAAAAGATAGTGTCTGTTTAAGTTAACATTCACTATCTTTTTGAATTGGTGATTAAATTGACTACATTGAGAAATTACTCATTATCATTGGTATATATTTATATTCTGTAACTATTGAATGTATTCGTGAATTACCTTAAAGCTGAGGCCCTATCTATTAATCAACAAACGTTACTAAATAGCGTTGAAGCTAGAGACTTCATGTTTTAATTAACCTTTTGCCTCTTTTTTCTTTAACAGCACGATGTTTTCTAAATGTGCGGTATGAGGGAATTGGTCGATTGGTTGTACTTCTACGACTTCGTAGCCAAAGTCGAGTAACCAAACTAGGTCGGCTGCTAAACTTTTCGGTCCGCATGAGACGTAAACAATACGGTCGGTGCCGAATCGACCGATGGCACGCATGACTTTACCGCCCGCCCCGTTACGCGGTGGATCTAATAATAGTAGGTCTGGTTGTCCCCAAACATCCGGTAAAACCCGCAATCCTGCTCTGGCATCCGAGGCCATAAAGAAGGTATTGTCTAGGTTGTTATCCGCGGCATTTCGTTTAGCTGAGTTGATTGAATTCTCTACGATTTCAATCCCTGCCAGTGATTTTGAAGCGGCTGCTAATGGTAATGAAAAAGTCCCGATGCCACAGAATAGGTCTAAAACTTTCATATCCTCTTTGACCTGAGCCATGTCAATCGCTGTTTCGACCATCTTATTGGCTTGGACAGGATTTACTTGGAAGAAAGTATCTGGCCAAATACGGAATTTAAACCCTTGTAGTTCGTCGTTGATATAGTCACGACCGTGAATGAGATAGACATCGTTGTCATACGACCGTTCGGTACCCCCATTTTTCTTCAACCATTGGAAGGAAACGATCCGTGGTTGCGCGTTCAGTAAGCGTTGGGTAAGGTCTTCAATGGCTTCAGTATAAGCATCCGGTGCTTCTAAAGCGTAAATGGCGACCATGATTTCTCCTGTTGCAAATGATTGACGCATCAATAGGTTGCATAGCAAACCTTCTTTAGTATCTTTATCCAAGCCTGGGAATTGGTAGTCTTTTTGCCATTTGGAGACAACCTTTTTAATAGCAATCATCTCTTCTGGTGCTAGGATGGAGTCTTCTAAGTCGATGACTTTTCGGTAATTTCCTTGTTGGTGCATACCTAGTGACCCGTCTACGCCAAAGGTTAATTCCATCTTATTGCGGTATCGGTAAGGATTGTCCATGCCGATGATGGGTTTAACTAAGTTGGTATCAAAGCCAGCTTCTGCTAAATAACCCTTAATCAGATTTTCTTTGTGTGTTAGCTGGTCTTCGTATTTCATAAATTGTAGGGGCGCGCCGGCAGCCATTTCTCGGTCTACTGGC
Source organism: Aerococcus viridans (assembly GCF_001543285.1). Lineage (NCBI taxonomy): Bacteria > Bacillati > Bacillota > Bacilli > Lactobacillales > Aerococcaceae > Aerococcus > Aerococcus viridans. The sequence continues at coordinate 1,855,730 of NZ_CP014164.1, forward strand.
ATATCCAGATTTCGCATGGGACTAGGTTCCAGCAATTCATCAAATGATAGACTGGCTTTATGACGTCCTTTGGCATTGGGCACAGTCACGCGGACTTTGTCACCTGGGACGACATTATCGATGAATAGTAGTAAATGTTTTCCGTGGGGGCCTTTTTCTGGCGGATGGATATAGCGCACAAAACCCACGCCTGTATGGTCCAGTTTCTCAACTGTCACCTCAAGAACTTCTGTTGGATATAGATCTTTCTTCAATGTTTCACACCTCTTCTGGCAATTGTCAAGAAATTATAACAGTTTATACGAAAAAAGACTAGGTTTCCCCAGCCTGATTTCTACTATTATCTACTATATTATGTGATGATAATTTATTCCCCGCGGTAGCGCATTTTCAACCCATTTAGGAAGTTACGTGCATACCGGTCACCACATGGTTTGTAGTTGCGGTGGCCTTCTTTACGTAAGACGGCACCTAATTCACTTTTGGTTAAACGGCCACCAGCATCTTCCATGATTTCATGCAAATCTTCTGTGGTCAATGACAAGGCAATCTTCATTTTCTTCAATAATAGATTGTTGGCATTGTCGTCAGTTAACTCAAGCTTTGGTTCCGGTGCCCCTTCACGGACGCCACGTTGGGAAGTGATAATCCCATTTAAAAAGCGTTCAAAGTATTCATTGTCTAAGACTTCTTCATACTCACGCTCATACTCGTCTTCACTAGTTCGCGTTGAAGTAGTGAAGGCACGTACTTGATCAGCGGTAACACTTGCCCCACCCATGTCGAAAATTTTTACAACATCTTCGTCTTTAATATCTAAAGCATAACGCAAGCGCGTTAGTCGGTCATTATTATTCATTTTATCTCAACCTCTCTCAATAGTCATTATAGCAGATTAACCGTCACGACGCGCATCTGCTTCAGTAATTTCACGGATTGGCTTACAGGGGTTGCCGAATGCAATCATGTTGGCTGGAATATCTTTTGTGACTACTGAACCGCCACCAATGACAGCCCCGTCCCCAATCGTTACACCTGGCATGACTTTCACACCACCACCAAACCAGACGTTATTGCCGACTGTGATGGGTTTGGCGTACTCTAAACCTTTATTGCGACGGTCTGCATCTAGCGGGTGTCCGGCTGTATAAAAGCCGCAGTCTGGTGCAACAAAGACATCATCTCCGAATGTGACTTTAGCCCCGTCTAGAATAACTAAATTGTGGTTGGCATAAAAGTGTTCCCCGATTTCAACGTTAAACCCATAATCACAATAAAATGGCCCTGCAATTTCAAATCTCTCGCCCGTTTTGCCTAGTAACTGGCGGATAATATCTTGTCGCTTTACTTTTTCACTAGGCCGTGCATGATTAAAGTCATAACACAATTCCTTGGCATCCGCTCTGGCGTCTATTAATTCCTGGTCATAGTTGGCGTCATAAATCAGCCCAGCTATCATCTTATTCTTTTCAGTTGTCATGAAAGTGGAATGTCAACACATTATTGAACAGAAAATATAAAGTGTAAAAGATAATTAAGTTCACGTTCTTTTTGCCTCTCTCAACCGAATGGCGGAAGCCTTTCGTTCAATCGATCGGCTAATTAATGTAACAGTCTGTGTCCACGACTACAAGGGCAAGACCACCCTTTCCGTCCTGGCCTCATACTGTTTTGACTCAGTGGCCGACCGATAGACGAATGACTTATCTCTTCCATTTTCAGACTGTTCTTCTTCCCAAGTTTTACGATAGTCTATGGGAGATTCGTAGTTTAGTGCGCCATGCGGACGGAAATTATTCCACCAATGGACGTAGTCCATAAGTTGGACCTGCAGTTCATAGAGTGTATCGAATCGATTGTCGTAGACAAATTCAAACTTAAACGATTTATATGTCGATTCCGCTACGGCATTGTCATACGGATTTCCTTTTCTACTTAACGAGCGTTCAATGTCAAAGGTATCCAATAATTCATCGATCGTATGGTTATCAAATTCTTTTCCTCGATCGGTATGAAAAGTGTTCACCATATGTAGATCGCCCTTAACTGTCGCCAGGGCCTGCATGACTAAGTCAGCGGTCTTATGCGGTCCAGCGGAATAACCAATGATTTCACGATTAAATAAATCAAGGATAAAACATACATAAAACCACTTAGTAGCTACTTTGACGTAAGTCAAATCCGTGACGATCACTTTCATCGGCTCTTCTTGTGAGAACTCACGGTTCAGGATGTTTTCGATTCTAGCTTGATTAACACCGGTTCTCTGGGGTTTGTAAGACGGCCGGTTATATTTTGAGACGAGATGGAATTTTTTCATTATACGACCGATACGACGGCGAGAGACAGTAAAACCTCTCTTTTCAAGTACAGGTTTCAATTTCCGCGTGCCGAACGCATTATTACTTCTTGCGAATTCTTCAATGATTGCTTGTTCGAGTTCTGATTCACTTTCTTTCTTTTTGGCTTCATAATAATAAGATCCTCTGTTAATTTTGAGGGCACGGCACATCGCTGATATAGAATACTTATGTTTGTTTGCTTTGATTACTTCGACCTTCGCCCGAATATCAGCGCCGCTTGCTTTAAAATATCATTTTCCATTTCCAATTGAGCATTTCGCTTCTTTAAAGCTCTCAGTTCTTTTTGTTCAGGGGTCAGATTGTCCTGAGCTTTGAAAGAACCCGAGTCAGTATTCTCGCGGACCCAGCGGTCGAAAGTGGAAGGGGTTAGTTCATATTCTGAAATGATTTCATTTCTTGGTTTTCCTGCTTTGTGTAGGTCTACGATTTGATGTTTAAATTCATCTGAGTAACTGCGTCTCTTTCTGCGCGTTGACATGATAGATTCCTCCAGTGTGTTTCTTTTAGTATACACACCTTATCTTTTCTGTCCAACTCAGTGTAACCTATCCAAACAAAATCTATTTATAACCAGAAATAACTATCTTAAACATTTACAAATTTATCTAGATTGAATAGAGCTCTTAATATATTGGTCTCGTTAAAAAATTTAAGTTCCAAGTCTCATATTAAAAAGGGCGGAACTAAGTCCCGACCTTTTATGCTAACTTAATTCTTTTTATGATGAAGTTTACTTACAATTATTGGTGCAAGCTTACTAGTAAAATTTGTAGTTTTTAAGATAAAAGTTGGAATGTCAACACATTATTGAACAGAAAATATAAAGTGTAAAAGATAATTAAGTTCACGTTCTTTTTGCCTCTCTCAACCGAATGGCGGAAGCCTTTCGTTCAATCGATCGGCTAATTAATGTAACAGTCTGTGTCCACGACTACAAGGGCAAGACCACCCTTTCCGTCCTGGCCTCATACTGTTTTGACTCAGTGGCCGACCGATAGACGAATGACTTATCTCTTCCATTTTCAGACTGTTCTTCTTCCCAAGTTTTACGATAGTCTATGGGAGATTCGTAGTTTAGTGCGCCATGCGGACGGAAATTATTCCACCAATGGACGTAGTCCATAAGTTGGACCTGCAGTTCATAGAGTGTATCGAATCGATTGTCGTAGACAAATTCAAACTTAAACGATTTATATGTCGATTCCGCTACGGCATTGTCATACGGATTTCCTTTTCTACTTAACGAGCGTTCAATGTCAAAGGTATCCAATAATTCATCGATCGTATGGTTATCAAATTCTTTTCCTCGATCGGTATGAAAAGTGTTCACCATATGTAGATCGCCCTTAACTGTCGCCAGGGCCTGCATGACTAAGTCAGCGGTCTTATGCGGTCCAGCGGAATAACCAATGATTTCACGATTAAATAAATCAAGGATAAAACATACATAAAACCACTTAGTAGCTACTTTGACGTAAGTCAAATCCGTGACGATCACTTTCATCGGCTCTTCTTGTGAGAACTCACGGTTCAGGATGTTTTCGATTCTAGCTTGATTAACACCGGTTCTCTGGGGTTTGTAAGACGGCCGGTTATATTTTGAGACGAGATGGAATTTTTTCATTATACGACCGATACGACGGCGAGAGACAGTAAAACCTCTCTTTTCAAGTACAGGTTTCAATTTCCGCGTGCCGAACGCATTATTACTTCTTGCGAATTCTTCAATGATTGCTTGTTCGAGTTCTGATTCACTTTCTTTCTTTTTGGCTTCATAATAATAAGATCCTCTGTTAATTTTGAGGGCACGGCACATCGCTGATATAGAATACTTATGTTTGTTTGCTTTGATTACTTCGACCTTCGCCCGAATATCAGCGCCGCTTGCTTTAAAATATCATTTTCCATTTCCAATTGAGCATTTCGCTTCTTTAAAGCTCTCAGTTCTTTTTGTTCAGGGGTCAGATTGTCCTGAGCTTTGAAAGAACCCGAGTCAGTATTCTCGCGGACCCAGCGGTCGAAAGTGGAAGGGGTTAGTTCATATTCTGAAATGATTTCATTTCTTGGTTTTCCTGCTTTGTGTAGGTCTACGATTTGATGTTTAAATTCATCTGAGTAACTGCGTCTCTTTCTGCGCGTTGACATGATAGATTCCTCCAGTGTGTTTCTTTTAGTATACACACCTTATCTTTTCTGTCCAACTCAGTGTAACCTATCCAAGTACAAAATAACCATCTAAAGTATATCACCTTAGATGGTTAACTAATTCCTATTATCCTATATCGTTTGAGCTTAGATCTCTATTCTCATTCAATTGTTTCCACCAGTAGGCACTCTTCTTGGGATATCTTTCTTGCGTATCAAAATCTACATAAAATAGACCGTATCGCTTATTGTAGCCGTTTGACCATGAGAATACATCCATTAATGACCAAACAAAGTAACCGGCTACATTGACACCAGCATCAATTGCCTCTGTACAAGCTATTAAATGCTTTCTGATGTAATCAATTCGAGGCGTATCATCGATTAACTCTGTATTGAAGTCGTCCTTATACCCCATCCCATTTTCAGTTACATAAATCTTCTTATAGTTTGGATACTCTTTAGCTACGCGAATCATTTGATCTCTTAGACCATCTGGATAAATTAGCCAATCCCAATCATTTCTTGGGATGTCCATATCAAACATTTGCTCGCCTACTCCATGTAACGCGAAAACTGACGTGCCTTTCTCCCCAGTACCATTATGGTGGATATCATTATCACCATCATAAGCTCTCACAAAATTACTTTGATAGTAATTAATACCTAGGAAGTCATTTAAATCTTTCGCTGCATCAAGATGCGCTAAGTCTTCTTCTGTAATATGAATTTCACCATTATTTGCTAGTAGTATTTCATTTACAGCATCCATCACTTCTTCGGTATAGTAACCTTTATAGGTAGCATCTAGTAAAAACTTATTCGCAAGTACATCATACAAGAATGCTGCATGCTCATTTTCTTTTTTACCTTCATAAGGATACTTGGTTTCTAGTGAATGAATAATCCCAATTTCACCATCATATTGCTTGTCTTTGAATAATTTAATGGCTTTTGCATGGGCAACCATCATATTATGTTGTCCTTGCAAAGTTTTTGAGAAATCATAAGTAATTGCTGGCGGGAATTTTCCTACTAAATATTGCCCACTAGTTACAGGCCAAATCTCATTAAAGGTAATCCAATATTTTACTTCCTCTTGATATTCGTTAAAGCAAAATTCTGCATATCTGACAAAACTTTCAATTGTATGCGGATTTAAGAAATCTCCTTGACTATGTAAGGCATCCGGTGTATCGAAATGATGTAGTGTAACATAAGGCTCAACCCCTTGAGCACGAGCTTCTTTAAACAAATCATGGTAAAATTGTACACCAGCTGGATTAGCTTCCGCATCGTCTCCATTAGGGAAGATACGCGACCATGCGATAGATATACGAATAGCATCAACACCAAATTCGTGTGACAATTTTAAATCTATTGGATATTTGTTATAAAAATCACTCGCAGGATCGGCTTTAAATCGACCTTGTTTTTCTAAATAATCGTCCCAGGCGACTTTCCCCTTGCCGTCTTTTGTCGTTGCCCCTTCTGCTTGATAAGCGGCTGTTGCTCCACCTAGTAAGAATTCTTTAGGTAAATTCATTATAAACTCCTTTACTTTGTTCTGACTATTGGTCTTCATTTAATACAGTATCCACAAAATCTAATGCGGCTTTTGGATCACGGGTCAATGAGATATACTCTTTCCCTTTTGTTTTGACTAACTTCACATTTAATCTATCAGCATCTTCTTTAATATCATCATAGTTAGAAACTACTTGAGGTGCTAATATGATTAAATCATAGTTCCCCATAATCTCTTGGTGAGCGCCATAAGCTCCCGCTCCAGCAACGACTGGCACATCGTATTCCTTAGCCCCTTTGTTTAGGGCGTTGGCTAATAGCCCACTGGTTCCTGCACCGGCACATAATACTAAGACAGATACTTCATCTTTAATATGACTGCCAGTTGAAACTTGATCGTCATTTTCAGTTGTTTCAGCTTGTTCTTCAATAATTGCTGTTTCGTTAGCCGCTTCTCCTTCTAAAATCTGTTTGTCATACACCTTAAAGAAAGGATAGTAAATTAGTGCATCTACCACAATGAGTAAGGCTGCGACCACAAAGGATAACGGGGCAATTCCTGTCCCTAATACGATACCGATTGGACCTGGTGTTGGCCATGGTAGGAAGTAAGAGAAGCCGTTCATGCCGATTACTTCAACGAAGAATTTAAAGATCCAAACGTTGATAATTGGCGCCAATACGAAAGGTACGAAAAAGATTGGGTTCAGTATTATAGGTCCACCAAATAGGATGGGTTCATTTACCCCAAATGAGGTTGGAATAAAGGACGCCTTACCTACTGCTTTATTTTGTCTCGATTTACCAAACCACATAAACAGATAAGGTACGACAAATGTTGCCCCTGTCCCCCCTAATGTTGCAACGAAATATTGCAAACCAGGTGTAATAATGTTGGCTGCTTGTTCCCCGCCTTGAATTAAGGCCAAGTTGGCATCCATATTTAAGAAGGCTATGGCTGTAATAGCTGGTTCAACAATTGATGGTCCATGAATCCCAATAAACCAGAAGAAGGCCATAGCACCATAGATAATGGCAATCCCAACATAACCGTCAGCGGCTGTAAATAGAGGTTGAAACATTTCAATGACCGCTTGAGCGAAGCTCACACCTGTGAAGGCGCGGATGGCTACGTCAATCCCGTAAGCAATGATGACTGCAATCGCAAAAGGTATGACATCAGTAAAGGCTTGTGAAATGTTTGGTGGTACTTCCTCTGGCATTCGAATGGCAATGTCATTTTTCATACAGAAGTTGTAGACAATCACGGTAATAAAGGCTGCTACAAAGGCCGCTAATAGCCCTGTTGTCCCAAGATAACCAGATGAGAATCCTGCAACAACTGCATCTCCTTCACCCTGTGCAATCTCAGTTGATGAAAAGAATAGGAAGACAACAATGGCCGCAATCATGGTGGAAACCCGGTTTAACTGCTTGGTTGCCGGCAAGCGTCTATTATAGGAATCTGTTAATGCCCTCGCTGTTGTTGCTGAAACGAGTAGCCCTAAAATCCCCATTGAGAAGGTATAGGGTTTTACAATGAAGTCAACTACTTCATCACTCCAATAGAAACCCCACACATTTGGCACATAAGCAATTAGCATAAAAATACTTGAGAATAAGACGACAGGCATGGCTGATATAAACCCATCTTTAATCGCCCGCAAGTAAATATTTCTAGACAGTCTCTCGAAGAATGGTTTCATCTTCTCAATCTGAGTAATCAATTGATCCATCATTTTAGTCACCTACTCTACGATATAGTTCGATAAAATCAGTTACAATCTCTTTTAACAACAAGGTCGTCATCAAGTGGTCTTGCCCGTGGACCATAATGAAACCTAACTCAATATTCTCACCACTCGCTTCTTTAGCTAGCATATTTGTTTGGACATTATGAGCATCTACTAAACTTTCGTTGGCTTCACCAACCAATCGTTCAGCTTCGTCAAATTCGCCGTTTCGCGCTTTGGATAAAGCTTCCACCAAAATTGACCGTGCCTCACCAGCATATGCGACAATTTCAAAACCTATCATAGTTGCTTCTTCTTTATTCATCACTGCTACCTCCGTTAATTGATCTTATTTACTTGTGACTAAATTACTGGCAATTTTACTTTCCCAAGACACTGCTGTCTCGTTTAATGTCTGATTTAATTCTTCAATATTGGCCACACCTTGTGTGCTCAACCATTCTCGGGCTGCAGTTTCTCCTTCATTAGCAAAAACGGCAACCGACTCTTTCCAAGTAGCCCGGCCACATAAAACCCCATTAAAGTCTGCGCCAGCTTCTTTGGCGAATACCAAGGTATCTCTAAATAATTGTGAACTTACTCCTGCACTTAGGTAGATATATGGCAAGTCTGTCGCTTCGTCTTGCGCTTTAAAGTAACCTTTCGCTTCTTCAGCAGTGTAAACTGGCTCATCATCAGTAAAGCCTTCAACAAAGTTCATATTTACAGGTACTTCCACTTTTAAGACATCTACGTCATATCTATCTTTAGAGAATTCTTTCATAGCTTCTAATACTTTTCTTGGTTTTACTTTTGCATATTCTTTCGATTTAGCATCTTCAATATCTTTGTCATAAGTTAAGATCTCTAAGAAGTAAGGAATTTCTTCTGCCTTACATTCAGAACCAATACGTTCTACAAAGGCTTTTTTTTGTTCATTAATTTCATCATCTTCATCTGCATCATAATATAGAAGGAATTTAACAGCATCTGCCCCTTCATCTTTAATTCGTCTAGCAGACCAGATTGGTAATAAGTCTGGTAAGCGACCTGGTTCTGAAGCGTCATAACCTGTTTCTTCATAAGCTAATAACAAACCTGCAGAAGGCGCTTTCACTTTTGCCGCTGGTAAACCATATTCAGGGTCTAATAAGATAGATGAAGCGTAAGGTGTCAACTCTTCAGAAATAGCTTCTTTGAATGTTTCAACCGCCTTTTGAATATCCTCTGTTTCCCCTGCTTGAGCGATCATTTTCTTCAATGACCCCCGTTGATCAATAGCTAGCGCGGAAATAAATCCTTCTTTAGTAGATAATTGTTTTAATTTATTTAGTTTACCTTCTGATACGAATTTCATAATATCCTCCTTGTAACTGATTGTTAATTTATTTTGTTTTATGTTTCTATTTGTTTAATTAGATATTATAACGCTTTCATTTTATAGTCAAGCCTTTTTAGAATATTTTTTATTCTATTTTTTTATTTATTATGATTGTTATTGTTGATATTTGTTTATTTTTGTTCTACAATGAGTTTGTAAATATAAAAATTAAACTTTGGAGGTTATATTATGAAAGTGTATCTTGGTGCTGACAAAGACGGAATGCAATTAAAAGAAGTCATTAAACAATACTTACAAACAAACAAGATTGATTTTGAAGATCTATCAGAAACACCTAGCGTGGATTTTGTAGAATCTACCACAAAGGTAGCCCAAAAAATTCTAGCAGATGACAATGCACGCGGTATTTTATTTGATCGATATGGTGCTGGTTCGTACATTTCGGCCACAAAAATCAAAGGCATTATTGCCGCTGAGGTTTCTGATGAACGGTCTGCTTATATGACTAGAGAACACAATAATTCAAAAATCATTACATTAGGTGAACAAATTGTGGGGCATGAACTAGCAGAAAACATTGTGGATGCCTTTCTATCTGCCGATTATGACGGTGGTCGCCACCAAATCCGTGTAGATATGTTAAACGCTATGTGCTAAGGGAATAGAATCGGAGGTAAAATTATGAAAATTGCAATTGGTTGTGACCACATCGTAACAGATATTAAAATTCGCGTATCAGATTACTTAGTAGAACAAGGTTATGAGGTAGTTGATGTAGGTACCTATAATCACGTGAGAACCCACTACCCTATCTTTGGGCGTAAAGTTGGTGAGGCAGTAACAAATGGTGAAGCTGATCTTGGTGTCGTCATTTGTGGTACTGGTGTTGGGATTTCAAACGCCGTCAACAAAGTGCCAGGCGTTCGTGCAGCTTTGGTAAGAGATATGACAACTGCTCAATACTCTAAGCGAGAATTAAACGCCAACGTTATCGCCTTCGGTGGGATGATTACTGGTGAATTATTAATGGAAGATATCATTTCTGCCTTTATCCAAGAGGAATATCAACCTTCTGAGGAAAATAAAACCCTCATCAACAAAATTACCCACCTTGAATCAAGCAATCATTCAGACAACCCTGACTTATTCACTGAATACCTTGAAAAATGGGACCGTGGCGAATACCACGATTAAGCGGTGATTATATGATTTTGACTGTAACCTTAAACCCTTCCGTTGATATCTCATACACCATCCCCGACCTGCGATTAGACACAACAAATAGAACTGACCAAGTGGGTAAGACAGCTGGTGGCAAAGGGATTAACGTGACTAGGGTCATTCATGATTTAAATAAAGCCGTCACCGCCACCGGTTTTATAGGTGGACATTTAGGTGAAGGCATTGTCTCGGAATTAAATAAAAACGGTATCAAAACAGATTTCTTATCTATCGAAGGTGACACCAGAAATTGTATTGCCATCTTACATGATGGTCAGCAAACCGAAGTCTTAGAATCAGGTCCTACCATCACCGATAAAGAAAATGCGGCCTTCTTAACTCACTTCAAACAAGCTGTTGACTATGCTGATGTCATTACCATTTCTGGGTCTTTACCCAAGGGTTTAGAAGAAGATTACTATGTAAAACTGATTCAGATTACCAATGATTTAGACAAGAAAACCGTGCTCGATACGTCCAAATCTAATCTTTCAAGTGTACTAGAAAGTCCATTTAAACCTACT